>SYKU01000462.1 GCA_005808865.1 Acidobacteriota bacterium
TCCGAACTTCTTCTTGAGACCGACCGGCAGTTCGTACACATAGGCCGCCTGGAATATGTGGCGCAGGTCGATTGAGGACCGGCCCCAGTCCGCCCGGCGGTCGTACTGGTTCTGTCCGCGGGTCTCGGCGAGAGACGACTGATCGTCAAGAGCCTTGCCCCACGTGTAATTGACCTGGAACTGCAAACCCTTGGAGAACCGTTTTACGGCGTTCGCGCGGAATGAATGATACTCCGAATTGAACTGATTGTAGCCGGCGTCGAGTTCCCCAAACCGCGGCATTAGGCGCCGCGGATTTACCGGACCAGGCCCGGGGATCGGGGCCGTGTTAAGGGGGGCGTAACCAATCTGCTTATGGTTGTTGTTCCCTACGTAGCCGATGTCGACGGTGAGGTCGTCCATCACCTGCCGCTGGATGGTCAGGTTCCACTGCTGCGAGTAGGGCGTTCGGTTCTCGGGATTCTGCGACCAGCCGCCGATCGACACCGTACCCGCGCGGGCGGCGTCTGTGATCAACAGGTCCGGGGTCGTTCCCGTATTGGCCGTAAACAACTCCTGCGGCGTATAGGGCCAAAACTTGCGGAGGTCCTGCAACTCCTGAACGAACGTGGAATTAAAGAAAATACCGTAGGCGGAGCGTACCACCGTCTTCGCATTTACCTGGTACGCCAATCCGATTCGAGGCGCGAAGTCGCGATAGTTTGACCGTTTGAGAGAGCGGCCATACGTAAGCCGGTTCGGTGGATCGTTCACCCTCCCAGTGGCGGGATTGACCGCCGGGTTCGTGGTCGCCCACAGCAGGGTGCCATCATACTTCCCGGTTTGCGGGTCGCGCGTGATCAGCAGGTTCCCTAGCCGGTCCGTGCTGTCGTACGGCGGATTGGCAAACTCGTAGCGAACCCCTAAATTCACCGTGAGCTTGTTGCTCACCCGCCAGTCATCCTGAACGTAGGCCTGCCAGGCAGCCACACGCGCATCGGTCAGCGTATTGCCCGAACTGCGGCGGATCTCGGTTGGCACTCCGAGCAGCATGGTGGCGAAACTGTGGCCGGAATTGTTATCGGAAAACAACGAAGTCAGACGGCGGTCGAAATCCCCGTTGCCATTCATCGGGTTGGATGTGTTGGTTTCGAAGATACGGTAGGTGTAGTTGAGGCCTGTCTTTACGTTATGCCGGCCAACGGTCTTCGAAAGGTTGGCGAGTCCCTGATAAATTCTGTCACCCGTGATTCCACCACCGCCGCCTACCGCGAATTCGCCAACTGCGTTCAGGGTGGGAATTGGATCGAACAGCACCTCGCGCTGGTACATCTTGATGCCCGTCTTGTCGAAAAATTCGCCGCGCGTAATCCTGCTGTTCCGTGTCGCCGAGGGAATCAGCGGGCGGTTGTACCCGAACTTCACATCGAGCACGGTCGTGGCGCTGAAGATGTGATTCCAGGCGCCCGCGAAGTTTTCGACGTCAAAGCGGTTGTTGGCGATCAGGTTGGGATTGGCGTTCGGAACATTCTCGCCCACCCGTTGGCGAAGAAAACGGACGTTCAGGTTGTCCTTCACGGATAGATTGTGGTCTCCCCGCAGCACTAAGGCGTCGCGGTTGTTACCCCGGCCGGCCGTGTTGATGTAGTTGTTGTTCAGCGCTCCTCCGCCGATGTTCGGCAGCGGGGCAAGCGTGTCGACAAAAAACTTGATCGCCGGGTTGATGCGCGCCGCGGGAATCTGGCGATTGGGGAAGGGCTGCCGCAGGATGTTTCCTTGCGCGTCGAGCGTTCCCGTGAACGGGTCGTAAATGTTACGGGTCTGCTGAGAGAAGTCGCCGTTACGCTGAGCGGCTACCGGGAAAGTGGTAATAGCCGTGCCGCCGCGGCGCAGGCGGAACCCCTCCCAACTGGCGAACCAGAAAGTCTTCTGACGGCCGTCATGGATTTTGGGAATGAACAACGGACCGCCCACGGCGACGCCATATTGATTCTGGCGGAAAGGCACTTTGCCCGTATTCTGCCGGTTCGCGAAGAAGTCGTTTGCGTCGAACACGTTGTTCCGAAGATACTCGTAGGCCGAGCCGTGGAGGTCCTGGGTGCCTGACTTGATGGCGATGTTAACGTTCGCTCCTGAGGAGCGGCCAAACTCCGCCGAGGTGTTGTTCAGAACACGGAACTCCTGGATGGCATCCATCGGCGGCGAGCCGCCGGGGGAGTTCATCATCTGGAAATTGTTGTCCACGCCATCGAGCGTGAAGTTGTTGTCCTGTCGGCGTTGTCCGTTTACGGAGACCATCTGCGTGCCGGAAAACGTCCCTTGGCTTTGAGAGCCGCCCTGGTCGCTGGTTCCGGGCATCAGGAGCATCAGGCGCGTGTAGTTGCGGCCGTTGACGGGAAGACGGGCGAGTTCGGTTCCCGTGACCGTGCCGCCCACCGAGGCTTCCTGTGTCTGCAACGCCGCGGTCGTGGCCGTCACTTCGACGGTTTCCGCGATCTGGCCCACTTCCAATTGAAAGTCGATCTTCACGTTCGACGCGATTTCGACGATGACCTCAGGCGCTACCTTGGTCTTGAAGCCCGCGGTCTGCACGGAGACTTCGTAACGTCCGGGATTGAGCGGAAACACGCGATAGTTGCCAACCGCGTCGGTAGTCGTCTTGCGGACCACGCCCGTTCCAAGATCTTTGACCGTAATGCTTGCACCCGCGATAGCGGCCGCCTGTGGATCGAGTACCGAACCGACAAGGGTTGCGTTGGTGGTCTGCGAGAGCGCGGCAGTCGCGAGCAAGCCGAACGTCGCAACGAGGCGGAGTCCAAGGCAAACGGACCAATTCATTTTATTCTCCAATTTTTGCGCAAATATGACGACCCGGGGAACGTAACTAAAAAACCAATTAGAAAATTGTACGCACGGTAGCAGTCCGAAGTCAAGGTTTTTGACCGATATTCCCGATATTCCGGAAACCGTCCCAGTTCTGTCCAGGCGTCTGCTGCGCGATCTCGGATCTGCCCGGCCGCTCCTAGGCCCTTGGTCTGGCCACTTTTGTCATTGCCTCACGCTGTCGGCGCGTGGAGACAACTCAGGGCCCGTCCTGAAACAACTGTTGCAATTGGCAGCCAGTGGCGCAGGCGATCGTTTTGTCGCCTGTCGTCTTCCGTGGAAATGACAGACCACAAACAGCGATGGCCTGCCGCACCGCCACCACGGTCCGTGCGCGCACTTGGAACAGATTTTTCATGGCCCTCACCTTGAGGTTGGAATTGACACTCCGCGACTCACCGAATACCATGATTTTAGAGATTGAGACTCGTAACGCTCACTATCCACGATGCGCCGGCCGTCGGCAGGCGCGGATTTATCTGCGGGCGCGCACGCATTTGCGCCGCTTTGAGCTTTGTAATCGCCCTTGCCGTGACCGCTTCCGCATGCCGGGAGAGCGCCGGGACGGAGTTGCCGCCGCCGCCCGCCTTCGATATGTCACCTCTCACGCCCGGCGTGCGCGCCCAGTTGCGGACGCTATCGGCGGAATTTAAGGCCAATCCTGCCGACGCCAGGGCGAATCTGAATCTCGCCAAGGCTCTGGTCGCTTACGAGTCCTATATCGCGGCGGAAGGCTATCTCCGGCGCGCCACCATCCTGGACTCCAAGGACCATCAGTCCGCCTACCTGCTCGGCTGGGTCCTTGCGGCTCAAGGCGATCGCGAAAGCGCCGTGGCGGATTTCGACCGCGCCTTGAAGCTGAAACCCGGGAGCCTGCCGGCCAATCTCGCGCGTGCCGACGCCCTCCGCCGCCTGGGCCGCAACCCCGAGGCCGAAAAGTCCTTCCGGCGGATATTGAAGGACCACCCTGCGCAGCCCCACGCTCAGTTTGGCTTGGGTAACGTTCTGCTCTCTACGGGCAGCTACGGGGAAGCCATCGCCGTGCTTCAGGACCTGTGTAGCGCCAACCCCAGGTTCGGAGCCGCCCACTATACGCTCGCCGAAGCGCACAGGAAAGCCGGAGATCGCGAACGCGCGGCCAGCCAGCTGGCGGCCTACAAAGCGAGTCCCACGCGGGAGCCGGCGCTCGACGACGAAATTATTCAGGGAATCAAAGACCTGAACCGCAGCCACCAGGGACTCTACAACCGCAGCCTCCGCGTCGCCTCTTCAGGCGACTGGAAACAGGCCGCCCAGCTCCTCGAAGAGGCCGTCAGCGAGGACCCGAATTTCCTCGTCGGTCACGTCAATCTTGTCACTTGTTATGCGCACCTGGGCGACGTAAAGAAGACAGACGAACACTATCGCCGTGCACTGGCCCTTAGCCCCGACTCCGCTGAGTTGCAAAACACGCGCGGACTCGTGGACAAGGTGGCCGGACGGAATGCCGAAGCGCGTAAGTACTTCCTTCGCGCCATCGAGACCGATCCCAATCACTACACCTCCTACGAAAATCTGGGCCAGATCAGCTTCGAGGCTGGCGATCTCGCCTCTGCCCTGCGGAGTTATGAGAAAAGCGCTGCGATAGCGCCCCACTCCTCGCGGTCCTGGATTATGCTCGGTACCATCCACCTCAAGCAGAAGCGCCAGGAACAGGCCCGCGACGCGTTTCTTCAGGTCCTGCGCCTTGGACCGGACGCCGAACCCGCGATCCAATCCGTCATGAGCGCCTACAAAGCGGCGGATGAAGGGCTCGGATGGAACGCTTTCGCTCGCGCAGCCATCGATCGCGCCAAACAACTCGGCCTCACCACGATTCAGCTTCAACTGGCAATGGCGATTCGATGACGTCGACCCGAAGACCCGATCAGGCCGTAGCCGCCCTTGCCGCCATTGGCCTCCTGATTTTCGCCGCTTGCGGCGGGCAGCCGTTCTCACGTGGCGCGCCGGAATCCTCGCCGCTTGCCGCATTTTCCTTCGAGGAGGCCTCCGAGCGGACTGGATTGGTTTTCCGCCATTTCACCGGCGCCACAGGCGAGTTCTACCTGCCCGAAATCATGGGCTCCGGCGTGGCTCTGTTCGACTATGACAACGATGGCGATCTGGACGTGTACCTGGTTCAGGGCGACTTCATCGACAAAGGAAAATCCATGCGCGACGCCAGCTTTCCCGTTGCGGACGGATGGAAGGGCGGCGGCCGCCTTTTTCGCAACGAACTCGTGCCCGGCGGAAAGCTTCGATTCACCGACGTGACCGGTGGTTCCGGCATAGCCGCGCTCTTCGACGGCATGGGCGCGGCTATCGGCGATTTCGACAACGATGGCAACCTCGATCTGTTGGTCACCGGTCTTGGCCGGTGCCTGCTTTTCAGCAACTCCGGAAACGGAAAGTTCGTGGACGTTAGCAAGGAAATGAGCATCGTCGACGGCCACCTGAGCACCAGCGCCGCGTTTGTCGACTACGACCGTGACGGCTGGCTCGATCTGTTCGTCACCCACTACGTTCACGGGACCACTGTCGAGCGGAAGAAATGCCGCAACACGGCCGCTGAGTTGGATTACTGTGGGCCGCAGGCCTTTCCGCCTTCAATCGACCGCCTCTACCACAATGAAGCGGGTAAGCGCTTCCGCGACGTGACGGCGGAATCCGGCATTGGCTCATCCGCCGGCCCGGGACTCGGCGTGCTGATCGCCGATTTCAATTCCGATAACTGGCCGGATATCTACGTGGCGAACGATGGCGCGGGGAGCTTCTTGTGGATGAATCAGAAGAACGGCACGTTCCTCGAATCCGGGCTCGAGATGGGCGTGTCGTACAGTTCCGACGGCAAAGCGCAAGCAGGGATGGGTGTCGCCGTGGGCGACGTGGATAACGATGGGCGCGAGGAGATCCTCAAGACTAACCTGCGCCGCGAAGGTGCAAACATTTACTCGAAGGATGCCGCCGGGTTTTATGGTGACGCCGCGGTACGAATGAATGTTCTGAAGCCAACCTTCGCTCATACTGGTTTCGGCGTAGGGTTCGCCGATTTCGACAACGATGGCTGGCTCGACGCTTTCATCGCCAACGGCGCGGTAATGGCGATGGAGCAGCAGCGCGGTCAACCCTATCCCTTCCGCCAGCCCAATGTGCTGCTTCACAACGTCAGGGGTGTCTTTCAGCAGGTGGAGGCGAGTCCTGTGTTCGAGCAATTGATCGGCCGTGGCGCGGCATTCGGCGACCTGGATAACGACGGCGCTGTCGACATTGTCGTCGCTAACAACAACGGACCTGCGCGGCTGTACCTGAACAAAGTCCCGGCACAAAACCCAGGACGTGCCCATTGGCTGCGGGTAAGGCTGCACAGCAGGAACGCCGGACTCCGCGGCTTTCAGGCCGTAGTCACCGTAGAGATGGATTCCGGCAAAAAACAGATTCGGCGCGTCGATCCGGGAGGAAGCTACTTGAGTGCCTCGGACGCCTCGGCGCACTTCGGTCTGGGTACGGAGAGGCGCGTGAAATCCCTCACCGTGGTTTGGGCGGACGGATCGCGAACCGCACATAGTGCTGACGCCGTTGATTGCGAGGTCCAGGTCAATCAGCCGTAACTGGCGCTTTCGATACCGGTACTCCCTGATGCGTTCTCGCTTGAACACCGGTTCCACCCCCTTCCGGCCGGATCCACCTGCAAAGTTATGTGAACTTGATGTTGCGGAATAACTGTTGGAACACAACTTCAACAGATTCAGGAATCAACTCGCAGTAAACAATTGAAAATCGGAGGAAGACTGTAATTAGCCTGAAATCCGAAGTTTAACACTTAAACCGAAGTTCTTGGGGTCAAAACGCATAAGTCAATCCGCACCAATGCATTAGGAGAATCCTCTGACCGTGCTGCTGCCTACAGCCAGCTCAGACAGTCCGTAGCGTCACTCCAAGCAAATCCAAAGCGCGCTGCTGAA
>SYKU01000463.1 GCA_005808865.1 Acidobacteriota bacterium
CGCGGACAAGGGCGTGGTGTTTGTGGCCGTATCGATCGACGACCGTGAGTCAAGGCCAAAGATCCCGGACTTCATCGCGAAATTCAATATCAGCTTTCCGGTCTGGACAGGCGGAAGTACCATGGACCTCGACGACCTCAAACTGGGTGGCGGCGTGCCCGCGACCGCGTTTATCGATCAGGAAGGCCGCATCGTCGCGCGAATTCTCGGCCAGGTCCCAAAGGACCAGCTGAAAGAAAGGCTCGATTGGCTTACCGGCGACCGGCGGGGGCCCGCTCCAAATCCTCTCGTTCAGCATCTTCCCGGAAAGTAGAGCCCCTCGCTCGGATGATGGCAACTCGGAAAAAGTGCTGTCGCAAGGTCGATCCGCGTTCTTTGCTCTGTATTGCCCGGCTTAACTCAACCGGCATATCACTGACGGCTCCGCCACCCGTTCACTGCGTTTCCTGCCGGCCATTGCAACCAGATCAGCCGGTCACCACCGGAATCGATGCCGAACCGTAAATCTTGCCCGCCTTCACGGTCGCGACCGGAATCAGCTTGCGATGTCCCATGCGCTTGGCCCGCAGTGAATCCGTAAATTCAAAATCGCCCTCGGCAAGGTGAAAAACGGAAATGTCCGCCATTGATCCCTCCCTCAGCGTGCCCAGCCCTTGTGGAAAGCCGAACGTGCGGGCCGGATTAGTCGCCGCCCTCTCGATCACTTGCGGCAGCGTCAGCCCAAGGTGGAGAAACTTCGACAGTGTCGTCGCCAGGTCGAACACCGGTCCGTTCACGTTGAATTGATGCACGTCGCTCGATATGGTACCGGGAAGCAGTTCCTGCTTCAATACCTTCTCCGCCGTGTCGAAAGAAAAACTGCCCGCGCCGTGCCCGATATCGAGGTTCACGCCTTGGCCTACGGCGGTCCGTACTTCCCGCAGAATGCGGCCGCGATCGTCCAGGATTCCACCCTCGCCGCCACGAAAGCTGTGCGTAATCACGTCACCCTTTTTCATGATCTTGAGGATCTCCGGCAACGGGGAATAGGAGCCTCCGATGTGGACCATCAGCGGAAGTCTCACGGCATCGGCGGCCTCGCGCGCGAGCCGCAGCGCGGCCAGATCGTGATCGCCCGCGATGTTTCGCGTTAAGCGGATTTTCACACCCAGGATTACGTCGCGATTGCTCTCTATCGTACGGATTGCGAGCTTTGGATTCGCGTACTTCAGGTCCAGCAGTTCGCCATGAGGGTTGTCCTCGGAGAGAGTCGACTGCCCTACGACGGAGATATTCAGCAGGGCGTACACCCGCGTATCGACGACGTTCACGACGTATTTTCGGAAACCCGGGAACGTGTGAGCGCCCGCCGAACCGGCATCGACAACCGTAGTGACGCCCTTCGCGATGCAATTGGGGTCGGCTGGAATGCCGAGCGGCGCCACGCCATCGTAAACGTGCACGTGAATGTCGATGAGACCGGGAGTCACGATCTTGCCCCGGGCGTCGAGCACCTGGCGTGCCTCGGTGTCGGCGATGTTGGGCGCGAGGCGCGCAATCTTCCCGCCCGAAACGGCTATGTCACGCTGCGCGTCAAGGTTCAACGCCGGATCGACAACGCGGCCCCCTTTCACGACAAGATCGTATGCCGCCGCCGGGCGGGTCTGTGCCCCTAACAACGACTCCCAGCCTGCTGGAAATGTGCACGCGATCCCCGCCGCCGTGCGCCTGATGAACTGCCGCCGTGAATGATGTTTCATGCGTCCCTCGAAAAGGCGATTCCGGCAAAGCTAACCACGCTTTCGCCGTCGATGTTCCACTGCTCGTAGCGGACCAGGTTGCCCCGTCCCCGAGGCGCCGCCTTGAGGAAAGTATACAGCGGAGAGGAGCCGCACCACTTGAGGTCGTCGTGGTTTTCCTGGACGCGGTCCCAGAAGCCAGTGTGGTCGGCTCGATTGATGCGGTCGATGCGCTCGCGGTCGCGCGCGCTGACGGAAAGCATTTCTCCCCGCTCCGCCTCGGCGGAGAACGGGTCGCCATATCGGCGTCCCATGTGCGCCATGTCGATGCCGAGAACCCAGAAGAGACGTGAGCCTTCGCGCGCCGACAGATCGCCGAGTGTTCCCAGAAAGCGCCGGACGTACTCATCGTCTTCAGGCATTCCGCCTTCGTAGATGCTGCGCGCGTAGGAACCGCAAAGGATGGGGAGAATGCGGATACTGGGACCGTAGAGGTGCTGGAGAAACAACACTTGAAACTCGATCGAGTGCTCGACGGCGTGGCAGTAGTCCTCCATGACGATTGCGGGCGAGGCGTGCTTCATGAGGTAATCCGTCAAAGGCTGGTCGACCGGAGTCTCGCCGAACGGCGTGACGAATTGCTTGCGCGTGAGGCCGAAACGCTCGGGTGCGCCATAGTGAGACGTGCCCAGGACAACAAAGGTAAGGCCGTCCGCTTCCTTCGGCATGGCGCGGTAAGCCGCCTGATAAGACTGCCACCCGCCTTCCGGACTCACGTGTGGAGCGGCGATCGCGAAGATGTCCCCGGACCCGGTCGAGGGCGCGGCCTCAGGTTCGTCCGGTTCCATATAGGCACGCATCGTCTCGACAAGTTCGCCGCGTTCGCCCGGATAGGCTGAGCCTGCGTGAGCGGCCTCGCGGGTTGGCGCCGCCGCGAATTCCTTATGGCGGACCTCGCGGAGCCCTTCGAAAGTCTCGTTTTCGAGGAAGCCGCTGCGGTCGAGCGAATCAATAAGGCTGGCTTCGAGATCGCCTACCTGGAAATCGCCCGTAATGCGGACCAGCGCGGCCCGAAGGTCGAGGCCGGTCTGCTCCCCGTCGAAGAGGGCAAGGCACTCGACGAGAGGCGGGGGGAAAATGAGCGTGACGTCCGAGTAGTGGAAGGGGTCGCGGATCAGCAGTCCCGGCTGCTCCGGTACGGGGGACGGCATAAAGTCCAGATTGGCGCGGAGGCGCGGGAGCGGCTGGGACATTGGAATAGTGTTGCATTACACGGAGGAATATCCAAACCGGCCTCCCGCGAACAGGTGCGTGGTGCGTTTGGGGCCCCGCCGAAGCGCGCGACGGAAACAACGGAAAGGCTTAGGGGCCGTGAGGAAACAAATGTTGCAATTGGCGGCCCGTGCGGCGCGAGGGTTCGGTCCCGGTGGTCCCGTTGGTGCACTTCCTCGCAGCGCTCCGGCCCGGCGAATACAGGTAGCCGCCGCGCCGGTGCGGTCCACTCCGAAGTGCGGCAGGCGGCCCATGGCGAGCACGAAATGCGTGCCGGGAGAGACGGAGAGGGCGGCGGCCAAAAAGCAGTGTAGCAAAGGCTCCGGCGCGCCGCCGGGCGAGAAGCGTCAACTTTCGATATCCTGAAGAATCCATGATAGTCATGAAGTTCGGCGGCACGTCCGTCGAGTCGGCGGAAGCCATCGAGCGTGTAGCGCGGATTGTTCAAGCCCGTAAAGACCGCAAGCCCGTGGTCGTCGTTTCAGCGATGGGGAAAACGACGAACAAATTGCTGGCGATTGCGCACGCCGCCGTGGCGGGCGAGCGCGAGGGATCGCTTCGCCAGATTCAGGAATTGCGCGATTACACACTGCGGGAAGCGCGCCTCGCAGCCCAGCCCGAGGATCATGCCGTTCTCGAAAGCACGCTCGAAGATCATTTCACGGAACTTTCGGAGTTGGCCAAAGGCCTGGCGGTCCTCGGAGAGTTAACCCCCCGCTCGGAAGATGCGATATCGAGTTATGGCGAACGGATGTCGAGCTATATTGTCGCGCTTGCGTTTCGCCGCCTTGACATGGAGGCGGAGCATCTGGATGCGCGCCGTGTGATCGTCACCGACAAGCGGCACACGCAGGCCGCTCCTCTGTTCGCCGAAACCTACGAACGGCTGTCCGCGACCGTCCCTGCGATGGCTCGGGATAGGATTGTGGTGATGGGCGGGTTCATCGGATCGACGCTTGAGGGTGTCACGAGCACACTCGGCCGCGGCGGGTCCGATTTCACGGCGTCGATCGTGGGCGCGGGAATTGGGGCCGAGGAGATTCAGATCTGGACCGACGTGGATGGAATGCTGACCGCGGATCCGACCATCCTCCGCGGCAAAGGCCACCGCGTCAAGACGATTTCTTTTGCCGAAGCCGCCGAGTTGGCCTATTTCGGCGCAAAGGTGCTGCACCCGGCGACCGTCCTGCCGGCGATCGAAAAAAACATTCCCGTGCTGATTCTAAATTCGCGCAGGCCCGAGGTTCCGGGGACGCGGATTGTCGCCGGCGCCGTGCCGTGCGCGAATGCCGTGAAGTCCATCGCCTGCAAGAGGAAGATCACGCTCGTCAACATTCACTCCACCCGGATGCTGATGGCGCACGGTTTCCTGAAGCGTATTTTCGAGCTTTTCGACAAGCACACCACGTCCGTCGACATGGTGGCCACATCGGAAGTGAGCGTTTCCCTCACGATCGACAACCCGGCCCGGCTTGGCGAAGTCTGCGAGGAACTGCGGCATTTCTCCGAAGTCTCGATCGAAGAGGGACAGGCGATCGTCTGCCTGGTGGGAGACAATATCCGGTTTACGCCCGGTGTCGCGGCGCGCGTTTTCAAAGCGCTCAGCGCCGTGAACGTCAGAATGATCTCTCAAGGCGCGTCGCTCTTGAACCTTAGCGTGGTCGTGGCGGAAGCCGACCTGGAGAGGGCCGTGGGAGCTTTGCACGATGAATTCTTCTCCGAACTCGACACCGATGTTTTCGACTAAGGCCTACTCCTCGTCATGAATCTCGCACTGCTTGGCTACGGCAAGATGGGCAAGTTGCTCGAACAACTTGCCCCGGAATACGATTTCACGGTGACTCTCAAGCTCGACGAATTCAACAACGCGAACTTCGAGGGCATCACGGCTGCCAACTTTCGCGGCGTCGATGTCGCCATCGACTTCTCCATCCCGTCCGCCGTGGCCGAGAACGCCGAGCGCGTCTCGTCACTCGGTGTGTCGCTCGTTGTCGGTACGACGGGTTGGCTCGGCCAGGCCGATCGCGTCAAGGCGGCGATCGCCAGGAACAACACCGGACTTGTCTGGAGTCCCAATTACTCGATCGGCGTCAACGCGTTTTTCCGGATCGTGGCGGAGGCCTCCCGGCTGCTGAAGGAGGAGCCATCCTACGGATCCTGGGCCTGGGAAATTCACCACTCGACCAAGAAGGACGCGCCGTCGGGCACCCTGCTAAAATTGGTCGAAGAAATGAAGCTGGCCGGCTACGCACGCACCGTTGACGTGAGTTCCAACCGCGCCGGCGCGCACCCGGGAACGCATGAAGTCGGGTTCGATTCGGCGGCGGATACGATCACGCTGCGGCATACCGCGCGCGGCCGGGAGGGTTTCGCGAGGGGCGCGCTCAAGGCGGCCCAATGGGTGGCCGGCAGGACCGGTTATCACGAATTCGCCGATATTTTGTTCCAGTAGATAAAGGGTCCTATGTTCACAGGTTGCGGCACCGCTCTCGTCACTCCGTTCCGTTCCGACCTGTCCCTGGACGAGGCCGGGCTTCGAAAGCTCGTCGAGCGTCAGATTGGGGCGGGCATCGATTTTCTGGTTCCTTGCGGTACCACCGGCGAGAGCCCCACGCTTTCGGGCGAGGAGCATCTGCGTGTGGTTGAGATTACCGTTGAGACCGCGAAGGCTGGAGGGCGCAAGGTTCCCGTGCTCGCGGGCGCGGGCGGCTACAACACCCGTGACGTGATTGAACTGGCGCGCGAAGTGGAAGCGCGGGGAGCGGACGGAATTCTCTCCGTAACGCC
>SYKU01000464.1 GCA_005808865.1 Acidobacteriota bacterium
ATGGCTGGTTGTTTGGTGTGGTCAGCTTTCTTCGCGCAAACCCTTTGGGCATGTTCGAGCCCCCTGCAATTCGCGTGCGCTTCTAGCGTCAACAGGAAGCCTCGGTTCCCCCTGAAGGTTTACCCCAATTTTCCTGTCTGACACCGCGCCCGACTGCTGGCTGATCGGCGGCATCGCCCGAAAGGGTCATTGCAAAAAGGAGAAAGACCATGACAACGAATACCGAAACCACTACCAAGACGAAACAGGTTCCCGACTTCTACATCTTCGAGAACGCCGGGGAAGGCCAACAGGGCGGCAAGCCGTTGGGCGCGGGCGTCGCCCACAAGAAAGGCAAGGGAGTGACCCTTCTCATCAACGGCAAACGCTACGCGGCATTTCCGCCCAAAGTGAAAGCCACCGCAGAAGCAACCCAGGGGGAGGGCGCGTAAGCGCTCTTTTTCCGCGATGCCAGCAAACGGTCACGTTCCTGGGGGCTGCCGGAACGAAGCAGGATTTCTACAACAGGCAAGCGGAGCGGTCCATCTCGGCGCAGGATATTCCCCAGCGCTTCGTTTGGAGCGGGAACTATGAGCTGCCTTTCGGCAAGGGAAGAAAGTTTCTATCGGCAATGCCGAAAGGGGCTGATTTCATCCTGGGCGGCTGGCAGGTGAAAGGCATTATCACGTTCCAGAAAGGCACGCCGCTTCAGATTGGGAACAACGGGAATTTCACGAACCCGTGGTCCCCAGGGCAACGGCCGAACAACAACGGGAAGTCGGCGAAAAGGACGGGCCCGGTTGAGAACCGGCTCGACTCTTACTTCGATCAGTCGGTGTTCTCTCAGGCCGGCAACTTCACTTTCGGGAATACGTCGCGGACGTCTCCGGACTTGCGCGGGCTCGGGTCTCGCGATTTCGACGCTTCGATTTTCAACGGTTCTTCTTTCGCGAGAAGTCGAACCTGGAATTTCGCGCGGAGGCGTTCAACGCCTTCAATCATCCGGTCTGGAACGGGCCCGGAGCAACGGTCACTACGCCTGGCAATTTCGGCGTCGTCAACACGAAGAGCGGGCAGCGCCGCCAGTTCCAGTTGGCTCTCCGGCTCCAGTTCTAAAGCAGGCCTATCCGCGTGCATCTAACGATCGCAGCGCGGCGGCGTGCGATTTGATCCGCACGATCGCGTCAGCGATCTGGTCCATGTCCTCTTTCGACCCAAGCAGCATGGTCTGCGTAAGCCAGACGGCTTCCTCGCACAGGCGGTCGTTTTGGGCGCACCGATTCCGCTCGCGCCATTCCTTCAGGCGCCTCTCCGGATAGATGGCGCGAAAGCCCCTGGATGACAGAGTCGCCTCAATCAGCGGCTCCTTATTGAGCGGCACGTATCCGCGCGAGCAGGGAATGCCCTCGGCAGCCATCGCTTTGAGGAACGTGGCGCGGCTCAATCCGTCGAAGGCCTCTTTCGAGTAGCGGAACATGTACAGGTGCCACGCGCTCCTCGTACAGCCGTTTTCGAGACGCGCGGGGGTGACGCCGGCAATCTCATTAAAACGCTTCGTCAGATGCGCCGCGTTGAGATCGCGCTGACGGGATTGTTCCTGGGTTCGCGTCATTTGCGAGAGGAGGAGCGCGGCCTGAAACTCCGTGATGCGAAGATTCGCGCCGTTTCGCACATAACCGAATCCGCCGGCGTCCGCGCCGCGCCCGTTATTGTGGAAGCTGCTGCAGCGCTCCATCAGATCACCGTCGTCCGTGACGATCGCGCCGCCCTCTCCGGAGTTCAGATTCTTCGAAGCCTGGAAACTGAAACAACCGGCCGCGGCCAGGGTACCGAGTTTCCTGCCGCGCCATTCTCCGAAATGCGCCTGACACGCGTCTTCGACGACCGGCAGTTTGCGCGCTTTTCCAATCTCGAGAATAGCGTCGAGATTCGCAGCCGACCCGCCCATGTGGACCGGCAGAATCATCGCTGTCCGGTTCGTGATGACGTTGGGAATGCTGCGAGGATCGATCTGGAACGTCTCGAGGTCCGTGTCCCCGAACACCGGCAGCGCGTGGTGGAGAAGTACGGCATTGATGGTCGCGACGAAAGTGTACGGCGGCACAATCACCTCGTCGCCGGGCCCGATGCCCATTGCACCGAGTGTGGCGATAAGGGCACTAGTGCCGTTCGCGGTTGCCAGGCTGTGCTTCACTCCGAGCAGGCGCGCCCACGATTCTTCGAACCGCTTCGCGACGCCGCCATTATTGCGGTTCCACTTACCGCTGCGGAGCACGTCAACGAGCGCGCGCTCGTCGTTGTCGCGGACCATGGGCCACCCGGGAAACTTTTCGCTACGGATGGGCGCGCCGCCAAGCAGCGCCGGTTTACCATTGGTCACCACAGCGGCTGCGGCGGGTGCGGCCGCCACCGCGCCGACGAATCCGCGGCGGCTAATTGGCTTTTTCATGGAATGCCTCCTCTATCACATATGTTACGCTGGAATTTCCCTATGAGCAGCATCAACATTACCTTGCCGGACGGCAGCCGGCAAGCCGTCGAGAGCGGTGTTTGCGCCCTCGACATCGCAAGATCGATCAGTCCCCGCCTCGCGGACGCCGCCATCGTGGCTCGCGTCAACGGAGATCTTTGCGATCTGACGCGGCCTATTGAAGCGGACGCAGCGCTCCAGATTCTGACCGCGAAGGATGCGGCTTCGCTCGAGGTTTATCGCCACTCGACCGCGCACCTGCTCGCCGCCGCGGTGCTCGAATTGTTCCCCGAGACCCAGTTGGGAATCGGCCCGCCCATTGAGTCGGGCTTCTATTACGATTTCGACCGCCCCACCGCGTTCACTCCCGAAGACCTGGAACGCATCGAGGCGAAAATGCGCGAGATCCAGGCCCGCGATTTGCCTTACGAGCGCGTGATGACCGCGAAGGCCGATGGCCTGGAGAAATACTCGAGCGCCTGGATGAAGTGCGAATTGATCACAGAGCGGGCGGGGGAGATCTTTTCCGAGTACACGCTGGGACCTCACTTTATCGACTTCTGCCGTGGCCCGCACGTGCCCTCCACGTCGAAGTTAAAAGCGTTCAAGCTGCTCTCGATCGCCGGAGCCTACTGGAAAGGCGACGAAAAACGAAAGCAGCTCCAGCGCATTTACGGCACCGCGTTCTTCACCCAGAAGGAACTCGACGAGTATTTGAATAAGCTTGAAGAGGCGAAGAAGCGCGACCATCGCAAGCTCGGCAAAGAACTCGACCTGTTCAGCATTCAGGACCTTGCCGGTCCCGGCCTGATTTTCTTCCATCCGAAGGGCGGCGCGGTCCGCAAGATCCTTGAAGACTGGATGCGCGATCAGTACGTCAAGCGTGGATACTCCCTGGTTTACACGCCACATATCTCCCGCTACGACCTGTTCAAGACGTCCGGCCACGCGAATTTCTACAGCGAGAACATGTTCGCGCGCATGGAGCTCGACGACTCGGAGTATCAGTTGAAGCCGATGAACTGTCCCGGCCACATTCTGATCTACCGGGACCGCATGCGCAGCTCCCGCGACCTGCCCGTGCGTCTCGGCGAACTCGGCACCGTTTATCGTTACGAACGTTCCGGCGTGCTGCACGGCCTGCTGCGCGTCCGCGGATTCACTCAGGACGACGCTCACATTTTCTGCACTCCGGGCCAGATTGAAGACGAGATTGTGAACTGCCTCCAGTTCGCTATCGACACCCTGACGACCTTCGGTTTCGAGCGCTATGAAGCCGAGCTTTCCACCTGGGACGGCGGCGTGAGCGGCAAGTACGACGGCACTCCCGATCAATGGGCGCTCGCCGAGGGCGCACTGCGCAAGGCCACGGAGCGCCTGGATCTCAAGGCGAAGGTGATGGCCGACGAGGCCGCGTTCTACGGTCCGAAGATCGACGTGAAGCTGGTGGACGCGATCGGACGCCTTTGGCAGTTGTCCACCGTGCAGTTCGATTTCACCTTGCCTCGCCGCTTTGGCCTCGAATACATCGCCGAAGACGGAAAGGCTCACGAGCCGGTGATGTGCCACCGCGCGCTCTATGGATCGCTCGAGAGGTTCTTCGGCATTCTGGTCGAGCACTACGCGGGAGCGTTTCCCGTTTGGCTCGCTCCCGTCCAGGCTACCGTGCTGCCGATCACGGACCGTCAGACGGAATACGCCCGCTCCGTGTCGGAAAGACTGACCGCAGCCGGTCTGCGCGTTACGCTTGACGACCGCAGCGAGAAAGTCAACCTGAAGATCCGCGACGCGCAGATGCAAAAGGTACCGTACATGCTGGTGGTGGGCGGGAGAGAAGCCGGGAGCGGTCAGGTTTCCGTGCGCAACCGGAAGTTGGGCGACCTCGGCGCGCGTTCGATCGACGACTTCCTGGCCGACATTCGTCAACAGGTCGAATCGCGCAGCCTCGCGGGGTAGCCTCTGCTCACGCTGCCGCTCGTCGCGCTGCTCGCGGGATCGATCGTATATTGCGCGATCACCGTTATCGCGGCGCGTAAATATCTCGCGGTGAAGCCCGGTGGAGGCTCAACGCCAGGCATTAGCATTCTGAAACCGCTCGCCGGGGCGGACCTGGGTCTTGAGTCGAACCTGCGCACCTTCTTCGAGCAGGATTATCCGTCATTTGAAATTCTGTTCGCGGTTCGCCGCGAAGACGACCCGTCGCTACCCATTGTGCGCGGCTTGCAGACCGAATACCCGGCTGTGCCCTCGCAGTTGCTGATCGTTGGGGAGCCGCCCTACCCGAACGCCAAAGTTTTCAGTCTTGACGCCATGACTCGCGCCGCGCACAACGAGCTTCTGGTGATGAGCGACAGCGATATCCGCGTGACTCCGGGTATGCTGCGCGTGATAGCGGCCGAGTTCTCAGACGGGAAGACCGGCCTTGCCACGTGCCCGTATCGCGCGGTCGCGGGACCGGGTTTCTGGACCCGCCTCGAAGCCGTGGGCATGAACACGCAGTTCCTGGGCGGGATGCTCGCCGCGCGGATGCTTGAAGGAATGAAGTTCGCCGTCGGGCCCACGATCGCCGCGCGCAAGAGTGTTCTCGCCGCGATCGGCGGCTTCGACAATCTGAAGGACTATCTCGCGGAGGATTTCGTCATGGGCAAGCTCGCCTTTGAAGCGGGCTTCGGAGTGATCCTGTCCGCCTACGTGATTGAGCATCATATCGGCAGCCAGCCTTTTCTCAAGAATGTGGCGCACCGTCTACGCTGGCACCGGAGCACCCGCTGCTCCCGGCCAAAGGGCTACGTTGGGGAGGTGTTCACGAACCCGTTGCCGATCGCGTTGCTGCTGCTTGCGGCCGACCCGCGATCCTGGCCGGTAGCCGCGGCCGCGGCGGTTTTTCGCTATTGGTCGGCGTGGTGGGTCAGCGTCCGGATACTCCACGAACCGCTCGCGCCGGCGATGATCCTACTCCAGGATTGCCTCTCATTCCTGTTCTGGATCGGCGGCTTTTTCGGCAACACAATTGACTGGCGCGGCATCAAGTACCGTCTCAATCGCGACGGACGATTTCACCCGATCCGGTAAAGTGGCGTGGGCCATTGCCGTTTGTGGGCTGCCCTGTGCCGTCGAAGAAGCAGGCGACAGGAATTGATCGCCTGCTTCACTTTGTACATTGGACAGTGCGTCCGTGACGGCCCTGTATCCTAAAGGAATTTGAAGACGATCGGACAATTGACAATGAATCCGGCCGAGCCAAACGGCGCGCCGCCTGGACCGGTCATGAATCCGCCCTGCACCATGCCGAGGAACTGAAACTCATCGATCAGCCGTGAGCGGTAACCCTTCGCAATGGCATCGTCCGTCCAAGCCCCCATGTTGACGTCCCAAAGCGGGCTGTAATCGGTCGCGACGAAGGGAATTCCTCCCAGAATATTCAGCGGACGGCGTCCGTCCATCAGAGCGCTCTCCAGCCCCTGGCGTTGCGGGTTTTCGCAGCCTCGCGGGCCATTAAGCGCAAGGTAGAGGCGTTCGACCGCGCTGAATGCTCCGTCGGCCCCACCGACACTGATGTCCTGAAGAGCTTGAGCAAAGGTCGCGCCTTCGAGGGCGGCGGGCAATGCGGCGGAAGCGTCCAGGCTCAGATACAACACCGGTTTTCCAAAACTGAATCCGGGCGCGAGGGCCAGCGTGACAGTCCCGGCCTTCGGGTCGATTCTCAGAACCTGATCATGCACCAGCGCATAGTTCGGACTGCCTCTCGGGAAACTGATTTGTTCAGCCGTGGCTCCGAAGGCGATGATTGGCGCGTTGTAGATGTGACCGCCTGAGTTGGTGATGCGAACAAGCGGCGAATACTGGCTGTCGCCCACCGAGCCTGGCTCGGCAGCTACAGGCGGAAAAGGGCTGCTGCCGGCGCCTGGAACGACACGGCGCGCCGGCCTGAAGTCCACGGTGCCCTGATCGAAAATGAGAATCCCTCCTTTTGTCAGCGTGGCGGTGCGAACGCCGCGCCCCGTGGCCGCGTAGTGGAGCTTAGGCGCATAGTTCAATCCGAGCAGTTCTGCGTTGCCCTGGTCCGTGGTATCGGTGAGAACGTACCAGACGTTGCGTCCGTCGCTCATCGCACCCCGGTACAACGGGATAGTAATCGTTCCCGCTTGCTTGTCGAGGGCTCCAGAGTTCAGTAGTTGCAGGGGCCCGACCAGGCGCTTATCCACGCTGCTGGGCGGCGGGCCAAAGTAAGTGAGCGGTATGTCCGCGCCAACGGAAGGCGAAACCGGATCGATCTTGCAGCCAGGGCCGTCAACGGTCTGCGCGAAGGCGGGCAATGAGAACAGCGCCAGAATGGCGCCGGCGAACTTTTTAGATGTTAACATCATGTAAAAATCTCCTGTAGACTGGAGTCGCGGGCGGCTTCGCGATCCCCCGCGCCGCGCGTGAAAACTTTTGCGAAGGGGGGAATCGGGCTCGTAAGCGACTTCAATTACGAGGGCCTTTGACACGATGGTCGCCGCATCCAGCGCGATAGAGACCGATGAACGCGATCTGATCGACGCCGTTCTGCGAAGAGATCGCAAAGCGACCGCCGAGTTTGTGTCCCGCTATTCCGATAAGGTCTATTCGTACGTACGCTACCGGCTGATTCCCCGCGGGGACATGGTTGACGACCTGGTTCAGGAAGTTTTCCTGGCGGGCCTGGGAGGGCTTAGGGATTTTCGGAGAGACGCCGGGTTGCAGGATTGGCTGCTGGGTATCGCCCGGAATAAGGTGGGCGATTATTACAGGAGCCGGCTTCGCGAGCCCTTGGCGCTCGATGAAGCTTCGGAAGGCTCTCAACCGGAACTGGTGATCGAATCGCGGGCCGACGAACTGATCGACCGCGAGCGTCTTCAGGAGAAGACCGCGCTCGTGCTCAGGGCCTTGCCGGAAATCTATGGCCTGCTGCTGCTCTGGCGATACTGGGAGAAGAAGAGCGCTCAGGAGATGGCAACGGAGACAGGAAAATCCATTAAAGCCATCGAACGAACGTTGTCCCGCGCGCGGGCGGAGTTCAGACGGAGGTGGAACGATGTCTGACTCGTTCCCCCGAGACCCACTTTCGGACGATGCGTTTTTCGACGAGCTGGCGGCCGGCACGGCGACGGGGAAGGACACTCATGCGCCGGACCGGCTGAAAGACCGGATACTCTCCGCGCTCACCGGCGGCTTGCTCAACGAGGAGCAGTTCATCGAAGACCTGGCAGACGAAACTCCATTGGAAACCGCTCCCGCCCGGCTGAAATCGAAGATCTATTCTGCCCTCGTGCAGGCGCAGACAGCCGCAGGCGGGTTATTGAGCCTGCCCGAATGTAAAGCGGACGGCCGGGCTCTCTGCGTTTTCGAAGAAATCGTTCAGATTGCTCCTGTCGGGAGAACGATACAATCGGTCAACTACTGCCGGGTCTGCCACGCGCGAGTGCTGGCGGAGTCCCTTGAAAAGGCCCCGATTTATTGGTCCGGCTGCCCCTACGTTTCGTTTCAAAGGCGGTAGAGGTTTAGTTTCCAATAAACCGCACGACACCGAACAGATTCTGGAAGGTCGCGAGGTTGCGTACACCCGGTGGGGATAGCCGCGGGCTGATTGGGTTTCCCTGAATGGCCTCAAGGAAACTGTACCGAAACGCCCAGCCGCGGGCGATCCGCAGGTCGATTCCGACCGCGACACGGATCGAAGCCTTGGTGGAGGAAAAATGATCGGGCGGAAGCTCTGTGTTCCCCCGCCGCACGGCTTGGCCTGTGGCGCCACTCTTGAACCGCGCGACGCCGGCGCCCGCCGAAAGGAACGGCCGCACCCAACTTCGACGGCCGCGAAAATACAATAGAAGGTCAACGCCGGCACTATGCTGCGTGCTCCGGCGGCTTTGTTCATAGACGTCGCCGAGGTTCCGGATTCCGAACAACGCCAGATTGTTACGGTTCCACGTGTAGTTGCCCTGAAGGCTCAGAAAGTCGTTTAGGTGCATGCCGCCGAACCCGGTTACGACGCCTCCGTTTTCGGGCTTGTACGAAGAGGCTGACGCGCCGCCGGCTTCGATCACCGATCGCGCATCTCCCGAGAGAGTCGAGATCCCTCCGAGCACACCGGCATAGGGCTGCGCACCAATCATGGAATACCCTAACGTGAACACACAGACTCCACGGATGGTTCGCTGGAGCGTGCGGGCTCCATTTGCAGGGAGAATCATGGATCTTTCAAGAATCGCATGATCCGTAACGACATGGTGGGGAGGCATCGAGACGGATCCCAAGCCGCGCAGGCTGAGGGATTCGAGTGGGGCGGGTTCTCATCTGTCCGCTCGAAAACACTTCGACGCCATAACAGTTTTGAGCCGCTGAACCGGTTTTCCAGCGCCTGGAAGATGAAGCACGAGACGCGCGGAGTGGTGCCAAGAAGGAAAAGACTGCCCCCCTTGGCACGGAATTCTCACTGTCATGACTGACGGCCTTGAAACCGCGGTGCAACCGTGAGGCCATCCCACCGGCGGAGCCGTGAAGCATGATTCAGGTGGGGTTTCGCGCGATGCGAACAAGTTGGGGCGGGAACCATACCTCGGAGTCCGCGCATTTCCTCACTGCCTTCCGGGAAGTCGGAAATCTGCGTTCCGTAAACTGAGCGACGGCCGGAACGCTTCGGTTCTCCACCGCAGTCATCACCCACGCTGACCAAGGTTGGATTGGCGATCTCTTTGTGTCGCGCTGGTTGCCACCATTCTGGTTGCACGTATTAAAGCTTCACGTCCGATCGCGCCCCGTCACAGACCGCAATCAAACGTCGAATCCACATCACCAGCCTCCGCGTGCAGGCTCTGAAGCACCGGCAGTGTCCCGGGCGGGCCCACGCGGGCGAGTAGCGCCTGTCCGGTAGCAGCCATGTAAGCCACCCCGGATTGCGCGAGCGACGCCGCCAGCGGTTGCGCCACATTAGAAAGATGATCGGCGATGAACCCTTTCGCCGCATCCGCCACCACGCCCGCGCGCTCCGCTTCCCCGTTGGCCAGGGCGAACGCCTGCTTGAGCCGCAGATACCCGAGAAAGCCGGCTTCCACGGAGACATGATCCAGCGCCTCAGCCGTCGTCGGAAAGTACGAAAACGCCTGGTAGTAAGATGTCAGCTCGGATACCAGATACCCCAGTTGAATCGTGTCGTGATAGCTCACCTCACGCGCCGGCGCGGGGCCGCCGGGTCCAAGAATGGAGTGATAGTCGCCCTCACCCGCCTCGTTCTGTGCCTGTTCCGCGGCGGTTCGCAGCGCTGGGTCCTGAATCTCTGAAACGAGTGCGCCCACCTGCTTCCGCCAGTGCTCCGTAGGACACTCGAACAGCAGCCCGAGCATTCGCCACTCCGCCGCTTCCTGAAGCAGTTGCGTCGCTGCTGCATCGAACGCAGCGGTGCTCACTTCGCCGCCCTCATCGACAACGGTATCCAACCGGTCCGCATCTTCCGTGATCCCGATTCCTCGGCGGACCCTTCCCAAACCGCGAATGCAATCTGTGTTCGCTTGTTCGGTGCAAGGCCTTCGGGAATCTTGCGCGCAATCACCACCGCCCAGCCTTCCTTTGTGCGAGCGCCCGCGCCACGTGGCTTCCCGCCCGTGACCGGCGAGAGCGTTCCTGGTCCCTCGGCAACCATCTCCTCCACGGGGGAATCGCGCGGTCCTGCTCGCCGGTTGCCCATTACCTGAGCAGGGGCATAGCGCGTCTCCATTTCCTTCTGCGCCGCCGAACCCGGTTCGAGCGGTTTCGCCTCGAACGGATAATGGTCCACCGCGGCGTTGGGATAGATCTCACGAATGGTGTCCTTACGCCCGTCGAGCGACGCCTGCCAGTCCGCGCGCCAAAACGCAATCTCCACGGGACGTCCGGCCTCACCCATTTGCGGATCGGGAGGATTGGCCTCGATCTTCCGCGGAATCTGCACGCCGCAGCCATCCAGGAACCGCGCGGGCCCCGGCGTATCGTTCTTCGTCGCGTCCTCCCACTCCAGGCGAAACGCCAGATCCGAGCCGTTGTTCAGCGACCGCACGCGGACCTCTGGCGTCGAAGCCTTCATCAGCCTCGGATCGACCAGATCCTGAGGAAGAAGCTTGGCGAGATACTCGGGCGCGCCATCCCAAGTCGAATCCGTTGGCGCAAGCGGAACGATTCGCGCGGGAATGGTGACAACTTCGTTGGTCCGCGATGGCGTTCGCGCGCAGCCGAAAAGGAATGCTGCGCAGGCAATGAGCGGAATTAGAGACGCTTTCACTGCGATCCTCCTTTTACGGGCAGTTGGTGCGCGTAATTTGATACAACTGGTCGTAGGCCGGGCGCACAATCACCGGTTCGTTACGCGGAACCTTGACGACGGTCGCGCCCTTAGCAACCGCCCAAGAACAATTTCACATCTTGGGCGAGATGGTGTAGTTCCATTTTGGCAGCACGCGTTTTGGGGTGATGGAGAGTTGGCTGAGTTGAGCCCTTGAGGGTTTGACGCCAGTTGGATAGAAGGTGGGATC
>SYKU01000465.1 GCA_005808865.1 Acidobacteriota bacterium
CGGCAAGTGCGGCAAGCGATCGACGACTTTGTTGAAGTCTACAACGAAAAGGCAGCGCCGTTTGAATGGAAGAAGGCAGTCGTGTTCCCTTCCGGCCCCAAAGCCAAGTACTCTGACTTATGCAACTAGGTACTAGCCGCCTCGATGATGAACGGACCCGAAGGACAGGTATGTTTTTGGCTGCAGCCGTCCGCTGCGGCGCGCATGCCATTGTCACCGGCAACGCAAGGCACTTTCCACCCGAGTCCGTGAATCCGTACGCATTGACGTTCTCACCCCGGATGATTTCCTGCTGTGACAATTCCATCTCAACCGGGACGTGATCTCGCGGAAGCTCGCGGCGCAAGCCATCGCCCGCAGAGTGAGCCTCGCCGATCTCCTCAGCCGGATCGCGAAGTAGGCCCCGGAGGCGGCGCGTCTGATGGCGGATCTCCGCTGATAAAGCCCACGAGGATACCGATTCGAAGGCCGTCCAGCAAAATGCTCGACAACTCGACTTGCGCGAAGATGTATACACGCGAGTACGAATGATGACGGAGATTCTTTCAGTCCGAATTGATACGGACACCAAGAAGCGATTGGACGCCCTCTCAAAGCGGTCCATGCGCTCAAAGTCCTTTCGCGCCGCCGAGGCGATCACGGCGTACGTCGAGTCGGAAGAATGGCAACTTGGCGAACTCCAGACGGGCATCTCCGAATTGGATGCCAAGCGGGAAGTCAGTCATAAAAATGTCTCGAAGTGGCTCGATTCCTGGGGCACGCGCGGTGAAACAGAAGCGCCACGATGAAAGCGGTTTGGTCCCGGCGGGCTATTCGTCATCTGGTCTCTCTGCGGGAGCACATCGAGAGAGACTCTGAGCGGAACGCAGCGCGTGTCGCGGAACGGATTCTCAAAGCGGTCGAGCTCCTGCAAGCTCAACCTGAAATTGGGCGGCCCGGCAGGGTCGAAAAACCTTCCCACCGGCCGGCTCCAGCGAACGGGCAAAAGCGGCAGACGACAAAAAAACGATCGTCTGCCCCACTGCATTCCGCAGGTTTTTCATGAAATTTCGCGGGCCGCCGCGGCCCTCCCCAACAGGGTACTCGGAACGCGTGAGCTTAGTGCCAGACACTCCGTATATCATTCGGTACCGGGTTCGCCGTGAGCGGTTGGAGTTGATTGCCGTGTTCCAAAAGGCCGGCAAAAATGGCCGCCGAAACTGTAGCGCGCAAGTCAGCCGATAATCCTGAGGGAAATCCGCTCCACGCTCTAAGCTCAGAATCTGTACGTCAGGTAGCCCGTCGCATACCCCACGTTCTTCGAAGGCGGAGTCTCCTTGATGAACGTCCCGGCGCGAAATTGCGTCAGGATACCTGTCAGCGTTACGTGCCGGTTTAGGCGGAATTCACAAAGCGCCGTCGGCTGATTAGCGACGTAACGCGCGCGGCTGCTCTGGCCGGCCTTGAAGAGGTTGACCGCGATGCCGTAAATGCCGTCGTTCAGGCTCTGGCGGAAAAACCACGCCCACTCGAGAGACAGGTAGACCTTCGGATGCAGACGCAGCCGCCCCACCGGATTGACATCGACAATGTTGGTGGGGCCAAGGAGACCGATCTTGCCCGAGTATGCCGTGCTCGGAAAGAGCGGATTGTAAGACTCAAGCTTGCGGTCGGCCTGATTGCGGTCGCCGCTCGCCGCGTCCATCCGCAAACCAAGTCGCGGCGCGAGTGGAGCCTGGGCCCATACGTGCCCCACGTCGCTTGCGGCCGCCCAGGCGCGAATGTTGCTGCTGCCGAAGTTTCCCCACTGGTGCACGAACTCCAGGTTGTAATCGACGACGTTTAACTTACTGGCCGCGTGAGTCCCAAAACTCCGGCTGCCGATCGTGTGGCGCGTTTCTTCGGCAGCCCCCGCGTTGAAGCGCCCCAACCGCCGCATGTACCCGATGTAATAGAGTGACAGGCTCCCGCCGGGAATCAGCGGATGGGAACGGACCGCGCCCGCTCCGAACAAGGTTTGGCGGGGGTCGGGTGAATCGTCGAAATAGCCAGGGTTCGTTTCGGCCGGCTTGGCCGCCAGGCTGTGAAGAGTCCACTGGCCGGCTCGGGCGGTAATTCGAGCGCCGTCAAAGCTGCGCCGGACGTTTAACAGTTCGCTCGCTCCGATGAGGCGTCCCGATCCAAACTCGAATTCCTGCCTGCCCAGGCGAAGGGTAATGCCGTGCTTCGAATCGGAGGACGCCTGGAAATCGATGAACGCCTGATGGAATTCGAGTTTGTCCTCGTCGGTTGCGCGCGGTCCGCCCCGGCGTCCGTTCGCAAAGCCGCTTTGCAGTTGCGTGAATACGCGAACGTGGGGTCCCAGGTGAACGTCGGCGTGGAAAAGATAGCGGTTGAGAAGGAAGCCGTTCGGATCCTGAGTTCCGCCGCCGAAGCCGGTGTTTTTGAAGCCTTCGTAACGCTCCCGGGCTTCACCCCCGAGCGAAAGATACCAGCCTTCGCGGCTCAACGAAACGTACTTGACCGGGTCCCAAACGTCGGTATGTCTGGCCGGATCCTTAAGATACGTATAGTCTTCGTCGTAGCGCAGGGGCAAGTAGGGCGGGGGCGCCGCGGGATTTTGGGGCGGCGCCGTTTGCGCGAAAAGGCCCAGCGATCCACCTAGCAGGATGTGTGCCAGGCTAGATCTTAGGCGTGAGGGTATGAAACTCGGTCGCATCCTGAAGTGCGGCTCCGGCACGGAGAATTCCGGCCTCGTCGAACGGCTTTCCAATAATTTGCAAAGCCAAGGGCATCCCTTCAGAATCCAGACCGCAAGGTATTGACAGCGCCGGCAATCCGAGCAGGTTAATTGCGCGAACCAAACGGGTTGAAGCGAGGCGGACATCTTCGTCACGGCCATTGATATCGACTGAGGCTTGGCCGATCTTCGGTGCGCCGATTGGTGAGCATGGTGTAAAGAGGCAGTCGATGCGATTCCAAAGACCGTTAAACTCCCGCCGCATCATCCTTCGAAGCCGTTGGGCGTTGACATAATCGGTTGCCGGAATCAGGCGGCCCTGATCGAGCAACGCCATCACGTCGGCGCCAAGTTCCGAACGGCGGTGCACAAACGGCTCCATCAGCGCCGAAGCTTCCGACATTAAAATGACGCGCGCCGTAACGTTCATCGCGGCGATGTCCGGTACGCGAACAGGAACGACAGAAGCGCCCAGCAGCCGCGCGGTTTCCGCCATGCCGCGTACGCCGGCCTCGACCGAGGGATCTACCTGGTCGAAGTAGAAATTCTCGGGAATTCCGATCCGAAGACCTGCAATGCCGGCTGGCGTCGCAGGTAAGTAGTCCGGTTCGACCGCCCGGTGCGATGATGTGTCGTCGCGTCCGTCGAAGCCCGCCAGCGCGTTGAGCGTGAGGGCAGCGTCACGTACCGAGCGGGTGAGCGGGCCCATGTGATCGAGGCTGAAATCGAGCGGCATCACGCCGTAGCGGCTCACGCGGCCGAAAGTCGGCTTCAGACCCGTGGTTCCGCAGAACGCGGCGGGAATGCGAATCGAGCCGCCGGTGTCGCTCCCCATCGCCATGAAAACCATTTCCGAGGCCACGGCCGCTCCAGATCCTCCGCTCGAGCCGCCAGGTATGCGGTCTGTTCCCCAGGGATTCCGGATGGCGCCGAAATGGGGGTTGTTCGAGGTGACTCCATAGGCGATCTCATGCAGGCCGGTCTTTCCTACCAGCACGGCGCCCGCCGCCGCCAGGCGCTCCACCACGGCGGCGTCATGATCCGGCACGAAGTCCTCGAAGATCTTAGAGCCTACGGTAGTTCGTACACCCTTCGTGCAGAAGACGTCCTTCACGGCGATCGGAATTCCGTGCAGCGGGCCGAGGTCGGTTCCGCTGCCGAGCTCCGCGTCCGCAGCCCGGGCGCGTTCGAGTGCGCTCTCCGCCATCATCGTGATCATCGCGTTCAGGCGTGGGTTCAGCGCGGCGATTCGGGCCAGAGATGCCTGCGTCAACTCGACCGAAGAAACCTTGCGTGCCCGCAGCGCGCGGGCGGCCTCACAAAGAGTCATCACTCAGCCTCAGCCTCAGGCTGATAGACCAAGGCGGGTTCCGTGGAGTGCGGAATTCTCGCGGCAAGCGGGCGAAACGCGGCTTCGAGCGCGTCGAGTGAGCCCGCGACGCGCTCAAGATCCGCGGGGGGAATCGCCAGATTAGATCCGGCGGCTATCGCTTTCCAATCTTTCATTCCTGGTCCTAGGCCTCGAACATGGTAAGCGTTTCTTCAAGCGACTGCAACGGGTCGCGCGTAGGGCTGTACTCGTGTGCGACGTAGCCTTGGAATGGGCTGTCGGCGATGGCCTTTGCGATGCCCTTGTAGTTCATCTCCTGCGTGTCGTCCATTTCGTGGCGTCCGGGATTGCCAGCCGTGTGGAAATGCGCGATCCATTGAAGATTGGCTTTGATAGTGCGAATGATGTCGCCCTCC
>SYKU01000466.1 GCA_005808865.1 Acidobacteriota bacterium
GCGGCAAGTGCGGCAAGCGATCGACGACTTTGTTGAAGTCTACAACGAAAAGGCAGCGCCGTTTGAATGGAAGAAGGCAGTCGTGTTCCCTTCCGGCCCCAAAGCCAAGTACTCTGACTTATGCAACTAGGTACTAGCACAGCTGCCGGCGGGAACAGCGCGCCGCCTGAGTCCGTCCTACAGGCCACTGCCACCCCGAGGGAAATTCGGGCGAAGATGTCGCCGGGGGCACTGGCCGAAGCCGGACGCCCCGCTGACAAATGACCTTCACGCGATGCCGCTGCACGAACTACGTGCAGCCCGCAACCTGACACAGCAACAACTCGCGAAGACCCTTGACATGACGAAGGCTGCCGTTTCGCAATTGGAGCAAGCGCACGGATGTTTAGCGTGGCGTCCAAATTTGGACGCCAAAACGGACTCCGGCGACGGTAAAGAAGACAAACAGGGGGCCGGTAAGCGTTTGAGGAAATTGGTGGACCTGGACGGGTTCGAACCGTCGACCTCTTTCATGCCATTTAAGAAATATCAATGGCTTTCAGACATCCTCACGGAAAACAAAAGAACTTAACAAGAGGCACCTTGGACGCCGGTGGACGCCACGAAGAGATGTTTTGCGTTCTGGACTCCGCCGTCGTCAGTTTTCACAATGGCAGCGTTCGGAAAACAAAATGGGATCGAAGGGCGGAATACTCGCGCGGCCCGCGCTCCGCCCTTGAGGTGGACCCGGTTGAGTGATATAACCAATGCAATGCATACGAGGTCAGTTCTCATCGCGGTTGCGGCATTCAGTTCGTTCGCTTTCGCTCAAACACAGTCCCGTCTCACGGGATCGGTCACGGATGACTCCGGGGCCGTGGTGGCCGGGGCGAGAGTGATCACCCGCAACGTCCGGACCGGTATCACGACGGAATCGGCGACGAACGAATCGGGAAATTATCAGTTCCCTTCCCTGATTCCGGGCGAGTACGAAGTCACCGTTGAGAAGACCGGCTTCAAGAAAGCGCTGCAAGGCGGCATCACGCTTGAGACCGGCATCACGCGCACGGTGGATCTTCGCCTGACTCTGGGCGCGGTATCGGAGACGGTCGAAGTCACGGCCCAGGCGGCACTACTCGAGTCGGAGACTTCGTCGGTTGGCCAGTTGATTGAGCGGACCACAGTATTAAACATGCCGCTCGAAAGCCGGCGGACCGCGGGTTTGGTGAGGCTCCTGGGCGCGGTCACCTTCACGAACGAGACGGGCGGGGAACAGGTCCCGATGTTCTCCATGGCGGGTGGACGCAGCCAGAATCAAATGTGGCAGTTGGACGGCGCCGTAGTGCAGAACATGTCGTTGGGCGTGGCGCAACTGCAATTGAACCCCCCGGCCGAATCCTTGCAGGAATTCAAGGCGGAGATGAGCAATTTCTCGGCCGAGTTTGGGCGGGCGGGCGGCGGGTTGATCCTAATGACGACCCGCTCGGGAACCAATCAGTACCACGGGGCCGCCTACGAGTTTCTGCGCAATCAAGCGCTCGATACGCGGACGTTTTTCGCTTCGCGCAAAGCGCCGCTCCGCTACAACATTTTTGGTGCGTCCGTGGGCGGCCCGATTCGAAAGGACCGTACGTTTTTCTTCACAAACTATGAAGGCGCCCGGCGGCGGGACGGCGTCACCGTTTCCAACCTGATTGTGCCCCACGCTCCGGAACGATCGGGCGATTTCTCGAACCGCCGGGACATTGCCGTATTGGACCCCACCACGACACAGCCCTTTCCCGGCAACGTGATTCCGGCCGGCCGCATCGACCCCCTCGCCCGGCAACTTGCGGCTCTCTATCCGAATGCCAATTTGGCATCCGACATCACGCGAGCGCCCAGCGCGAACTACGCGGTGAATCTTTCAGACAAGCTTACGCAGGATTCGTTGACCACCCGAGTCGATCATTCCCTGGGTAACAACGACCGCATCTTTGGCCGCTATAGCGTCATCGCCGCGCCGCAGGATATCGCGAGCGCCTATCCGGACCGGAATTCCGACACGCGCGCCGGCATTCGTGAGAACAAGATCCACTCGTTCCTGGGCTCCTGGATGCACAATTTCACGCCGACGGTGTTGAATGAAGCGCGCTACGGCTACTCCATCCGGAAGCACATTAACCGGGCCGCGGGAACCGGGTCCAATTTCAACCAGACGCTAGGGCTCAGGGGCGTCGACGGGAACTCGTTCCCCATCATTGCGGTGACCGGGCAATCCGGCTTCAGCACGGCGCCGAATGAGCGTATCCAGACTCCCATCCTGACGCATCATCTGGTCGATAACCTGACGATCATCAAGGGCAAGCACACGCTGAAGACCGGATTCGAGTTCCGTTACTCGCTCAACAAGGACGAGCTGTCGCAAACGGGCGGCGGAACGTTCACCTTCAACGACCGAGCCACGCGCAGCGGCATGGCGTCCTTCCTGCTCGGCTGGACCTCGGGCGCCGGACAGAACCGGCCGGACTTGCTGGAGGCGCGGACCGACTATCTTGGCGCCTACATTCAGGACGATTGGAAGATCTCGAAGAGCCTCACGCTGAACCTCGGGCTGCGCTGGGAACTGGATACGCCCCGGTGGGAGCGGCTCGAAAACCGGCAGAGCGGCTTTAACGGCACGGCCGTCAATCCCGTCTCCGGGACACAGGGCATCGTGACCTTTTCCGGCCGCGATGGGCTCGGCAAGTACGCGCATCCTTTCGACAAGAACAATCTCGCGCCGCGCATCGGCTTCGCCTGGAAGCCAATGGCGCGCACGGTAGTGCGCGGCGGCTATGGCATCAACTTCCTGGGCGCCTATTTCGGCGCGGTGGTGAATACCTTGTCCCAGGGCTTTGGCTCGAATTTTTCGTTCTCGTCTCCCGACGGTGGGCTGACTCCCGCCTTCCTGTTCCGGAGCGGCTTGCCCACGGGAACACGCGAGCCGATCGGTCCTGGCTGGGGCGCCGTCCGCGTGGGCGCCGCACCGCGCGCCGCACCCGATTTCATCTCGCAAGACCATGCGAACGGCTATTCGCAGCAGTTGAATTTCACCGTTCAACGCGAGCTGGGTGGGAACCTGCTGTTTGAGGCCGCCTACCTCGGTAATCTGGGGACAAAGTTGGGCGGCGCGGCGGTGAACGTGAACACCATTCCTCTGGTGAACGGGCGAGGCCCGGCCGTGCAGACCCAGACGGCACGCCTCTTTCCGCAGTTCAACAACGTCACGCGCTTGACGCCGAATTGGGGAAGTTCAAACTATCACGCGATGAATTTGAAAGTGGAACGCCGCTACTTGAGAGGCTTGAATCTGCTCGCGAACTATACCTGGTCGAAGTACCTTGACAACATCGAAGGCGGCAACGAGTTTGCGGGCGGCGAAGGCAACGGCTATACGCATCCCGAACTTCGCAATCTGGACAGATCGTATTCGGGGAACGACGTGCGGCACCGGATTATCGGCAGCTCCGTCTACGAATTGCCCATCGGCAAGGGCAGGAAGCTGGATATCCAGAACCAGTTTCTAGGCGCCGTGATCGGCGGCTGGAGTCTGGGGTTGATTGCGGAAGTCCATTCGGGAGCGCCGTGGGGCGCGGTGGAGCAGACGAATCTGACCAATGCCTTCTCGGGTAGCCCGCGGCCGAACTTAACCTGCAATCCGATAGCGGAAGGCGGACGCGAACGCGGCGCTTATCTGAGTCAATGGTTTAACACCTCGTGTTTCGCGGCGCCAGGAACGGGCAATTTCGGCAACGCGGCCCGGAATGCCGGCTTCGGTCCGACGCAGATGAACATCGACACTTCCTTGAACAAGCGCTGGGAACTGAAAGAGCGCTACCGGCTGGTCTTCCGCACGGATTTTTATAACCTGCCGAACCGGCCGAACTTCGCTACACCCAACGCCGTGCGCGGCCGTGGCGACTTTGGCCGCATAACCAGCACCCGCGGTACGGGCCGGCAGCTTCAGATGAGCCTCCGCTTCGAGTTTTAGCCGTGCGGCGGGCAGCGGCCGTTGTTTCCTGGCTGGTTTGTTCGTTGACTGTCCATGGACAGACGAGCTTCCCGGTTCCCGCCAAGGCTCCGCGCGCGCCGGCCGTGGAACGTGTGCTCGCGCGGACCGATGCGAATAAAGACGGCTGGATCGGCGAGCAGGATTACGAGGAGCTGAACGCCTGGCTGCAAAAGAACAAGGCGAGTTTGCCTTGGCCCGCGGGCACGCTGGACCGCTTCCGTCAGGTTCAACTGCTGGAGCTGAAAATCATTGCGAGCAATCGCGCGGTGGCGTCGGCGACGAACACGGCTTTGCGCCTGCGGGTGGAACTGGGCGGCATCGCGAAGACCGGCCAACGCTTGTCGTTGCTGGGCCATGCCGAAGCGGTCTTCGATAAGAGCCGCGCGGAAGGCTGGCAGTTGCGCAGCTTCCGGCCGGAGGCGATACGTCCGGCCACCAACGCCGCGCCGCGTTTTCGCGATGTTTCGCAAGCGGCGCTGGGACACAACACCTCGTACCGGCATCAACTGGCGCGCGGCTTGGACGACTGGCGCGCCGAACTGGATGCGGCTACGGGCATTGACGTTTACGGCCACAACGGCATCGCGGTGGGCGATTACAACGGGGACGGCTGGGAAGATCTCTACGTGTGCCAGCCGGCCGGGCTGCCGAACCGCCTCTACCGGAACAATGGCGACGGGACCTTCGACGACGTATCGCACGCGGCCGGCGTGGACGTGCTGGACGCCTCCACGATGGGGCTGTTTGCGGATCTGGACAACGACGGAGATCAGGATCTTATCGTCATCGCGGGAACGCGCGTTCTGGTCTTCCGCAACGATGGCCGGGGAAAATTTGCGCGGCCCATGCCGGACGCAATGCCGGAATCGGGCGCGACGCTCACCTCGGCGGCGCTCGCCGATTATGACCGCGACGGAGATCTGGACCTGTACGTCTGCGCGTACGACTTCTGGAACGCCGGCGCCACCTACGACGCGCCCACGCCCTACTACGACGCCACCAACGGACCGCCGAACATTCTCTACCGCAATCGAGGAGACGGCAGCTTCGAGGATGTGACCGCGGCCAGCGGCATGAACCAGAACAACAACCGTTTCAGTTTTGCGGCCTCCTGGGCGGACTACGACAAAGACGGTTGGCCGGATCTGTATGTGGCCAACGATTTCGGGCGCAATAACCTCTACCGGAACAATGGAGACGGCAGCTTTTCCGATGTGGCAGCGCAGGCCGGCGTGGAGGACCTGGGCGCGGGCATGTCTGTGGCTTGGGGCGACTACAACGGCGACGGCTGGCTGGATCTTTACGTCAGTAATATGTGGTCAAGCGCCGGGCAGCGTTTGACGTTCAATCCTGCCTTTGCGGAAGTGGCAGAGGGCGAGGCGGTGCGGGCCGCGTTTCAGCGCCAGGCGCGGGGGAATTCGCTCCTTCGGAACAACGGCGACGGAACCTTTCGAGACGTCACTTTGGATGCCGGTGTGGCGTTTGGACGTTGGGCGTGGGGAAGTGGCTTTTGGGACTACGACAACGACGGGCGGCTCGACATCTTCGTCACCAACGGCTATGTGACCGGACCGGACACCCACGATTTGTGAAGCTTTTTCTGGCGGCAGGTCGTGTCGCGGACTCCACAACAAAGCAGCGGTTCGCGGGCCTATCGCGAAGCCTGGCGCGCCGTAAACCTGCTGATTCGTTCCGGCGGCTCCTGGAGCGGCCGCGAGCGCGATGTCTGTTATCGCAATCTTGGGGATGGGCGTTTTCAGGATGAGTCGTTCCTAAGCGGATTGGATTCGGCCGGGGATGGGCGCGCGTTCGCCACCCTGGATCTGGATGGTGATGGAGCGCTCGACGTGGCCTTGGTGTCGCGCACCGCGCGGCGTTTGCAGTTGTGGCGGAATCAGCCGGGCGGTGCTGCGCTGCTGTTGGAGTTGCAGGGCAACGGAGAGCGATCGAACCGAGATGCGGTCGGGGCGGTGGCGGAACTGGAGACCGATCGGGGACGAACTTTGACGCGCATCGTGCAGGCGGGCGGGGGCTATCTCTCGCAGTCGTCGCGGCTATTGCATTTCGCTTTGGAGGCGGGGGAACGGGCTCACGAGTTGCGTGTGAAGTGGCCGAGCGGCGGAAGGCAGGTGTTAACCGGCGTGCCGCGGCGCGGCAGAATGCGGCTCCGGGAAGGGGCGGCTGGCTTCGAGGAGATCGTGCCAGGGCCGGTGTTGGCGCGCGTTGCTCAGGAAGCGGCGCCGGCGCCGGTGTGGTTGGCGGAGCCGGTGCCCGCCCCCGCACTGGCAGGTTTGCCGGCGGGGCCGAAGAGGCTGATCAACTTCTGGGCGTCCTGGTGCCCGCCGTGCCGGCAGGAGATGACCGGGTGGACCAAGGCGGCCGGTGAGTTCCGGAAAGCGGGATTAACCGTGGTGGTCGCCTCCGTTGACGAGGACCGGACCAAGCGGCCCGGCTCGCCATTTGCGCTGTTGCATCCTGGGGAGCGTGAAATCGCGGCTTGGAATTTGTTTTACCGGCATCTGTTCGACCGCCGGCAGGATCTGGGATTGCCGGTGAGTTTTCTTTTGGACGAGGGTGGGCGGGTGTTGAAGGTTTATCAGGGCGTGACCGCGAGCGGGGTGATCCTGGCGGACCTGCGCGCGACCGATCGGCGATCGATCCCGTTCGCCGGGCAGTGGTATGGCCCGGGCCCGCAGCGTAACTACGCGGAGCTGGCCACCGCGCTGGCCGAGCATGGGCTGGCCGCCGAAAGCGCCGTCTATTTCGACGAGGCCGTTTCCCGCCCCAATCCCACGGCGGAGGCGTTGAATAACTACGCCGGCGTGCTGCTGGAACAAGGCGCGTTGGACAAGGCGGAAGCCTTGCTAATGCGGACTCTCAACGCCTATCCCAGGCAGCTCGACGCGCTGGCGAACCTGGGGACGTTGCGTTTGAAGCAAGGTCAGCCGGGCGCGGCGCGCGACGCATTCCGGCAGGTGTTGGCGGCACAGCCCGATGATGCTTTTGCGCACAACGGGCTGGGGGCGGCGTTGTTTGCCGCCCAGGACCGCACGGGCGCTGTGGCTGCGTTTCGCGCGGCCGTTCGACTGGAGCCCGACCATACGGAGTACCGGAAAAACCTGGGCTCGGTGCTGGCGGCAGGCGGGGAATTCCGTGAGGCGCTGCGTGAATTGGAGGCGGTGCGGGGCGCGCTGCCGGAATCCGCGGAGCTGGCGAATAGTTTGGGGATACTTTATGTGGAGACCAGCGCGCCGGGGCAGGGCGAGCAGGAGTTCCGGCGGGCGATTCGGCTTTCGCCTCGGGCCGAGAGCGGGTACTTTAACTTGGCGATGCTGCTGGAGCGGTTAGGGCGGAGGGCGGAGGCGCAGGCAGTTTTGCGAAATTTGCTGACCGTTCAGCCTCAGAACGAGCGGGCTGTGCAGATGATTGAGAAGCTGAGGTAGGGGTTCTTTGGGCTGACTATCTCCTCGCCCCCGCCAGCCCGTTCAGCATCGCCGTCACCGGCCGTGCGCCTTCCGTCGGATGTGTTGCATCTGCGTCCGTCCGGCTGAAATCTTCCCCGTCGGAGGCCGGGACCGCCTGTAGTCCCCAAAAATTCCGTCCGAGCCCCGCAATGTCGTTTAAGCAGCCTCTTTCACCAGGCGATACGCGTGATGTAAGCCGCCGAGGACCTGTCCCTGGCAAAGAGAAAATCACGTCTGGATTTGAAGTTGATCACGGCTCTATCTCAGGTACAGAAATTCGTTCAGATTGACAAGGACATGGGTGAAATCGGCAAGCGGCTGCCTGAGCAGAAAACTCTCCGCGAGCGCCCGCTCCTCA
>SYKU01000052.1 GCA_005808865.1 Acidobacteriota bacterium
GCGGCAAGTGCGGCAAGCGATCGACGACTTTGTTGAAGTCTACAACGAAAAGGCAGCGCCGTTTGAATGGAAGAAGGCAGTCGTGTTCCCTTCCGGCCCCAAAGCCAAGTACTCTGACTTATGCAACTAGGTACTAGCGCGTCTTCGAGAATGCCCTTCCAAAGCCCTTCATGGAACCGGGCCGCTGGCGGGTCAGGCCATCGCCGTTCACTGTTGGGAAGGGCGGCGCGCTACTTCCGCCGCGCGCTCCACCCGCCGCCCCCCAACCGGCGTATCATCATGTCAGTGGGAGCATTGAGAAGGAGCCAATCGCCATGCGACTTTTAGCGCCTCTAGCTGTACTCATCGCGCTGGTACTCCATCTCAACGCTCAGACCCCATCCGCTAGCGTCGTCGGCCGGGTCACCGACTCATCGGGGGCCGTCATTCCCGGCGTCGCCGTAAAGGTCACCAATCTCGACACCAATATTCCTCACGAAGGGTCCTCGAACGCATTCGGAGACTTCACGATTCTCTTTCTTCCGCCGGGGCGCTATTCGCTCGACGCATCCACAGGCGGCTTCCGCACCTACCGCCGCCCGGAATTCACCGTTTCCGTGGATCAGGCTTTGCGCATCGACATCCCGCTCGAAATTGGCACGGCGGCCGAGAGCGTAACCGTCATTGACACTCCGCCCGTCCTCAACACGGAGAGCGGCGCCCGGGGTGAGGTTACCACCAGCAAGGAGATAGCCGAACTTCCGCTTGACGGCCGCAATTTCTCGGACCTCGCCTACCTCACCGGCGGCGTGATCCCCAAGGGAGACGGCGGCGACGGCGCATACGCGGTAAACGGCGCGCGCGCCGACAACTTCGGCTTCGTTATCGACGGCGTGGAGAATACGCAGAAGCGCAACACCGGCGCAATGATCAGCCCGCCTATCGAAGGCGTCCAGGAATTCAAATTGATCACCTCCGGCTTCGCCGCCGAGTACGGCCGCTACGCCGGCGGAATTCTCAGCGTTGTCACCAAAAGCGGAACGAACCGCCTGCGCGGATCTCTCTACGAATTCTTGCGCAACGACGCCCTCGATGCCGTCGGTTACTTTGACGTTGAGAAAGCCAGGCTGCGGCGCAATCAGTTCGGGGCGACTGTCTCCGGTCCGGTCTACATCCCTAAACTCTTCAACGGCCGGAACCGCGCTTTCTTCATGGTGACTTGGGATTCGTTGCGCGTCGTCGACGGAAAGACCCAGCGAGGCATCACTCCCACGCCTGAAATGCTGAGGGGTGACTTTTCGAAAGCCTCCGACGCCTTCGGGAGGCCCATCGCTCTGAGAGACCCCATCGGGGGAATCCCGTTTCCCGGCAACCAGATCCCCGCGAGCCGCTTCGACCCGGTGGCGCGGAAACTGGCCGCCTTTTATCCGGCCCCTAACTTGACCGGGTCTGTCAATAACTTCATCGCCCAGGGCAACGGAACAACGAGCAATAACAGCTTCGGCACGAAAGTGGACTACCTCGTTACCCCCAAAGACGTGCTCACATTCAGCGCGTTCTGGAGACCCAACAGCACGTTCGATCCGGTCGCCAGCAGCCGCTCGCCGCTCCCGATCTTCGGCGCGAGGAACAATACGCTCGATCTGCTTTCCTACGTCAAGTATCTGCGCACCATCACGCCTACCATGTTCTTCGAAGGGAAGGTCTCCTTCTCCCGCAAGACTTTGTTTCAGCGGTGGCCCTATGGAAACGACAGAGATTGGGCTGCCGAAACAGGCTTCACGGGCGGCATCGCCAATCCTGTGGCGAAGGGGCTTCCGCAGCTCGCCGTAAACGGATACATTATCCTCGGCCCGGCCTACGACCTGCCGAAGATCTGGGCCTACAACAACTATCAGTACGCGGGCGCTCTAACCTGGATCCGAGGCAAGCACAATCTGAAGTTCGGCGTCGATTTCCTTCGATTCCATTATTTCTCGCGCGGCTTCGGCGACACCCGCGGCCGGCTGACCTTCCTTGGCCGGAACACCGGCGAGCCAATGGCCGATCTCCTCTTAGGTTGGCCGAACAGTACCTCACGCCAGTTGGATGCCGCCGGACCTTACGACCTCGTCTCGAATTACGCGGCGTTCGTGCAGGACGACTACAAGGTGTCCTCGACTCTGACACTCAATATCGGGATGCGGTACGAGTTGATGAAGCCTCCACTCGAGAAATTCGGAGCATGGTCCATGTTCATTCCTGAACTTAAAAAGCAGGTGATCGCCGGGCGCGGTAACATCCCCGATTTCGACGAGCGCATCCGGGCCTCCGGCCTGCAACAGTACATCGTCATGGCTGCGGACGCCGGACTGCCTGCGACCATCGTCAAGCCCGACTACACAAACTTCGGTCCGCGCTTCGGATTCGCCTGGCGTCCCTTTGGAGGAACCAGGACCGTATTTCGCGGTGGCTACGGCATCTTTTACGGCAGCAGCTCGCTGTTCCGTCTCGATGAATACAGCGACACATTTCCGTTCTCCATCAACGAATCCTACAATGCGGTCGCATCGAACCCCCTTGCGTTGACGGTGTCTAACCCGTTTCCGGCGGCGCGGCGGAGCATTGGCGGTGTCACCAGCACCTATGGCGGACCCTCGGAACCGCAGTCGCAGTATCTTCAGTCGTTCAGTTTCACGGTTGAGCGCGATTTTGGAAGAGGTACTGTCCTCGAAATCGCATACGCCGGATCGAAGGGCACGCACCTCCAGAGGCGGTACGACCTCAATCAGCCGGGCCGCGACCAGGCGTCGCGCACCTTGCGGCCGTACGCCGGCTACTCGACGATCAGCGTCACCTCCGATGGCTCGAACTCCATTTACACCTCCGGAGCCGTGACCGTGCGGCAGCGGTTCAGCAAGAGAATCTTCGTGCGTGCGACTTATACCTACGCCAAGTCGATTGACGAGAGTTCAAACACAGGGGGCACAATTCAGTACAATTTCGCGGCCGCGCAGGATTCAAGCAACCTGAAGCTCGAGCGTGGGCGGTCTGACTTTGATATAGGACATGCCTTCGCCGGGAGTTTAATCTGGACGCCAAACTTCTCGCGCAACGCGGTGCTGAGGAACTGGCAGATCTCCGGCACCAGCACCGTATACGCCGGGCCTCCCTTCACACCGAGGGTAGCGAACTTCAGCTATATTAACGGCGAGGCCAGCCGGCCAGACCGCATCGCGAAAGGTACGCTCCCCAACCGCTCCGTGGATCAGTGGTTCGATCGGAGGGCATTTCCGGTGGTTCCGCTTGCCTCCTACCGGTTCGGAACGTCGGGACGCAATCTCCTCGACGGCCCGGGCACGTTTTCCGTCAATGCGTCGCTCTCGCGCCGCGTTCGTGTCGACGAGTCGAAGACGCTTCAGTTCCGGATGGAGTCGTTCAATCTTCCCAATCATCCGAACTTCAATCTGCCTGAGAACCGCGTCGATATCATCAGCGGCGGCGCCATCACACGTGCGAAGAACAACCGTACGTTCCAGGGTGGCCTACGCCTCGAATTTTAAGGCATACCATGAAACCATCCCTCATACTTCCGGCATTGACATTTCTGGTTCTAACGTCCGCTTCCCTGCCCGCCGCCGACTGCACGGTCACGCGTTTCAATTGGTTGTCCGGAAGATGGACCGGGCAGATGAACGGTGCGGTTTCCGAAGAGATCTGGTCCGCGCCCGAGGGCGATTCCATGATGGGGATGTGGCGCCTGGTCTCAAAGGGCGCAACCCGCATCTTCGAATTCGCGACAATCGTTTCGAACGCTCAGGGAACCACCCTGAATCTCCGTCATTTCTCCGCGCGGATGGAGGGATGGCCGAAAGAGAAGGAGCAGCCTCTGGCGCTTACGAGCTGCGCCGATGGTGAGATCGTGTTCGCGGGCAAGGAGGGCGAAGTGAACGTGAAGCTCACCTACCTTAGGACGGCGAACGGCGGCTTGTCGGTCACGCTCGATAAGGACGGAAAGAAGCAGGAATACCAGTTCGTCAAGCAGTGACCCTCCGGATTCGATAACATAGCCGCTATGCGCCCCGTGTGTTCCCTCGCACTTATTCTTACTGCTTCCGCCGGCTTCGCCGCGGAACCGCTTGCCATCGTGGTCGACCAGCATGTTGCCGTCCCCATGCGCGATGGCATTAAGTTGTACGCCGACGTTTACCGTCCGGCGCGCGAAGGGAAGTATCCTGTCCTGGTCTCGCGTACTCCTTACGGTGTTCAGCGCGACGGCTCTCACGCTTCGATGATCAAGCTGGCCCAGAACGGCTACGTCGCGCTCTTTCAGGACGTGCGCGGCCGCTTCGAAAGCGAGGGTCAATGGCAGCCCTTCCGCGATGAGGGGCGGGACGGCCACGACACGATTCAGTGGGCCGCGAAGCAGCGCTGGTCAAACGGAAAAGTCGCGTCATTCGGGGGATCGTACCTTGGGCACAACCAGTGGGCCGCCGCAAGCCAGGCTCCCGGGAACCTCCTTGCGATGTTCCCGGCCGTCGCCTCCACAAACATCTACAAGAACTGGGCGTACTTCGGTGGAGCGTTCCGGTTATCTTTCAACTATGGATGGGGCGCGGTGCGCATGCCTTTCCGCATTATGCAGCCGCAGTACTGGCACACCGAAGAGTACGTCCCCGCGGACTGGAAATACGAGACCGTACTGCGGAAGCTTCCGCTCGATGAAGCCCGCCTTGCGCCGCACTATCGCGACTGGCTGGCTCACCAAAGCTACGACGGATATTGGAAGGAAATCGCCGACGAGGAGCGGTTCGGCAACATCAAAGTCCCTGCGCACACCTGGGGCGGGTGGTTCGACATATTCCTTGCGGGAAGCATTAACGGTTATACAGGCATGCACCGGGGAGCCGGCACCGAACAGGCACGGAAAGAGAGCAAGATGACCGTGGGTCCCTGGGGGCACGGGGCGAGCCGCAAATACGGGGATATCGATTTCGGAGACACTGCCAATCGTTCGCTCTTCGATCGCGAGCTCCGCTGGTTCAACCATTATCTCAAGGGCGAAGACAACGGCATCGACCGGGAACCCCCAGTTGAGATTTTTTTCATGGGTGCGAACAAGTGGAAGCACGCGGCGGACTGGCCCCTGCCGGGAACGCGTTACACGCCCTATTTTCTGGCGGCCGGGGGAAAGCTAAGTGAAGCGATGGCGGTAGGCGGCGAGCGGGATCAGTACGCCTACGATCCGGATTCTCCGGTTCCCACGGTGGGCGGAAACAACTGTTGTGGGACGCCGACAATCGCCGGCCCGCGCGATCAGCGCGAAATCGAGAAGCGGGCGGACGTACTTGGCTACACAACCGAACCCTTGACGAAGCCGCTTGCGATCGCCGGGCCTGTCAGGATGAAACTCCATGCTTCGACCGACGGCCGTGACACCGATTGGGCCGTGAAATTGATCGACGTTCAGCCGGATGGCTTCGCGATGAATGTCGCGGAGGGGATCTTGCGGGCGCGCTTTCGCAAGGGCCTTGACAAGATGGAACTGCTGACTCCGGGCCAGGTCTACGAATTCGAGATCGACATGGCAGGCACGGCGAACGTGTTCCTGCCGGGCCATCGCATCCGCGTCGATATCGCGAGCGCCAATTATCCGCAGTTCGACCGCAATCCGAACACCGGCGAAGATCTGGGCGTCGCGACGAAGACACGGGTGGCACGGCAGACCATCTATCACTCAGGCGCGCGTCCCTCACAGGTCGTGCTGCCCGTGGTGGAAGCGCCGTAAGGCGCCCTCTGACACGCAGCCGGATGTCAGCGCCCAGGGGCTCGCGCGCAAGCACGCTTCGGCAACTGGCTCAGATACATGACCTTAGCAGGACACGAGACTTCAGAGCTCGGCTGGGGCGGGATGGGAGGAGGACCGCCCTGACCCTTTACGTCGAAAGTGCGCCCCCAGGTGGGGCGAGCTTCGACACCCCTTGCTCACGCGCGCCTCTACCGGGCGAGCGCAGCGTAGGAGGCGGGTGTTTGCAACTGGTAGAATAGCGAAAGGACATGAGTTTTCCCATCACCTACAAGACCGAACTGCTGAGAGCCCTGGACACCATCGATCTCGATGGAGTCAACCGGGTCATCGACGTGTTCGCTGACGCCCGGACGAACAACCGGCGAATCTTCGTCTGCGGTAACGGCGGCAGCGCCTCTACGGCTTCGCACTTCGCCTGCGACATGGTCAAAGGAGCCAGCTTCCAGAAGGCTCAGCGCTTCCGCGTGATGGCGCTGACGGATCAGATACCCACGATTACCGCCTACGCCAACGACGTAAGCTACGACGCCGTCTTCGTCGAGCAGTTGAAAAATTTCGCGGAGCCCGGCGACGTTTTCATGGGGATCAGCGGTTCGGGCAATTCGCCCAACGTCCTGCGCGCTATCGAGTACGCCAACTCGATCGGGTGTACGACGGTCGCCCTCACGGGACGCGATGGAGGCCAGCTTGGTCCCATGGCACAGATCAACGTCCGCGTCGCCGAACCGCATATGGGCCGCATCGAGGACGGTCATATGATCGTGTGCCACATGATTTGCTACTACTTCATGGACGGCGAGAAGGCGTAGCCGCCGGATGCGAATACCATTTGCGAAAGCGCACGGCGCGCGCAATGATTTTTTGCTTACGTGGGTGGGCGAAGCGCCGGACAAAGTGCTGGGCGAAGTCGCACGCGCTATCTGCGACAGGCACACCGGCCCCGGCGCCGACGGCTGGATACTCATCTCTCCGCCGGCCCAAGGCAACCTGATCCATGACGGCGCAATCCGGCTGTTCAATTCCGATGGCAGCGAATCGGAGATCTCCGGCAACGGAACGCGCTGCGCGGCTGCTTTCCTGCTCGATGCGGGGCTCGATTCAAAAGAAGTTCGAATTCACACCGGAGCTGGCGTTAAGCATTTAAGGGTGCTTGACCGGAGCGGGCTGACCTTCCTGTTCGAAATGAACATGGGAACGCCCCAGGTGAACGAGTTGCGCTTCGCACTCCCTCTCGCCTCCGGACCAGCTGAAGTGTCACTTGTCCAGGTAGGAAACCCGCAATGTGCCGTCGAAGTGGAATCGTTTGATTTCGATTGGCGAAAAATGGGACGCGAGATTGAGTCGCACCCGTACTTTCCGAATCGAACCAACGTGTCTTTTTTCCGGCCGCTCGATGCCCACACCGTTGAGGTGAGGTTCTGGGAGCGAGGCGCGGGAGAGACCATGAGTTCCGGTACGGGGGCCACTGGTGCGGCCGCCGCCGCGATGGCACGGGGTCTGGTGACAAGTCCTGTTCGGGTACTGACTGAAGCCGGGCCTCTCGACCTGCGCGAGGAGAATGGCGAACTCTACCTTACGGGACCGGCGGAGATCACTTGCGGCGGCGAATTTTACTTTGAGAAGGGGACTTAGGATGGAATTGCGCAGTAAGATTCTTGACCGCTCCGCCCGCGTAGGAGTAGTGGGCCTGGGCTACGTGGGACTGCCCCTCGCCGTGGAATTCGCGCGCGCGGGCTTTACGGTTACCGGCATTGATTTGGATCAATCCAAAGTGGCGCGAGTTAACGGCGGCGATTCGTACATTGGAGATATTCCGAGCTCGGTCCTGGGGCCGCTCGTAGCATCGGGAAAGCTTTCGGCAACCACCGATTTTTCCGTCATCGCGAGCCTCGATACCGTAAACATTTGCGTACCGACTCCGCTGCGCAAAACAAAAGATCCGGACATGAGCTTTATCGTCGCGGCGAGCGAGCAGATCGCAAAACACATCCACGCCGGGATGCTGGTAATTTTCGAATCGACCACGTATCCGGGCACCACCGACGAAGTCGTGCTGCCCATGCTCACGCAGAGCGGTTTGCACGTGGGCCGTGATTTTTTCCTTTGCTTCTCGCCGGAACGGGTGGATCCTGGAAACCGCAAGTATCAAACGGCGAACATCCCGAAAGTCGTGGGCGGCGTTACGGCGGAATGCACGGAACACGGAAGGATGCTCTACGCACAGGCCATCGAAACGGTGGTGCCGGTCAGTTCCACGCAGGTTGCGGAGATGGTAAAGCTGCTCGAAAACACGTTCCGGATGATCAATATCGGCCTCGTGAACGAGATCGCGATGATGTGCGACAGGATCGGCGTGAATGTGTAGAGGAACGTGGCGATCGCGAAGGCAAAAACGACGTTCATGAACGGCCCGGCGAACGCGACAAGGATCTTCGACC
>SYKU01000053.1 GCA_005808865.1 Acidobacteriota bacterium
CGCCGCGGCAAGTGCGGCAAGCGATCGACGACTTTGTTGAAGTCTACAACGAAAAGGCAGCGCCGTTTGAATGGAAGAAGGCAGTCGTGTTCCCTTCCGGCCCCAAAGCCAAGTACTCTGACTTATGCAACTAGGTACTACCTGCGGCTGGGCGAACCGGCGAAGGCGACCGGGTTTCTGGAACGCGCCTCGCGGGTGATGCCCCAGGATAGCGACGTTCTGCGGATGCTGGCCGACGCCGCGCTGACGACTGGGAAGTTCGTAACGGCATCGTCCGCTCTGCGCGCGCTGGCGAAGGTCCAGCCGGAAGAGCCGGGCGTCTGGGCGGGCCTGGGACACAGCTATGAGGCGCTCGCCGGGGAAGCCTTCGCCAAGCTCGACTCGCTTGCGGCCGGATCGCCGTACTGGCTTGCACTGGCGGCCGAAACACGGTTGACGCAACGGCAGTTTCGAGGCGCACTCGCACTCTTCCTTGAAGCGCTAGGAAAGGTGAATCGCCGGGACTGGCGGGAGAGCGTCGCGGCAATCTATGCGCAGACCGGCCACCCGGACCTGGCCGCGGCGGAGAAGAACAAAGCCGCGGGGCACGCTCTCCCGCCCTGCGCGAAGCCAACCGCCGAATGCCATTTTCTGGCGAGGCGTTTCCTCGCCGCCGCCGAATCACAGGGGCAGACTGCGGAGGTTCTCTACTGGCGCAGCAAGGCCTACAACGAACTGGCACGCGAGGCGTTCGCGCATCTAAGCCGGTTTCCGGACTCCGCGGAGTGGCACTCATTTCTCGGAAATCTCTATCGCACGCAGGGCAAGTATGAGGAATCGATCAAGGAGTGGCAGACCGCCATAGGCAAGCGCCCTGGCGATCTCGACCTGGAACGGGAACTTGCGGCGACGGTGCTCGCCGGCAAAGATTTCGCGCGGGCTGAAGCGGCCCTGCGCACGCTACTGGATAAAACGCCGAACAACTCCGAACTGCTGTGGATGCTGGGCGAAGCCCTGATGGCCCAGCGGAAACTTGCGGAGGCGATCGCTCCGCTCGAGAGGGCGGTCAAACTCGCCCCCACCCTGCTCGCGGCCCGCGCTTCTCTCGGCCGCGCGCTGCTTGGCGTTAACCGGGCCGCTGATGCCGTGCCCCACCTCCGGGCGGCCATTCCCACCGACCGCGACGGGAGCCTCCATTTCCAGTTGAGCCGCGCTCTCGCCGCGCAAGGCAAGTCGGCAGAGGCCGCCGCGTTCGCGCAAAAGAGTCAGCAATTGCGGAGGCTGACCGGCGATGACGGCCAGGCGGGCGAAATCACTCCTCCGTAATGGTGAGGGTCCGGCTCGTCGCAACGCCGTTCACAGTTTGCCTGAATCCGCTCGGCCACCGGATCTCCACGTCTACCTTCGCCGCCAATCCGCCGAAATGGACCAGGGTGAGACTTGACGCTGCGTAGCCAACGGCGGTCGTCATCGAATTATCCCGGTTTCTCATGACCGGAGTACGCTGCCGGCACACTTTGTGCGATTCTTAACAACTCGACCCAGCCCCGGCCTGATCATTGTCGATCAGGACCGGGACACGGGCCGGAGCATTGAGGAATTCCCGCTGATTTGGAGAGCAAGTGATATTGACGAGTTTACGAGTGGCAAGACAAGATCGGGTAGGTGCCCATCTGGCTGTGCCCCAAAACCCAAAGCTTGATCACTCCCGTGAAACACCCGGTCCAATAGTTACACGGACAGGCGCTTGACAGCATGGAGGTGGCCTACGCCACTATCTTGCGGACGATCTCGGCAGAGACCAACGCGGTTCACTTGCCATGTCGATCTTGGAGCAAGCGTCTTCCTGGCGGCCGGCGGACCGTAGTTCCGCTGGGCCAGTCTTTCCATGCGATTGCCGGTGGCAAGGATTTCGCAACAAGAATGTTCTTGAAGGTCTTGACCCTTCTCACAACGCCTCATCACGGGACCGATCCCGCCGCGGACAGCTTGGTGGTTCAAGTTTCCCGGAACGGGACTTGGGGGGCCTCAAGGATCGGTGGACATCGACACGTCAAGTGTCTTGTGGCCGCTTGCGCCTGTCGCGCGAGTCGTTGGGCGGAAAACTCGGCGCGATGATTACGGTATTATTAAGGCCAAGTGATGGTTCTTGGTCCGCCTCTTCTCGCTCGCGAGCTTCGAAGAATCTGCAATTCGGTGCACGATCGCCTGTGGATCTCCTCGCCATATGTTGGATCTTGGAGTAGTGCACGATCCGTACTTGGGCGAATGTGGTGGGATAGGGACAAGGTCGATATCCGCCTTCTCACTGACCCCGATGAGCAACAAGTGAACCGGGATACGGCGTTGAGATTCGCGGAGAAAGGTAAAATCAAGAAGCTCCGTGGCATCCACGCGAAAATGTATATCGTGGACGATCGCGTATTGTTGACCAGCGCCAATTTGACTTGCGCCGGCTTCGCCAGACGCTATGAGGCGGGCGTTGTTCTGAGCGGACGTTCTGCCCGTTCGGCAATATCGCTCTTTCAATCGTGGTGGGATTTGGCTGACGATTTCCCGGTGGAGAGTGTCCGGCTGTTGCCGCGAGCAGCATCACGGGCCGCGGTTGAGGATGCTCGGCCGCCCCTACCGGATCCCGTGCCGCTGCCGGCCGCCCCCGCCGATTTCGGCGGCGAAGAGTTCATCGCGACCTTCGGCGACTATCCCGAGTTCCTTCGTTGTTACCAGGAGTTGGCGCAGGCGTACATCTCAATCCCGCAGGTCTGGTCCGAGATGCCGCTGTACCTGGAGATCGATGCATTTCTGGACTATTTGTTCCGCTATGGCGGTCGACCGTCGCGAGCATATACTGAAGCAGCCGCGAGACACCTGACGCCCGAGCGCCGCGAGTCCGAAATTCGGCGGTATGCACTCATGTTTCAATCATGGGCCCAGGGCCGGGGTGAAGACCGTAAATGGAGGTTAACGAATTCCAGGGCAATTCGCCGACTCCTTGCGCCAAGCAGGATTAACTACCTCAGCCGGTCAGAGATCGGTGATGTGGCGGGTCGACTCAACTGCTTGAGAGACGGTCGTGTTCGGAATAAGTTCCTCCGCCACCCGGGAAACACAACCAGGACTGTTAAGAAGGTATGGAGCATGCTACTGCACGGGCACAAGAAGGCGCTGCCCACGGATGAGATGGCCGAATGTGCGAGAACATTGTTCGGCTTCAAGAGATCCAGTGTGCAAGAACTTCTTGGCTGGTACTTGCCGAAAAAATTCCCGATCCGTAATCTGACTGTGAACGCCGGTCTCAGATTTTTCGGTTACGACGTTCGACCGAGGTAGCCGGCGCTTCTGATCGCCTCCGCGGTCAAGCATGACCTTGCTCGTGCCGGTGGCAGGTTGAGTGGTTGCCGCATCGGACTTGTGTCGGGCCGCAGTTCAGACGCGCGTAGACAACCGGCGAGAACAGATCTTCCCACAATTGAGCCAACCCGGACCGGCCCTCAAAAAGCAATACCGCAAGCAGGCCTGAGCCGCCATGGAGTCGAGCGAACCGTGTTGATCTTGATCCTACGCCACTTCTTGCGCACAACGTTCCCGCGTACATCCGTGAGCCTGAAGTGGCGTCCCATGTGCCGGAAGGTAAGGCGGGTGTGGTCAAGGCCCAGGCAATGGAGGATCGTCGCCTGCAAATTATTCACGTGCACGGATCCTCAGTGATCGCCAGACCCAAAGCCCCCCTTGCCGATCGTGAGGCCGGCCGGATGCCGCCGCCGGCCAGCCACATCGTGAAGCCGTTGGGGTGATGATCGCGGCCCGCGTAATCCAGTTCTTCCGGCCGCACGTTGCAGGTGTATGTGGAGCATGTGGAGAACGCGGGCAGTCGCATATCGCGGCGCACCAGTCGGCGCGCTTGGGACGTAAGGTCGAGCTATGTTCACGATCGGCTAACGTTACCGAGCCCGACAGGAAAATGATGGGATGAAGAGATCCCTGGAATTCCAGCATGGGTTTCATCTGCCGCCGATCAGGCGGTTGTATGCGGCGTGGGTCCCTACCCAAAACCACACCATCGCGTCTTCTTGCTCCGTGGCAAGCGCACGGTAATGCAAGCCGACCCGAGCGGACCAAAAGCGCCCCAGCCGCTTGAAATGCAGGGACGGGTGCTTCGGGTCTTGTCGCAGTAGTTCGTAAGATTCGTCAGCCAAGCGGCGAATATCGTGCGGAAGTTGCCGGTAACAAGTCCAAAACCTCGGGTTGGCCCGGTGCCTCACCGGTCTGTGCAACGGCCGGCCCGCAGATCATCGACGGCTTCGTCGGCGAGCGCATCCAGGCGTCCCGCAGCGACGTCATCTTCGATTTGACGGTCCCAGGCTGCGGCGTCGAATTCGGTAAACCATGTCCTGAATGCGTCAAGTTCGGCCGGCGTGAGCCGCAGGACGGCCGCCTCGATCTCATTCACACCGCTCATGACCTTCATCTTACTGCGCACCGTTGGCCGCGCACAACCGGACTTCCCGCGGACCCGCGGACGCAGACTCCAATAAGCCCAGGGTGTATCGGCAGCCCTCGGAAAGAGGTGGTTTTCCGACGGTACCAAAGCGAACCTGATGCCTGATGCGCATCGCGTTGCCGTCGCTCATCGGGGAGGCGCCTTCCTCTCAGACGTTGGATTCCTGGCGAGCGGCGGGCGGTCATGATGCAGGACCTTGATTCTCTCCATGGCATCATCCTGGAAGCCTATGAAGCGCTCATGCTGCTGGGCGGCACGGACCTTGACGCACTGGCCAAGCAGCCATTCGCGGCGCCCACAGGGCATGTGCCGATCTAAGGGCTACCGGGTCCAGCGCGAGGATTCCTGGCGGGACACACGCGCGGGGTTATGATGATACTCGACCCATCAGTCGATGACCTCACCAAAAGACGTATTGGAAAAGCTCGAAGCGCGCGACTTCGAGGCGCTTATCGGCCTCATGGAAAGCGAGTGGCTGGACGCCAAGGAGACGCCGTATCATCTCGACTCGCAGAAGCAGAAGCTCGAACTGGCGAAAGACGTGGCGGCCTTCGCAAACGCCGCTGGAGGAATCATTGTCATCGGCTTCGACTGCGAGAAGGAGCCGACGACTTCCAGCGAACGTATATGCAATGTGCGCCAGTTCCCGGTCTCGCTCGTTGACCCGAATAAGTACAGCCAGATCTTGGCGGACCTGGTGCATCCGCCGCCACATGGAGTATCGGTGCGGGTGTTCGAGGCCGCCGATGGCAAGTGTGCCGCTGCCATTTTCGTGGATGCCGGCGTGGCTTCGGACAAGCCTTACCTTGTGGGCAAGATGCTGAATGAAGATGACATTAGCATCGGCTCCTATTTCGGCTATTTCGAGCGGAAGCGGGACGTTATCCCGCCGGTGACTATTGCGCGCATTCAACAGCAACTTTCGGCGGGCATGCAGTGGTCATCCATCGACCAGCGACTCCATGCCATCGAGGCCAACATCGCCACTTGGGGAAAGGGTGGCGCGCCCGCGAAGGGCTCCAGCATCACCCAGACGGTCCGAAAGGAGCGGCTTACTGCGGCCCGGGCCGCAGTCGGCTGGAACGATGCGCCGATCGTCTATTACATCGCAAGCGCCGAAGGGGATTGCGATTTCCCGACGCTTTTTCGATCGCCATCCGAGCGTATCGTCCGGCTGATAGACAGGCCTCCTCAGCTTCGTCAGCAAGGCTTTGAAATCTCCGCCGGTGACTGCTCCGAAATCGTCCTGGGGCGATTGCGCCGAAACATGATCGCGGGGTACCGGCTTATAGAGCTATGGAAGGACGGGTTATTCATCTACATCGCGCCCGGCGATGAGGAGTTTCTCGGATGGCGCACGCGCAGCGAGGATCGCCCGATTGATATCAACAATTTCGTCCTGGCGGAGTCGGTCCTGTCCTTCTGCTGGCTGTTGAAATTTGTTTTCGAAGAGGCTGATCCGCAGCCACCCGTGCTTCGCCTGACTGTCGGCTTCGACAATCTGAAGAGACCTTCAGGCCTGCCCACGCTCAGCACGACGCCCGAGGGAGGAATGCGATTTCCTGGGAGCGCGAGGTCTGCGCCGGCGGAAGCGGTCGAGGTTTACCAGCTTGCCGAAACCGCGAACTACGACCCGGAGCATCTGGCTTTTTTGCTGGTGGCCGATATTTATCATTGGTTCGGGTTCGATTCCATGAGTGTGCCTTACGTGGACGCTAGCGGGCCGAAGCCACTATTGAGATCGAAGGCAATAATCGGCACCGCGCTTCCTGTCACCGTGCCGATGCCGGACTCTTGCTAAGAGAATCCGCCAGGGCGGCCAGGGCGGCCAATCCTGCTCGCCGCAGGGCGGCCCTCGGCAAGCGCCCTGGCGATCTCGACCTGGAACGGGAACTTGCGGCGACGGCCTCGCCGGCAAAGATTTTACGCGGACGGAAGCGGCCCTGCGCGCGCTGCTCGAAAGGACGCCGGACAACGCCGAACTGTTGTGGATGCTGGGCGAAGCCCTGACGACCCGGCAGAAACTTGAAGACGCGATCGCTCCGCTCGAGAGGGCGGTCAAACTCGCCCCCACCCTGCTCGCGGCCCGCGCTTCTCTCGGCCGCGCGCTGCTTGGCGTCAACCGGGCCGCCGATGCCGTGCCCCACCTCCGGGCGGCCATTCCCACCGACCGCGACGGGAGCCTCCATTTCCAGTTGAGCCGCGCGCTCGCCGCTGAAGGCAAGACCGCAGAGGCCGCACAGTTCGCGCAAAAGAGCCGGCAGTTGCGGAGGCTGACCGGCGATGACGGCCAGTCCGGTGAAATCACTCCTCCGTAATCGTGACGGTCCGGCTCGTCGCAACGCCCTTCACAGTTTGCGGATGTCCACGACTACCTTTATTACGTTGCGTACCCGGTCCCAATCTGCGCCGTGAGGGGCTATTTTACGGATCAGGAACTTGACGTGGAATGACGGCGAGGAAGGGCGCCGAGAAAGGTCCGCGAACGAATCGAGGCTCGAACCCGCCGTTGCGGTAAGGTGGTAACGATGGACGAACAGCCGGATACCGAAACGCGAAAACAGTGGTTCGAGGAATTCGAAGCCGCCGCCCGACGGCCGCTCGAAGTGCGAATGAAATACGCGTTCATCCACACCTACAAACCCGTACTCGACGACGCGACGTACCGCTCCTTCGACACGATGGAAGAGTATCGCAACTGGTGCGAGGAAAATCTGCCGGACTGGCTGGGCTATGGCCGGGTTTGACTACAAGCAGGCCGAAGAGATCCGCGACGCTTTCGCGCGGCACGAAATTCAGTACCTGTTCATCGGAAAATCCGGAGCCATCCTGCTGGGCTTTCCCGACACGACTCAGGACGCCGACCTGTTCCTCGCGAAGGAACCTGCCAACTGCGAACGGACCGTCAACGCCCTGGCTGCTCTCGGCTTCGAGTTGACCGGCCAACAGGCCCAGGAAATCCAGCGAGGCAAGGATTTCATCCAGTTGAAAAACGGTCCCTTCGATCTCGATCTGATCTTCGCCCCGGACGGCATCGAGCGGTTTGCGGACGCGTGGGAGCGACGCGTGGAAGTTCGGGGGTTTCCAGTTTGCAATATCGATGACATCGTCGCCAGCAAACGAGCCACGAACCGGCTCAAGGACCGGGAGTCGCTCCCGAGGCTGCTGTCGTTTAGAGAATGGCTGAAGCAACGCGGCTGACAGCCCGCCGAGCCGCCAACTCCAGCGCGAGGGCCCGGAATCGCCGTCAGTCCAGCCCGAACACAAACAAGCCGTGCCCTGCGGAACTTGGGCGACGGCGCTCGCCGGCAAAGATTTTACGCGGGCGGAAACGGCCCTGCGCGCGCTGCTCGAAAAGACGCCGCACAACCGAACTGTTGTGGATGCTGGGCGAAGCCCTGATGGCCCGGCAGAAACTTGAAAACGCGATCGCTCCGCTCGAGAGGGCGTTCAAACTCGCTCCCAAACTGCTCGCGGCCCGCGCTGCTCGCGGCCGCGCGCTGCTTGGCGTCAACCGGGCCGCCGATGCCGTGCCCCACCTCCGGGCGGCCATTCCCACCGACCGCGACGGGAGCCTCCATTTCCAGTTGAGCCGCGCGCTCGCTGCTGAAGGCAAACAGGCGGAGGCCGCCGCTTTCGCGCAAAAGAGCCAGCAGATGCGGAGGCTGACCGGCGATGACGGCCAGGCGGGCGAAATCACTCCTCCGTAATGGTGAGGGTCCGGCTCGTCGCAACGCCCTTCACAGTTTGCCCGACGCCGCCCGGCCACAGGACCTCCAAATCCACTTTCGCTGCCAATCCACCGAAATGGACCGGCGTGAGACTTGACGACGCATATCCCACCGCGCTCGTCATCGGATTGATCTGATTACCGATCCGGATCCGGGCGCCGAGTCCGTCGCGGTTCGACATCCTGCCCACCAGACGGATGTCGAGCCACGCCCCGCCGGGCGGACTGAGGTTTCTCCAGAGTTCCGTCGGCCCGCCCAGAGCGGAGACGACGATATCGACTCGACCGTCACCGTCGAAATCTCCGAAGCCACTCCCGCGGTGCGCCGCTTTCGCGAGCGACATCCCGCTGCCGGTTAGAGCGAAGGTGCCGTCCCGCTGGTTGCGGAACACAGCGTTCTCCTGGCGGTAGACATACGGCTCGAACTTGTCGACCAGATCGTTGACGTGGGAGTTCGCCGTGAACAGATCGCGCCAGCCGTCGTTGTCGAAATCCGCAAACCCAACGCTCCAGCCCGCGTATATGCGCGTCGCCGAGGCGAGTTTTGAAGAGTGCGTCGCGTCGCGGAATTGCGACTTCCCGAGGTTTTGAAACAGGGGAAATGTCTCCCCGCTCAGCGCCGTCACGATCAGGTCGGGCAGACCGTCGTTGTTGAAGTCGCGAAAGTCCGCTCCCATGCCTGAGATGGGACGTCCGTCGTCCGGCAATGCCACGCCCGCCGCCAACGCCACGTCCTCGAACGACTTTCCCGCCCGGTTGTGAAACAGGAAGTTCTCCAGTTTGTCGTTGGTGACGAAGACGTCCTCGAAGCCGTCGCCGTCATAATCCGCGAACACCGCCGACATCCCCCGGCCCAGGTGCCGCGAGAACCCCACCTCGTCCGAGACTTCCTTAAACCGCCCTCCCCCCAGATTCCGGTACAGTTGGTTGGGCACGACCGGAAAGTATTTGGGGTGGCAGTAAATGCGTATTTTCCTGGCGGCATCGCCGCAAAACCGGTCGAAGGCGGGAGTCCATTTCGCGTAATTGACCACGAAAAGGTCCGACAGCCCGTCGTTGTCGAAATCGAACCAGCCGGCCGCCACCGACCAATATTTCGAATCGATTCCGGACTTCGCCGTGATGTCCTCGAACGCGCCCGCACCGCCATTACGGTAGAGAATGTTGCGGTATGCGCCCGCGACGAACATGTCCGGATGTCCGTCGTTATCGAAATCGGCCGCGGCCGCCCCCATCGAATAGCCAGTTCCGGCAAGCCCGGACCGCCCGGTGACGTCGGTGAACTTCCAGTTCCCGTCATTACGAAAGAGTCTGTTGTGAAACTTTCCGGAACTCTTCTCGAGCGACGGCAGCGCCGCGCCGTTGGTGAAAAAGATGTCGGGACGCCCGTCGGAATCGTAGTCGAATACGGCAACGCCGCCTGGCATGGTTTCTATCAGGTGCTTTAGCGGCGTGGGAGAATTTTCGAGCACAAAGTTCACACCCGCTTCCTTAGCTTTGTTCTCGAAGTGGATCGGCGCCTGAGCGGCCGCCGCGAAACTCAACAAACAAAGAAGCCAAGCCATGAATCCCCATCATCGCATCCGGTGAAATTTCCCGAAGGGCCGCGCCAGGAACGACGTCCCGGTTCGACGCCAATAGGATTATTGGTTTGAAAGATTTTTTTAGATGAAGTACTTTTCAGTTTAGCGATCCGGCCGTTTCCAAGACCAATACTAATCCAGTAGGGACCGGCAAGGGGCCATACGGGAAGCAGCCCTGAGCCACCATGGAGTTGCGTGAACGTTATTGAAGGCTAAGCCAGCATCTTGCGCACAATCTCCCCGCGCACATCCGTGAGCCTGAAATTGCGTCCCATGTGCCGGTAGGTGAGACGGGTGTGGTCAAGGCCCAGGCAATGGAGAATAGTGGCCTGCAAATCGTTCACGTGCACGGGATCCTCTGTAATCGCAAGACCCAAATCGCCGGTCTTGCCGATCGTGACACCCGGCCGGATGCCGCCGCCGGCCAGCCACATCGTGAAGCCATTGGGGTGATGATCGCGGCCGGCGTAATCCAGTTCTTCCGGCCGCCGGAACTGACCGAGCGGCGTCCGGCCGAACTCACCGCCCCAGACGACCAGGGTGCTCTCCAGCAGCCCGCGCTGCTTCAGGTCCTGAATCAGCGCGGCGACCGGGCCAGCCGTGATATCGCAGTTCTCCTTCAGCTTCTTGTTCAACTCGCTATGTTGATCCCAGCTTGAATGCGTGACCATAACGAAGCGTACTCCGCGCTCGACCAACCGGCGCGCCAGCAGGCAATTCGTCCCGTAGGCGCGGGTCGGCTCCCTGTCCAGGCCGTACATCGCCCGGATACCCGCCGATTCCTTGGAAAGGTCCAGCATTTCAGGCGCGCTCATTTGCATGCGAAACGCCATCTCGTACGAAGCGATGCGGGAGGCGACCTCGACGTCACCGGTCTGGGTGTGGTGTTCGCGGTTGAGCGCGGCAACGAAGTCGAAATCGGCGCGCTGCTCGTCATGGTTCATGCCCTGGGGGTTCGAAAGGTACAGCACCGGGTCGCCCTTGCGCCGGAACATCACTCCCTGGTAATTCGAAGGGAGAAATCCGCTGGACCACTGCGCGGCCTGACTCATGTTGGATTTACCCGTACTCAACACCACAAAGCCGGGCAGGTCCTTCGACTCGCTGCCCAGCCCGTAGAGAACCCAGGAACCCATGGTTGGCCGGCCAGGGAGCATATGACCCGCCATGAGCAGAAAGTCGGCCGGCTGGTGATTGAAGGCGTCGGTGTGCATCGAACGAACAAGACATATTTCGTCGGCGATGGGCGCCCACGCTTCGCCGAGATAGTCGCTGAACACCGCGCCGCTTTGGCCGTAGCTTCCAAATGTGCGCGGGCTTGCGAGAATCGTGGCGGTCGGCTTGATGAAGGCCAGTTTCAAGTCCTTCGCCTGGGAAGGCGGCAAGGGCTTGCCATGCCAGCGTGTGAGCTCCGGCTTGGGATCGAACAGATCGAGCTGGCTGGGCGCGCCTTCCATATAGAGGAAGATTACGTTCCTGGCCGTAGAGGGAAAGTGCGGAGGTCTGGGATCCAAAGGGGTCCGGCCTTCCGCCGCGAGCAGATCGGAAAGCGCAATCATCCCTATCCCACCCGCCGACCGGCGCAGGAAGTCCCGCCGCTGCAAGGTCCGCGAGAGAACGGAGGGGTCCATGTTTCATTCCCTCGTCAGGAACTCGTCGGCGTTGATCAGCGCGCGGCTGAGGCCGAACCAGGCTACGGCTTCCGTCTGGTCAACGCCTTCCAGGTCGGCCGCGGGCATCTGTTCCACCGCTTTAGGATTGGCCCGAGCCATGCGCCGCCGGCGCTCCAGATAGCTTAACGCGGCGTCGCGTTCCGTCGTACCGGGCGAACGGGAGAAGCAGAGCCGGAAGGCGCGCTCGATTCTATCGTTTTCGCCGCGTGCCTCCTGAAGGACGCGCGCCGCCAGCGCCTGCGCCAGTTCCGTGAACACGGGATCATTCATCAGGTTGAGGGCTTGCAGCGGCGTGTTTGAAACTTCGCGCCGGGAGCAGGTGACGGTCCGGTCCGGGGAATCGAAATTCATCAGCAGCGGATACAAAGCCGTTCGCTGCGTCTGCACATAAATCCCCCGGCGATAGCGGCTCCTGCCGCTGCTTTCAGCCCAGTTGAAGCTGTAGACAAGGTCCGTGACACCTTCGGGCTGCGGTGGACGCACGCTTTCCCCGCCCACCGTGTCGAGCAGCAGACCGCTGGCCTGAAGCGCGGCGTCCCGGATCAGCTCAGCGGGCAGCCGGAGCCGCGACTGTCGCGCCAGGAGCGCATTTTCGGGATCGCGATTCGCCAGATCGGGTCGTAACCCAGATCCCTGCCGATAAGTCGCGGAAGTCACGATCAGGCGGCAGATCGCCTTCCTGCTCCAGCCGCGTTCCACGAATTCGGTGGCCAACCAGTCGAGCAGTTCCGGGTGCGTAGGCTTCTCGCCCTGCGTGCCAAAGTCCTCCGAGGTGCTTACCAGACCGCGCCCAAACAACTCCTGCCACATGCGGTTGACCGCGACTCGCGCGGTAAGGGGATTTTCCGGCGACACGAGCCATCGCGCAAGCGCCAGGCGGTCCGGCAGTTGGTTCGCCGACGGCGCTCGAAGGGCTTCGGGCGCGCCTGGCGTTACTTCGATGCCCGTATCCTTAAAGTTGCCGCGAATCCGAAGAAACGTGGGCTCCCGCCGGGTGTCTTCAGCAAGGGACATGATCAGGCTTAGAGGGGGGTACTTTGCGGAGAGCGCGGTCAGCTTTTCAGCCATGGGCTTGAGTTTATCCCCAATGGCAGTCCCGGGATTCCGTACGAAATAATCCGACAGCGTATCCTGCTCGCGCTGCGTGCGGCTCGCGGAGGGCTTTTGCAGCATCTTCGGCCCGTTATCGATCTGTTTGCAGAAACGGTCATAAGCGGCGTCCAAGTCGGTCCGCTTGCCCGGGTTTGCGCCGGAGTACCGCATGTCGTCCTCCCATGCGGGCTGTAGTTTCGCAACGTCATATTGATCGAGCAGAGCGCGCCGCTGGGAACGGTACTCGCCGATGTACCGCCTGTACGGGCCTAACTCGCCAGGAAGTGGGGCTTCGATGTCCACCTCAAGGGCGTTCTGAAAAAACGCGAGCAGCCTGTAGTAGTCGCTTTGCCTGATGGGATCGTACTTGTGGTCGTGACACTGGGCGCAGCCGATCGTGAGGCCGAGCCATGTCGTCCCCACCGTATTGGTCCGGTCCACCAGTTGGGCGAACCGCAGTTCCTCGAGATCGATTCCTCCTTCGCGGCTGGTAACCGTGTTTCTATGAAATCCGGCGGCTATCTTCTGCCGGGGAGTTGAACCAGGCAGCAGATCGCCCGCCATCTGTTCGATGGTGAACTGATCGAACGGCATGTCCTGGTTCAGCGCGTCGATGACCCACTGGCGGTAGCGCCAGGCGTACGGGCGGACGTAATCCTGAATACCGCCCTCGCTATCGGCGTAGCGCGCCAAATCCAACCACTGACGCGCCCACTTCTCCCCGTAATGCGGAGACTGCAGCAACTGGTCGACCAGACGCTCGTACGCGTCGGCGCGCTGGTCCGCCAGAAAGGTTGCGGCCTGGTCGGCAGTGGGCGGCAAACCGATCAGGTCCAGATACACACGGCGCATTAAGGTGGTCTTAGCCGCTTCGGGTGATGGATCAACGTGCAGGCTTCCCAGCTTGGCCATGATGAACGCGTCGATTGGATTGCGAACCCAACCGGTCCCGGGCAAAGCCGGCATGTTGGGCCGCCGGACCGGCGTAAACGACCAAGGCAGAGGACGAACGGGCGCTTTCGCATGTACTTCAGCTTCCTTCGGCCAGGCGGCGCCCTGATCGATCCAGCGGCGGATCAAGTCCGTTTCGCGGGAGGCCAGCGGGTCCGAGGGAGGCATGACGAGACGCTTGTCGCCCGCCTGGATGCCTTTTGTGATCAAGGCGTACAGTTTACTTGACGCGCTGTCACCGGGCCGGATCACCGGCCCCGAATAGCCACCGCGCATTGCATCTTCGCGGCGGTCCAGGCGCAGACCGTTCATTTGCTGACTGGGTCCGTGGCAGATCAGGCAGCGGCTCGCGAGAACGGGCTTGATATCGCGGAGGAAATCGATCATCCCTCCAGGAGCCGTCTGGGATGCCAGCGCGGGACGCACGGCCAGAAGAACGATGCACAAGAGCGGTGCGGTTCGCCAGAGTTCCACGAACGGAAGTTTACCACACCCGAATCGGAGGCTACGGTTACGTCTCGCGCAAAAGCCACCTGGCGGCGTTCTTTTGCAATTTTTCGTACTCAGGATTCCACAGGACGGTGATCATGTGTCCGGGTCCGAGGAAGCAGACTCGCCCTTTGCCATAGTCGTAGGCCCACGCGGCTTCGGCCGTGTTGCTGCGTCTGCCCGCCATGTCGGTATAATCGAGCCCGTCTTCGTTGACGCTCCTGGCCAGCACGTACTTCGGATCCTTGTCGTAGGTCATGTAGTGCTGTTCATCGGTGACAACGAAGTCGCGGACTCCCTTCGTGACGGGATGATCGGGATTGACAACCTTTACCTTGAAAGGCCGGATGACGGGATGGCCCGTGTAGACGGCGCCCTCGACATCCCGATAGTCCTTGTTAGTGAGCGACACGTGGCTGCTGTTGTGATAGGCGAGGAACGACCCGCCCTCAAGCACCCACTGCCTGATTGCCTTGCCCTGTTCGGCGGTCATCCAGGCGACCGGTCCTTCGCCGATTTTCATCGGAAGCGGCGGCACGCTTACAAGGTCTTTCTGCTCGGTGATCACGGTCTTGTCGTTCGACAGCACAGGACGCCAACGACCGTTCGGCCACCGGTAGCCGTCGCGGAAAAGGATAAAGATTTTGTATTGGCGCAGCGTGTTGTAGCTGAGCATCTTCTCCTGGTCGGTGAAATCGATGGAGAGGCCCGCGCCCTCAACCAAGGTGCGCGTCAGGCCGGTGCGAATATAGGCTGAATTGTGGGGTTCATCCCCAATCAGGGCAAACGCGGTGGCTGGGCCAGCGCCGGCTGCGCGGCCGAGTCCGGCGAATCCCAGTGCGCCGCAAGCCGCGCGCCGTGTAATCCTGCTTTCGAAAGACATAAACGCATTATGCTACCAAACCGGGACCTGCGCGGAGCCGTCCGCTCCATTCACTCGAATTCTGGCCTCGGCGGCCGTCAGCGATGGGACGAGGCGATCCGGTCACGGACAAGAGCAACCGGACCAGTCTGACCGTTAGAGAATTGAATCTTCGGCGATCGAATCCTTCGCGAAGATCGCGCGGATCAGGGTCACGGTCTTGGCTGGTACCACAAGACTGTCACGCTGGCGGGCAAACAAACGCGCGTGACCGGCCACGACGGAGACTCACTGGGCGGGATGGTGGCGTCTTTGATGACGTTCCCCGAGTACGGGATTGTCGTCGCCGTGACGTCGAACATCTCGTATGCGGACACGTTCTCCCTTGCGGTGAAAATCGCGGAGGCTTTCGCGGAACAGGGGGAGAAGTCCAGCACACAAGTGAACCCAATCCAGCGTATCAGGAGTCTCAGCCTCTCACCCGCCGGCGCCCACGGGTTCCCGCGGGTTCAGTTATCCCGCTAATTCGGACAGCAGTGTGTTACCTGACCAATGCATCATATCGCCATACCCGTGAGGGTTGAGGCGCGCCCAACCATTTGGATGACCTCATAAACATGGGGTAAAACTGGAATTTGGCGGAGTTCGCGCTTCGCCAACCCACCCCAATCGAGGTCACCCAAATGGTGAAGAACAGAAAACAGCATAGC
>SYKU01000467.1 GCA_005808865.1 Acidobacteriota bacterium
CCGTGACCGATCGCCTCGCAGGCCTCGGCGCCCGCATCTTCGAAGGACACGCCGCCGCGAACATCGCGGGCGCGAAGGCCGTGGTGGTGAGTTCGGCCGTCGATCCCGCGAACCCGGAGTTAGTGGAAGCCCGGCGAATGCGGATCCCCGTGATTCCGCGCGGCGAACTACTCGCCGAGCTCATGCGACTCAAGTACGGAGTGGCTGTGGCCGGCAGTCATGGAAAAACGACCACCACCTCGATGACGGCCACGATTCTAAACGGCGTCGGTCTCGATCCAACGGTGGTAGTGGGCGGGCGCGTCGGCTCAATGGGCGGGTCGAACGCGCGCCTGGGGCGCAGCGACTTCCTGGTCGTAGAGGCCGACGAAAGCGACCGGTCGTTTCTGAAGCTGGCGCCGATTCTCGCCGTCGTCACGAACATCGATCGCGAGCATCTGGATTGCTACGCGAACCTCGAAGACATCCGAGCCGCGTTCATCGAGTTTGTGAACAAGGTGCCGTTTTACGGGGCGGCGATTTTATCGCTTGACGATCTGAACGTCAAGAGCATCCTGCCGGAGGTGAGGGGGCGCACCATTACATACGGCACAAGCGCTCAGGCCGACATTCAGGCGACGGAAATTGGGTGCGCGCATTTTTCCTCCGATTTCCGGCTGCGATTCCGCAAGGACGATCTCGGCAGGTTTCACCTGCGGATCCCCGGCGAGCACAACGTGCACAACGCCATGGCCGCCGTCGCGGTCGCGCTCGAACTTGACGTGAAACCCTCGGCAATATCGGAGGCTCTCGCGTCGTTCAGCGGCGTGGACCGGCGATTCCAGCTTCGCGGCGAAGCTCGCGGCATCGCGGTGATCGACGACTATGGCCACCATCCGACGGAAGTCGCAGCGACACTCGCAGCGGCTCGGAATTGCAGCTACAAGCGTGTGCTCGTGCTGTTTCAGCCGCATCGGTATACGCGTACGAAACACCTTATGGACGATTTCGCGCGCGCGTTCCATCACGCCGACCGCGTGTTCCTGCTCGACATATACGCGGCCTCAGAGAAACCCATTGAAGGCGTCTCCTCGCAGGCCTTGTGTGAACGGCTGCGCGCCTTCGGACATCGAGGCGCGGAGTGGGTAGGAACGATCGGGCGAGGCGTTGAAGCGATTCTCGATGAGGTCAAAGACGGGGACATGGTCCTCACTCTTGGGGCGGGTAACGTATGGCAGGCGGGAGATCGAATACTCGAAGCATTGAAGGCGGAGGGAACCGGAACATGAGATCCGGGGCCGGATGGCGGTTTTGGACCGGCGTTCTCACGTGGACGCTTGCGTTTGGCTCGACGGCCGTGGCCGCCTTCCAGTTGCATCAGTATGTCCGGTTCGATGAGCGCTTCCTCGTCCCAGGCCCTCCCGCGCCCGGTGAGGCGCCTCCGGCGTTTTCGATCACTGGAGCCGTCCACGTCTCGCGAGCGCGTGTCGAAAGGCTGTTCGAGAATGATTTCGGACGCAGCCTGTTGCTGCTGCCATTGGACGCGCGCCGCAAGCAACTCCTGGCGATCGACTGGGTGGAGGACGCCTCCGTGACGCGCCTCTGGCCTAATCGCGTGGTGGTCCGAATCAAGGAACGAACGCCGGTTGCGTTCGCTGATTTGGGCGGCGGCCGCGCCCGAATGGCTCTGATCGACGCCCACGGAGTGATTCTCGAATCGCCCGAACGGGCGCGGTTTTCCTTCCCGGTATTGCGCGGCGTCGACGAAACGCAAAGCGAACGCCAGCGCGGCGAACGCGTTCGCGCCATGATGCGGCTGTTGAAGGAACTTGGCGCTGCGGCGAAAGATATTTCAGAGGTCGACGCCACGACGGCGGATTCGTTGACCGTGACGTGGCAGGGTGCGGGCCGCGTAGTCCACCTGACTATGGGAGACCGCAATTTCCGCTCCCGCTTCGACAATTTCGTGAACATGTATCCCGAGATCCGCAAGCGCTCGGCGTCGCTCTCCGCGTTCGACTTGCGGCTCGACGACCGCATCACCGCCAAGGAGTAAAACCCAGGAAACGATTATGCCGGAACACTTTCAACTTGCAGTGGGGCTCGACGCGGGAAGCTCCCGCACGCGATGCGTCATCGGCATCGTAGAAGACGATTGCCTCCGCCTGATTGGCTTCGGCGAGGCCGAGTCTGAAGGCTGGGCCAAGTCGCGCATAGCCGACCAGACGGCGGTGGCGAATTCGATGAGGAGGGCGCTCGAAGAAGCGGAACGCATGGCGGGTGTGCCGGTCGAATCCTGCGTTCTCGGCGTGGGCGGAGCAACGGTCCGCGGCTCGAACGCTCGAAGCGAAATCGAAATTGGCCGCCCTCGCGAGATCGATCACCGCGACGTTTCGCGTGTGGTTGACCGCGCGTCCCGCGTCCAGCTTCAGGAAGACCGCATGATTCTCCAGGCTTTGCTCCAGGACTTCGTGGTGGACGATCATCCTGGCCACCGCGATCCCCGCAGAATGGTGGCATCGCGCATCGAGGCGAATGTCCATCTCATCACGGTCTCCGAAAGCGAGCACGACCGATTGGTAGCCTCCGTCAATCAGGCGCACGTAGCCGTTGAGGAAACAGTTTTCGAAGCATTCGCAGCAGCGCATTCCGTAGTGTTGCCGGATGAACGAAAGGAGGGTGTCGCGGTTGTGGATATCGGCGCGCATTCGACCGACCTTGTGGTGTATTACGGGGACGCGGTACAGATCGCCGCAAGCCTGCCGATCTGCGGCGACCACCTGACCCGCGACGTTGCGCGCGGCTTGCGGCTTAGTTTCGATGATGCCGCCTGCCTCAAGGAAGAGTACGGCTGCGCGACCGTCGGACGCACGCCCGACAATAGCTTCATAGAAGTGCCGGCGACGCCGTCTGAAGGCCGCGAGCCACGCGAGGTCCAGCGCAAAATGCTCAACCAGATCATTGAAGCCCGCGCCGACGAACTGTTCCGTCACGTCATGCGAGAGTTGCTGCGCGTGGGAATGAAGCAGGCACTGATGGGCGGAGTGGTGCTCACGGGCGGCACGGCTCGGCTTCACGAAGTCTGCGATGCCGCCGAACGCGTGTTGCAGTGCCAGGCGCGCAAGGGCCTGACGGCTGGAATCGAAGACTGGCCGGATGAAATGTCGGAACCGGCCTGGAGCACGGCCGCCGGGCTTGCGATGTACTCGGGCAGGTTGAAAATGAGGGAAGAAATGGAGACCCGGGCAGCCGGGTTGCTGGGACGGATATTCGGATAGACGCTCAAAAGCGAAACGGCAAGAGGAGAGAACCAAATGGACCTGATGGTTTCAGATTCGCTGAAGTACGAACTCGAGGAAGAAGCGTCTCGCGGCGCGCGGATCAAGGTGATCGGTGTCGGCGGCGGCGGTTCGAACGCTGTCACGCGCATGCTCAACGATGGTCTGAGCAGTGTTGAGTTTTACATCATTAACACGGACGCGCAGGCGCTTGCGTCCTCGCGAGTGCCGAACAAGCTGCAAATCGGGAAACGCATCACGGCCGGGCTTGGCGTCGGAGCCGATCCCGCGCTCGGAAAACAGGCCGCGCTTGAGGACACCGACGCGATCCTCGAGATGCTGCATGGCGCCGACATGGTCTTCGTTGCGGCCGGGCTTGGCGGTGGAACCGGAACCGGAGCCGCGCCCGTGGTTGCGGCCCTGGCGAAGCAAATCGACGCGCTCACTATCGCCGTCGTCACAAAGCCATTCAGCTTCGAAGGCCCGCGCCGCATGCGCGCGGCGAATCATGGCCTCGCGGAACTGGCGGCGACTGTCGATACCGTGTTCGCGATTCCGAACGATCGCCTTCTCGCGCTTGTTCCTCGCGGGGCAAGCCTGCTCGACTCGTTCAAAGTAGCCGATGATATTTTGCGCCAGTCCGTCCAGGGCATGTGCGATATCATGACCAACGCCGGTATCATCAATCGCGATTTCTCCGATATCAGAGCGACCATGCAAGGCATGGGCTACGCGATGATGGGCACGGCGATCGGTCGCGGCGAGAATGCCGCGACGGATGCCGCGCGCCAAGCCATTGAATGCCCGCTCTTTGAAGACTCACGCATTGCGGGCTCTCGCGGGGTCCTGATCAACATTACGGGATCGAGCCAGTTGGGCCTGCACGAAGTAAACGAAGCCTGCGCGATCATCCGGCAGGCCGCCGATTGCGACGAAGTACAGATCAACTTCGGCGTAAGTCTGGACGAATCGCTGGGGGACGCAGTGAAGGTTACGGTGATCGCGACTGGATTCCAACCGGGAGACTCGCCCGCCGGCACGCGCCGCCCTCTGGTCCCGGAGTGGGAAGCAGCGCCGGTCGAAGGGCCGGTCTACGATGAAGCGAGCACGGTCCCCCACACGGAGGTCATCACCTCGGCGTTTGATTCGGACGACTTGGATACGCCGGCCTACCTCCGGCAGGGCAAGATGCTGAATTGAGCCTGGCAGGGCCGGTAGTTGCCATACGGCGCCCATCTGGCGGCCGGATCACACGAGGAGACCTGGGTAGGCACTGACAATTCCGCGCACGGATATTTTTGAGGAGCTATCCGGTTATCCGTTTACAACCGCGTCGATCGTGATCGGAGCGTTGCCCTCAAGGCGGTTGTTGACGTAAATATACGCCGCTCTGCGCTCGGCGCGCGCACCTTCGATCATCCCGCGTAAGGAGGATCGCACTTCAGGATTGGCATCGCGAATTTCGCGGTAAGGCGCAAAGTCCCTTACTGCGTGCTCATAACTCCTGCCATGGCGCAGCAAGGCGCGGCAAACCGAAAACGCGGCCGTGCGCGACTCGGGAATCGCGAGCTGATCACTGAGTTCCGGCATGCGAGTCCACGCGCTATAGACGTGCGCGACCCCGTTGCGGCGGAGGCACGCGAAATACTCCGGCTCTAGAAACTCGCGGTTCCGAATCTCAACCCCGTACCGGAACCCCACGGGCAGAGCCGAGAGAAACGGGTCCAGGCGCTCCGCGAACCCGGCGGCTCCCGGGAACGTCCCTTTCGGAAAAGCCCCGAACTCGAAGATCAGCACCCCAGTCTTCGATCGATAAGGCTCCAGCGCGCGCAGAAACATGTCCCGGAGCATTCCGGCATCGAGGAACGCGGCGTTTTCCGTTCCCGCCTGAGCGCCGTATCTCGGATGACTCGGGAACACCTTGCACGTGATTTGTTCCGGAACCTTGAACGAGAATTGGAAACCTTCCGGAGTCTGCGCGAAGAGCCGCCGCCAGAAATCTCCGGTTGGAAATTGATAGAACGCAAAATCGCCGCACACGGTGAAAAATACGCCGGCGTATTCGCGAAGGCAGTTCTGCTCAAATTGGCTCTTCGAAAACTTCCCTCGCGTCATGTAATTGGACCGCTGGTAAATCTGCCCCAGCCACCCGTCGTACTTCCAGGAACTGCCGCCGATGAACACGTTCTCCCGCGCAAGAGAAGTTAGCGAATCCCGTAGCCGGCCACGGTCGAACGAGCCCGGCGCCTCGAGGTCGAAAAGCGTGTCCACTCGGCGAATCCAATGCCCTGGCGGATCAGCCTTACCAGGCCTGCGCCACGCGATATCCGTAAGGATCCGCGCCGGCTTCGATCACTCCGCCCGGAAGCGAGCGAATCATCACGGGCGCGGACCCGCTCGACCAGCGCGAGCGGACTCCCACCTTGTGCCGCCGTGCGGCAAGTTCGGCGCCGGTCGCGGGTGAGATGCGTTCATCGAGCAGCAGATCGCCCGGGTTCATCGCGTGGTTATCAAAGCTCGAAACCAGGTGACGCGTCTGGAAGCGAGGCGCTTCGATCGCGGCCTGCGGGTTCATTCCGAATTCGATCACGTTGAGCAACATCTGCAATAACGACTGATCCTGATTATCGCCACCCGGCGTCGAAAGGGCCAGGTAAGCCTTTCCGTCACGCGTAACAAGCGTCGGACTCAGCGTGACACGAGGCCGCTTCCCGCCTTCGAGTTCGTTCGGATGACCCTCGACCAGCAAAAAGCTCTGCGCGCGCTGCGTGAGAGGAATCCCGGTGTCCCCGGCAATCACTGATGGCAACCACGCCCCAGAGGGCGTGGCCGAGAACATGACGCCGTTCCTGTCGACCACATCCACGCACGTCGTATCGCGGGCCAGCAGCGCATCGTCGATACTTACGCGCTGCGGCCCTTCGGATTCGGAAGGATGCAACCGCCGCTTTCCGTCCATCGTGCCGGGGCGAAATTCAAGAGAAGCAGCGTCGCCGATCAACTTCCGCCGCTCGGCGGCGTAGGCTCTCGAAAGCAGTTGAACAGCTTCCACTTTGGAATATTTCGGGTCGGCGTAATACGTGTCGCGATCCGCGTATGCAAGCTTCAGCGCCTCGACTAATGTATGGATGTACTCGATCGAGTTGAGACGCATCGCGCGCAGGTCATAGCCTTCCAGAATGTTCAGCGCTTGAAGCAGCGACGGACCCTGGCTCCAAAAACCGGGCTTCGAAACCTCGTAACCGCGATAGGAGACGGTGAGGGGCTCTTCGGGTTCAAGGCGAAAGGCGGCCATGTCCTCATATCGCAGCAGCCCACGGTTGTCGCGGCTAAACGTATCTATCCTCCGGGCGATTTCGCCCCGGTAGAAAAAGTCGCGCACCGCGTCGATGGCGGCCGTGCGTGAAGCGCCCGCCGCGAGCGCTTTCTTCTCGGCCGCGGCCATGGAGCGGATCGTGCGAGCGAGATCGGGCTGCCGAAACATCTCGCCTGGAAGCGGTGTCCTTCCTTGGGGCATGAAAACGCGCCGCGAGGTGGGCCAAAGCTCGAAGAAACGGCGTCCGCGATCGATGCTGGTCGCGCGCTGCTCGTCAATAGGCGCGCCGTCCGCAAGTTCGATAGCAGGTCCCGCCACCTCCGAGAAGGACTTCGTGCCGTAGGCCCGAAGCGCCACCATAGCGGCCTCGGGCATTCCGGGGACAAGCGCGGGCATTAGTCCGGCAACCGGAACCATTCCCTTAAGTCCCATCGGTTCGGGCGCGGATGTAACCTCGCCGGGAAGCATGCGGCGCTGCCGGAAGAATTCCGCGGTGGCGATCTTGGGCATCGTACCGACGCCCGCGATTGCATGCACCTTTCCGTCGGCGGTGCGGATCAAAATGGGCGCTTCCCCGCCGAATCCGAAGTGCGAATACTCTACGACGGAGGCCGCGAGCATCGCGGCGACGCCCGCATCGACGGCATTGCCACCCATGTGAAAAAGCCGCATGCCGGCTTCAGCGGACGCGTCGGAACCTGCGCCCACCGCGCCACGGCTACCGCGAACGGCTTGCCGAGCCGGACGCTCGTACTCTTTCCGCTGACCCGGAAGAATTCCAGCGAGACACATCAGAAGGACCGTCAATGATTTCTTCATAATGCCGTCTTCAGAACCACGCTCAACTGTTAACTCATTATATGCCCGTTGTGCGTCGCCTCTTACCGCACCTCCGGGTGGCTCGTGCCCTGCTCGACGCCGCAGCCGGCCGCGAAGCACGTTCTCGCAAGGTTCCGCAATTCGCGGCTACCGGCGACCTTACGATACTCTCGAAGCAGCGAATCACCGCCGGCATTCTGCGCTCCTATTCCTTCCTGGCTGAAACTGTAATTCCCGGCCGCAATCCTGCGGGCGGCGCGAAAGGCCGGCTGGGCGGTTACAAGTTCGGTCTTGATCAGCCTGTGGAGCGAGCTCTTTTGGATTGCGCCGGATCCTTTTCCGAGAGCACCTCGAACTTCTCAGTACCCGGATGCTCATAGCGGCCCGTGGTTTAAGTAGCCCTTTTTAGGCCGCGCGGCTATCGTATCCCGGCCGGGAAAAATCGCATTCTTTCGCTTGGTAGAGCAGGCGGTCGCCGTCCAACCCTCGACCTACGACATCATCGTCGCGAAAACCCCCAGACCGACGAAAAAGCGAAGACCACAAGCTGTAGGGGCTACCTGAGTGAAGCACATACCCAGCTTCCGAAAACACAGAAGTCTAACAATCGCATCGGCGATTCCCTCGACGAGCCGAAATGCTCTCTTCTGGAGCGAACTTCGACTTCGTGCGGCAGGCAGTTCAGCCCGGTGTCATGGTCGAAGCGAGTGAACTTGTTTCACCCGCAAGCTTCGAACAGCCCGGCTGCGCCCTGGCCACCGCCCACGCACATCGTGACCACTCCGTATCGCGCGTGACGGCAGCGCATTTCGTTCGCGAGCGTTCCTACCAGCCTCGCACCGGTCATCCCGAAAGGATGCCCGATCGCGATTGAGCCGCCGTTGACATTCAACTTCTCCGGATCGATGTTCAGCCTGTCCCGGCAGTAAACCACCTGCACCGCGAAAGCTTCATTGAGCTCCCAAAGATC
>SYKU01000468.1 GCA_005808865.1 Acidobacteriota bacterium
CGCGGCAAGTGCGGCAAGCGATCGACGACTTTGTTGAAGTCTACAACGAAAAGGCAGCGCCGTTTGAATGGAAGAAGGCAGTCGTGTTCCCTTCCGGCCCCAAAGCCAAGTACTCTGACTTATGCAACTAGGTACTAGTCGATGCAAACGTCACTGACCCCGGAAGCGAGGGAGCGGATCGGCGGGCGCCTGAAGTCCGCGAACGTGGAGTTTGCGGCGAAGTACCCCGGGGAATCGAGCGCACGCCAACCCGTGCACACCGTCTACGGCGGCGCGCATCTGTTCCGTCCGGAAACTGCCCGCAAGTTGGGAGATCTGGCCCTGCGGTCGGTTGAGGTGCACGCCCCGGAGCCAGCGGCATTTGCGACCGCTATCGGATTCGACCGGGCGCTCGCGGAACGCGTGTATGAACGAGTCCTGGCAAAGCTCCGGTCTGAGCCGGTGGAAGACTATCGGATCGATTTTGAAGACGGCTACGGTCACCGCGACGGCGCGGAAGAAGATCGCGACGCGGAACGTACCGCGCTTGAAGCGGTTAAGGGACTGGCGGCTGGCAGCCTGGCTCCATTTCTGGGGATTCGGATTAAGGCGCTTACCGAGGAACTTCGCGACCGGGCCATCCGGACTCTGGATATTTTCCTCACCACATGGGCGGCGCGGAGCGGGACGGCGTTGCCGCCGAACTTCGTGGTCACACTGCCGAAGGTGACGATTCCAGAGCAGGTGTCGGCGCTGGCCGATGCTCTCGACTTGTTCGAACAGCATCTTGGTTTCGCTTCCGGTTCACTCGGCCTCCAGATTATGGTCGAGACTCCGCAAGGCGTGTCGAGGCTCTCTGAGATGGCGGAGTCCAGTCGAGGACGCTGCCGCGGAGTTGATTTTGGCGCTTACGATTACACGGCTGCCTGCGGAGTCTCGTCCCCGCACCAGCACCTGCTGCATCCGGCATGCGACTACGCGCGGAACGCGATGCAGGTTGCGTTGAGCGGAACGGGAATCCGTCTCACCGATGGCGGTACGAATCTGATGCCGGTACCACCTCATGTCCATTCGGCATGGAAATTTCACTACGCGCACATCCGGCACTCACTCATGAGCGGATTCTACTCGGGCTGGGACCTCCATCCGGCGCAACTGCCGGTGCGGTATGCAGCGGTATTCGCATTCTTTCTCGAGGGCATGGAAGAGGCCTCGCAGCGGCTGCGCGGTTTCATGGAGAAGGCCGCGCGGGCAACAGTGACGGGCGGCATATTCGATGACGCCGCAACAGGACAGGGACTGCTCAATTTCTTCCTGCGTGCGATCGCCTGCGGCGCATTGACCGAGCCGGAGGCGGAGCCGCTGACGGGTTTAACGATGGCGGAGTTGCGGTCAGGGTCGTTCGCGAACATCCTCGACGGAAGGCGAAACCAGTGAGCGTCAACGAAGTGATTCCAGGAGCGTGGAGGATCGAACTGCCGTTGCCCTGGCTTCTCGGGACAATCAACGTTTACCTGGTGCGCATGGATGGCGGTTATCTACTGATCGACTGCGGCATGGACACCGAAGCGTGCATAGGCGCGCTCGACACGGCCTTTCTGAGTCTTGGCGTGGCCTGGACTGACGTGCACCGGATACTGCTCACGCACGTGCATCCTGACCACATTGGAATGGCCCCGCGGCTGTTGAAACTGACCGGCGCGGAACTACTGATGCATGCCGACGATTTGGAATTTCTGCACGAGATGTCTGACAGCGGACGCCGCGGCGCGCGCGTGCAGCGGACGCTGTCGCTCGCTGGAGTCCCGGTCGAAATGCGGCGGGATGATGTATCAGCCGCCGAGATCGAGCGCAACTTTCACCGGCTGACGGCCGACCGGCTGCTGGGGTGTGGGGACGTTCTCAACAGCGCCTGCGGGCCGCTTGAAGTGATCTGCACGCCGGGGCATTCGCCTGGGCACGTGTGCCTTTACGCTGCACGCCACAAGGCGTTATTCTCAGGCGATCACATGCTCGAGCGGATCACGCCAAACATCAACTGGCAGCCGGGGAAAGACGCGCTGGGCGATTTTCTCGATTCGTTGGAAAAGGTTGCGGAGATCGATATAGAACTGGTCTTGCCATCGCACGGATCGCCGTTCCCCGGACACAGAGAGTGGATCGCCAGGACGGCGGGGCATCATGAGGACCGGTTGGGGAGAATTCTCGAAGCGCTGGGAGATCGTCCCAAGACTGCACATGATCTGGTGGCGGATCTGTGGACGCGCAAGCTGCCGCCGTTCCATCACCGGTTCGCCGTGTATGAGGTGCTGGCGCATCTGGAGTACCTGCGGTTGCGGGGGCAGGTGCGGAATGACGCGGACGGAGAAGGGGCGTTGTGGTGGACGCGGGTGATTGAGGGCGAGTAACAGGCGGGCTCAGGGCCATTGCACCTCGTTTTCTCTAGAAAGTAGCCAGCGCACAGTCGATCGGCCAGGAGTTCACGGAGCGGCGAATCCGCGCAAAAGGAATATACTCGTGGAATGCACGCTTTCAACCGCCGTGAATTTCTCGCCACCGCCGCCTCAGGTCTGGCCACCGCCCAGGTTTCGGACAAGAAGAGGCGCGTGGGCCTTATCGGTTGCGGCTGGTATGGCAAGGCGGATCTGTTCCGCCTGATTCAGGTTGCGCCCGTCGAAGTGGTTTCCTTGTGCGACGTGGATTCGCGCATGCTGGCAGCGGCGGCCGAAATGACGGCCACGCGCCAGGCATCGAAGAAGAAACCACGCATCTACGCCGACTATCGCGAGATGTTGAAGGAGAAAGATCTCGACGTTTGCCTGATCGCGACACCGGATCACTGGCACGCGCTCACGATGATCGAAGCCGTGAAGTCCGGGGCCGACGTATATTGCCAGAAACCGATTAGCGTCGATATCGCGGAAGGTCAGGCAATGCTCGCCGCGGCCCGCAAGTATCAACGCGTCGTTCAGATTGGAACGCAGCGGCGCAGCACGCCGCACCTGATCGAAGCGCGTGAGAGCATCGTCAAGGCCGGCAAATTGGGGAAGATCGCGCACGCCGAAGTTTATTGCTACTACCACATGCGAGCGAAGGACAATCCGCCGGACACCGCGCCGCCCGCGAATCTCGATTACGAAATGTGGACGGGCCCCGCGCCCATGCGCCCTTACAACAAGCTGGCACACCCACGAAGCTGGCGGGCGTTTACCGAATATGGGAACGGCATCATGGGCGACATGTGCGTCCATATGCTCGACATGGTGCGCTGGATGCTCGACCTCGGATGGCCTACCCGCATCTCGTCGTCGGGCGGCATCCTGATGGATAAGGCGAGTAAGGCCAACATTCCGGACACTCAGACCGCGACGTTCGAGTACGACAATTTGAAGGTGGTATGGCAGCATCGCTCGTGGGGGCATCCGGCCGACCCGAAATACCCTTGGGGCGCGACTATCTATGGGGAGAAGGGCACGCTGCGGGCGGGCGTGATGGGTTACGATTTCACACCGCTCGACAAGAGCGACAAGGCCATTCACAGGGATGTGAAGTACGAACTCGAGGAGTATCCGGAGGACAAGACTGAAGAAGCGCTCGAGAGGCACGTCGCGCCGGCCATTCGCGGACACATGAAGGATCTCCTCGCGGCCATTGACAAGCGGGGCAGGCCCGTTGCCGACATCGAACAAGGTTACATTTCTACGGCAAGCTGCCTGCTTGCGAACCTCGCCTTGAAGACCGGGCGCACGCTCACGTGGGATGCGGCCAAGGGGACCATCGCGGGCGACTCCGAAGCCGCCAGGCTGTTGACGCGGCCCTACCGCGCCCCGTGGCAGCACCCCAACGCAAAGACCGTTTGAGGCTTCGTACCAGATGAACAGAGAGACCACGGCCACACCCCTGTTCCCGGCGCCCGCGAATACACCCTCGTGGATGTTTTTGGTTCTCCTGTCCTGTTTGCAGGCGTGTTCCCCGCGGCCGCCTCAGCCACCCGATCTCGTCGCGGCCGGCCGGACCGATCCCGTTTCAGCCGACGCGGACGACCCGGCGATTTGGAGTCATCCTTCGGACACTGCCGCGAGCCTCATCATTGGGACGAACAAGGTAATGGCCCCTGACGGTGCGCTCGTAGTGTTCGGAATCGACGGCAGGATTCGCCAGACTGTCGCGGGCCTCGACCGGCCTAACAACGTGGACGTCGAGTACGGTCTCGCGTTGGCGGGTCGAAGTGTCGACATCGCCGTTGCCACCGAACGCCTGAAGAACCAATTGCGCGTTTTTCGGATCGCGCCGGACGGAAGCGGCATCGCGGACGTGACCTCACCGGGAAACACGCGCGTCTTTTCGGATCGCAACGGGGAGGAGTCCGCACCGATGGGCATCTCGCTCTATCGGCGTCCGCGCGACGGCGCCATATTTGCGATGGTCGCCCCCAAGAGCGGTCCGCGTCAGGGCTACCTGGGCCAATACCGGCTTGAGGACGATGGCCAGGGCCGCGTGAAAGCGACTTTCGTACGCTACCTCGGGAGCTTCAGCGGCCTAGCTGAGATTGAAGCGGTCGCTGTTGACGACGCTCTCGGCTTCGTCTATTACGCCGACGAAGGCGATGGCATCCACAAATACCATGCCGACCCGGAACACCCCGAGGCTGCGCGAGAGCTTGCGCACTTCGGACGCGCCGGGTTCCGGGCCGACCGGGAGGGGATCGCCATCTACGCGCGCGATGATGGTACCGGTTACATCGTATGCACGGACCAACTCAAAGGGAACAGCGAATACCACGTTTATCGGCGAGAAGGTGAGCCGGGCAGGCCCCACGATCATGAAAAACCGCTGAAGGTACTCCGTGGGGACGCGGATTCCACAGACGGTCTCGAAATCACTTCGCGTTCCCTCGGGCCGGCGTTCCCTGCTGGAATGATGGTGGCGATGAACAGCGCAGGCCGGAACTTCCTTTTCTACCGTTGGGAAGACGTAGCAAGCGCCGGCGCGGAAAAATTGGCGACGGGAAGGTAGCAGTCAGAACCGGAGCCGCAAAAAGAACCGGAAGACCCGCCCATCATTCAGGGTGTTTGTGATCTTCGCGAAACTCGGCGACGAGAGTTCCCGTGAAGGCTCCGCGAACTGAGGGGTGTTGAACAAGTTCACAGACTCGGCGCGAAGCGTAACCGTCACTCCCGCCGCGGGCTTCCACGCACGCGATAACGAGGCGTTCCAGTTGGCGATGCCGCCTTTGCGGAACGTGTTGCGGCCTAAATTGCCGCGCACATCCGTGGGACGGATGAACGCGAACCCCGCTCGTGGCAGAAGACGGGCTGAATCCGTGGGATCGCCGATTGTGCGTCCGAGAAGCGAGGTATCGACCAGGTTCACGCGGTCGCCGCCCTGCCCATCGACATTGCCGAAACCGGGCGCGTCCGATCCCGATTCCACTGAAAACGGCGTTCCGGTCTTAAGCAGGACAACCGCGCCGAGCGTCCAGCTTCCCACAAGGCGGCCGAATTTCGGCGTGTCGTATGCTCCGCGCGCAAGAAACGCGTGGGGCTGATCGAAATTACTTCTCCCTTTGAGGTCCGAGTGCACCCCCGACTCCGACTGACTGCGCCCCTGTCTAGCGTCCACGCCGGAGAGCGTGCTCGTGTAGTCATTGCCAAGGTCAATGCTCTTGCTGAGCCAATACGAGAGGTCCACATTGAATCCGCGCGATCGAGGCACGATCAGGGTCACACGTCCGGCGTCGAAGTAGGCGCGCGAGGCGTTCACCAGACGGAAGACTTCAAGCCTTGTCGAGTCCGGACGCCGGCCGTTGACTGTGGCCGTGGTTTGATCGATACCAGCGACTGGGCGGGCACGGTTGTCGAACCACATCTGGAACAGTTTCAGGGCGCGACTGCCTACGTATCCCACCTGGATCCTCCAGCGGCCCAGCCCGGTCTCCCAACTGAAGTTGTACTGGTGGGCGTATGGAGTGGTCATGTCGGGCGAGACTAGAAAATAGCCGGTGCGGAAATTCGAGTCAGCCGGAAGGCGTCTCGGTCCAAACAACGCGTCGGCAAGATTCGGCTGCGGCTGCACGATACGGTAGCTGCCTGGCGGGCTCATGCGGATCTGACCGTATGTAGTGGCGAATAGTTCGCCGTACTGGACGCCGTAGGCGCCGCGAACCACTCCGCGCCCGGCGGGGAGACGATACGCGAAGCCCGCGCGCGGAGCCAGATTGTTGCAGTCGCATCCGAAGGGTAGCTGGTCGAGACCATTCACTTCCGCGGGCCGCGTGAAGGGTTCGTAGCGAAGGCCGTAGCTGAGAGTAAGCCTGGAGCCTGCCTGCCAGGTGTCTCCCGCGTGAAAGACGGGAGTAAAATTCCGCCAACCCCGGTGGGTATTGCCAAACGCGAAGACGAAGCTGTTCGGCGTGCCGAAACGGAAGTTCGCGATCGCGTTGCGGCCAAAATCGTTCGCGAACGTAAGGATGCCGCGTTCGCCGTCCTGCTCGCGCCCGTTTACCTGGGCGCGGCTGAGCTCGGCTCCGGCGGCGAAGACGTGTCCACCGGAGGCGTGGCGAAACTGCGCCGCGTAGCGAAAGCGGTTTTGGGCGCGCACGATCGGCGTGGGAGGGGAAGGTCCCAGCCCGAAGATAAAGTTCGATGCGCCGACGGTCGGCCCCACGGCGTTCGGCTCGGGCCGAATGTTCGTGGTTACGCGTTCGAAGCCCAGCGAAAAATCGGCTATTGTTGAGGCCGAAACCGTGCGGGTCCATGTCATTGCACCCGTGTGCGAATGCGTATCGGTGTCCGGGTTCTGGCCGGCGACGAGCTGAAACGCGTCCACCTGCTGGGATGTGAACTGGTAACGCCAGAGCAGGCGGTCGCGCGCGGTGAGACCGCGGTCGAGACGCAGGCCCGTGCTGTTGGTGTTGACCCGTTGAGGGGCGTTGGTGTTGAGCGCACGCTGGTCGATATCGGTGCGATTTGGGATCTCGAGCGGGTAGGCGTTGAGGAAGCGCTCCACAATGCGGCGGATGGCGGGATCGGTAGCGAGCGGCGTGCGCTCTTCCGGCAGGGGCACGAGCACGTTGCCGTTGACGCTGCCGCGAATCTTCTGCTGCGTGCCGTCAAGCGAGAGTCGCCATGCACGCAACACCGTGCTGAAACGGAAGCCGTATTCGTTCTCGCGCGCAGGTTTGACGGTTCCGGCCTGAAAGAACGAACGCGCCGAAAACACGCTGTTGTTGTGGTTGGCGAAAAACTCTCCGTGCGTATTGGATTGCGGCGTGTACGGAAGATGCAGCGGCGCGCCGGGGCGCTTTCCATATTCAGCGCCGAAATAGCTTCGATCGGCCTGAAACGTTTCAACGACCGTGGCAGTTGCGCCGAGACGGGTATTCAATTCACGGATCGTGTTGCTGTCAATCAGATTGAACTGCACGTTCTCGTTGCGGCGGCTTTCGCCCGATTGCGTATCGGTCTGGCCAAGAAGGTTGAGCTGCGGGCGCGCCGGCTGGGGTGCGGCCTCCGGCTTGGGAGCATCCGGCGCCTGGGGCACGGTTTGGCCTTGAGCGGCTGACCCCATCAAACATGCGCTGAGAACCCAGAGGGGCGCCCTGACAGCGGTTTGCGCGGTAGACAGGCGAAAGTGCCTGCACCACCCAGGCACCGCCGTTTTACTCCGCCAAAGCTTCCGCGCCCGTATCTTCGCTGAGCCCGCCGGTGTACTGGATGCGGGCTTCTTCGTCGTACCCTGGGATACCTTCGAGCGGTACCTCCTGCACCGGCTCATCGATAATATCCTCGCCGGCGATCTTGACATGGCGATAGTACTCCATGCCGGTGCCGGCCGGAACGAGGCGGCCCATGATCACGTTTTCCTTCAATCCCCGCAGGTAGTCCACCTTGCCGTTGATGGCGGCTTCGGTGAGCAC
>SYKU01000469.1 GCA_005808865.1 Acidobacteriota bacterium
GCTCACGCAACCGACCGTGATTCAGCATCGCGCTTTGGATTTGCTTGGAGTGACGCTACGGACTGTCTGAGCTGGCTGTAGGCAGCAGCACGGTCAGAGGATTCTCCTAATGCATTGGTGCGGATTGACTTATGCGTTTTGACCCCAAGAACTTCGGCCTAACTCCCGCGTAGCCGGAACCAAACAGACTCAAACGCCGAAAGTTAGAGCCTCCCCAAGAGCGCACCAAAGGCCTATCAACATTGGCGTCCGGCGCATACCGCGAAAGACTTCCTGCCAGAAACATGCAGAATCCAGATGTTGAGGTGCCTATCCGAGCACGGCATTCCAGTTGTGACAGGGCTGAAAGACCCATCCCATCAGAAGAGGCGATGCGGCCGCGCCGCCAGCCCAGTGCCATCGGAGATGAGGCGGAGCTTGCCTGTGATAAAGCCATGATCTCCATGCCCGGCGCCATTCCTGCGCAGCGTCACCCTTTGATATCCGGCCCATTCCGCGATGGAAACGAGTTCTCTTTTCAGGCTCATTTCGCATCGGTAATCTCCATTTGATCGCCACCCCGGCACTTGATACCATGGAGTCAGCTTCACGGTGGGTGTAGCTCAGCTTGGTAGAGCGCCGGATTGTGGTTCCGGTGGCCGAGGGTTCGAATCCCTCCACCCACCCCAAGTCAATTCCGCTGCCTCCTTCTTCAACCCAGTTTGAACTCGGCCAGCTTCGTGTAGACGGACCCTGCCGCCCCGGAGCGGCTCCGGTACAAGAAGAACCGGTCTACATTCAGGCTTCCGAAGTCGAGCGCCGCGATGCTCGCGACGGCGGCATGCAATGCGTCGAGTGATACCGGTTCTTTCCCAATGCGGCCGAGAGTGACGTGGGGCGAGTAGGGCCGCGCTTCCGGTTTCACGCCCAATCGCGCAACGGCTTCATCGGTTTCGCGGGCGAGCCGCTCCAGATCGCCGCCCGCTTCAACACCCGCCCAAAAGGTGCGCGGCGCACGAGGGTTCGGATAGAACCCGATCGTGCGAATGGCAATGGAAAAAGGCGCAAGCCTCGAAATCGATCCGAGCGTCATTTTCAACTCGTCGACCTTGGATTCCGGCCATTCGCCAATGAACTTCGTCGTGATATGGAAGTTCGCCACCGGACTCCACCTGATACTCACGAGTGGCATTAATCGCGAGAGCAGCTTCTCCAGACTGGCGGCCACTTCGGCCGGCAAGTCGATTCCGGTAAATAGCCTCACATTGACAGACTAGTCCAGTCCATCATGGAAAGGAAGGACATGCGAACAATCGGCCGCACCTTTTATGACCGTCCAACTGTGGAAGTCGCGCGCGGGCTGTTGGGTAAGATCCTTGTTCACGGAGAGTGCAGCGGAATAATCGTCGAGACGGAAGCCTATCTCGGGCTCAACGATAGCGCCGCTCATGCCTCGCGCGGAATTACGGAGCGGACGCGAGTCATTTTCGGTCCGCCGGGCCATGCGTATGTGTACCTCATTTATGGAATGCACGAATGCCTGAATCTGGTGGCCGAGCCGGACGGAGTGCCGGGCTGCGTTCTGATCCGCGCGCTCGAACCCTTGTCGGGAATTGGCGAGATGCGTAACCGGCGGCCGGGCGCGCGCCTGGACCAGAGTCTGTGCTCGGGGCCCGGGAAGCTTACGCGGGCGATGGGAATCACTCGCGCTCAGAACGGCGTCGACGTCACGCGGGGAGACCTGGCAGTGCGGGACCCGTCCCGTATGGCGTGCATCGAGATCGAGGTGACGCCGCGCATCGGCATCCGCCAGTGCGCGGATTGGCCGCTGCGGTTCCTGATCAAGGGGAATCCGTGTGTGAGCAGATCCCGGGTGGCTCGGTAGCCTCGGTCTTGTGGCGTACGGTGGGCAAAAAATATTGACCCTGACGTAGATTGTTTGTAACTTTTCGCCTCCTCGAAGCAATTACCTATGGACGCGGCAACTGGCGTATCCGGACCCGACGTTGGGTGGTTCGGCGTTAGCTTCCAGTCCCAGGATCCAACACAACCTTCAGGAGAAAACAAAGTGAACGACAACAGAAAGAAAGATGCGGCCGTGCGGATTTCCCCGGGCGCCATCGGCTGGAGCAGCCAATTCGCCCGCAAGTACATCGCCGCACTACTCGCTCTCACGATATCCAGTGTGGCGTCGCCGGCATTCGCGGGCGACTTCGTAAACACAAAGTTGCTTGAACGGCGTTTCCCGTCGTCTCTTGGGATTCGACCGGCAACCCCACTCAAGACTTCGTTTGGCGGTCTCGCGTTCGCCATGCCGCAGCCAGGCCAGGCTTCAGAGCAGCCAGCGCAGGCTGTCAAGCAGGCGAAAGCGGATTCGCTGAAGCGGACGTCCGGCGCCAAGAAATGGGGAGGGGCTGCACTCATGATTCTGGGCGGCGCGATGATCGCTCGCGGCGCGGCACTCCAGGATCCCTGCAAGGGCTTTAGCGGGCGGAACTTTATTTGCACAAGCAATTACCAGACGGTTCGCACATCGAGTTTGGGCGTCGGTGCCGGCTCATTTGTATCCGGAGCCGCACTCTTCGCGCTCCGTAACCGTTAGAGGGGAGGGCTGGCCGGGGTGGGATTCCGGCCAGCCACCTCCCGCATCCTTGCGGCGCGGGCGAAGAACGACGGCGTCTACCTTTCACACCGGCAACCGCAGCTTCGCCTCGCAGCCCGCTCCGTCGCTCCGATTCTCGAGCGTAAGCGTGCCGCCGTGCGCTTCGGCAATCTGTCTGCTCAGCACCAATCCAATCCCAGAGCCGCCCTGTTTCGTCGTAAAGAACGGCACAAACAGGTTCGCCGTGTTTCCAAGGCCCGGGCCGCGATCGGCTATCCTCACCTCGATAAACGCTCCAACCTTTCGCCAGCCCGCCTCGACGCCACCGTTTGTTTCGAGCGCGGCGTCTACGGCGTTCCGAAGCAGATTAATGAGCAGTTGTTCGAGTTGGTCGCGGTCGCCCGGGATCGCGGCCGGCGGCCCCGGGGTCAAGACGACGGTCATCCGCGGCTCCAATCGCACAACGTGGCGGAGCAGATCGCCGCAGTCGAGCGGTGCAAAGCGGGGTTGAGGCAGCCGAGCCAGTTGCGCGTAGGCGGCCGTGAAACGCCCGAGCGCTTCCGCGCGCGACCCGATGACGCCCAAGCCCCGGTGCATGTCCGCGCGCCAATCTTCTGGCTGGGGTTCGCGCGTAAGCAGACGATCCAGGCTGCCAGCGATCGAGCGTATCGGCGCGAGCGAATTGTTGATCTCGTGCCCGAGCACCCGGACCAGGCGCTGCCACGCCTGGAATTCCTCCTCGCGAAGTGCGCGTGTGAGGTCTGAAACGACAAGGAGCTGGTGCTGCAAACCCTTTTCCCGAAAAGCCGTGCGACGGAGTCCCCAGCGTCCGGCCGCGCCCGAGAACGTTCGATCCAGCGTGCGCGCGGGCTCGCCCCGCAGACATTCGTCGAGACCGAGTTCGTCCGCGCTCTGCCCGATGATCCGCTCGGCGGGTTTGGCCAGAAGCCGCTCGCCCGTTCGATTCACCAGCCGAAGACGGCTCTCGCCGTCAAACGCGAAAACCGCGACGTCGATTTCCGCCATGACGGTCCGTAACAACGTAGTCGCTTCGAGCGCGCCCAGCCGCTGCTCCCGAAGTGTATCTCCTAGAGAGTTGACTTCGAGCATCACCTCTCCCAGCGCATCATCCGGCCTGGCGCGGTATCCTCGTACGGAGTAATCCCCCTCGCGGAGCGCCGCCAGTAGATTCGAAAGCGTTTTCAGGGGAAAGGTCACCTTTTCTCTCAAAGAAAACGCAAAGGCGCAGGAGAGCGCCACGATAATCGCCGTCACGGTCCACTGGGTTCTGACGGAATAATCACCGGTCCACAGGAGCGCGAGCGCGACCGACGAACCGGGTACACCCGCCAAAAACGCCGTGAGCAGTATGCGACCGTCGTAGCCCAGTCTCGCGGCTCGGAGTGGATTTCTTTGCGTCACGCCAGTCCGAATCGCTGCAAGCGGCGGTAGAGAGCGCTACGGCTCAATCCGAGAAGTCTCGCGGCCTGGCTCACGTTGCCGTCGTAACGGGCGAGCGTCTTCCTGATCAGAAAGGCCTCCACGTCTTCGAGGCTCATGTCCTCGAGGCGGGCCGGGCCCACCGATGTCCGCCGTAGCGCCAGATCCGCGGCGCGCACGAGCGTACCCTGCGCCATCAGCACGGCGCGTTCAAGAGCGTGGTTCAACTCGCGCACATTGCCCGGCCAGGAATGGTCGAACATCGCTTGCGTTGCGGAGGCGTCGAAACCCGCCACGTTTTTCCGATACCGCCTGGCGTGGACCACCAGGAAGTGGTTCGCCCGCAGCGGAATATCTTCGCGGCGATCGCGCAGCGGAGGCAGGTGGATCTCCACGGTGTTGAGCCGGAACATGAGATCCTGGCGGAAGCGGCCTTCCGCAACCTCCTGCGCGATATTGGAATTGCTGGCCGAAAGCACCCGCACGTCGACGCGAGTGGTGCGGGACGATCCCACGCGCTGCAGCTCGCCGCTTTCGAGCACGCGGAGCAGACGCGCCTGCTGGTTGAGCGGCACGTTCGAAATCTCATCCAGAAAGAGCGTGCCGCCGTCAGCCAGTTCGAAGCGCCCCACGCGATCGGTCCGCGCGTCCGTGAACGCGCCCTTGACGTGTCCGAAGAGTTCACTCTCGAATACGCCTTCGCCCAGTCCGCCCGTGTTTACGGCCACCAGCGGCCGCGACGCGCGCGGCGAAACCGCATGCAGGGTCTGTGCGACAACTTCTTTTCCGGTGCCTGGCTCGCCGGTAATCAGAACATTCGCGTCTGACGGCCCGACATTCGCCACGATCTCCAACACCGGCTTCATAACCGCCGATTCCGCGATCAGATGGGGACGCCCTTCGGTCCGCAGCAGCCGGTTCTCCGCTTCGAGTCGCCGACCCTTCCGCAGCGCTTGGCGAAGCTCCATCTGCGTCCTCAGGATGGCGAGCAGTCTCTCGTTTTCCCAGGGCTTCTGCACGAAGTCGCGTGCCCCCCGCCGCATCGCCTCGACCGCCAGATTCACGGAGCCCCACGCCGTCATCACAACCACGGGCAGGTCTCCTTCAGTGGTCTGGACCTTTGTAAGCAGGTCGAGTCCCTCCTGCCCGGAGGTCGTGTCGCGCGCGTAGTTCAGATCCATCAGGAGAATATCGAACTCGCGCGACTCGATGGCTGAAAGAACGCCAGCCGGCGAGTTCGTGGACTCGATCTGATAACCCTCGGCCTTCAGGAGCAGGTGCAGGGCCTCGACCACATCCGCCTGATCGTCGGCGACTAAGATCCGTGGCGCGCTCGTGTTTGCGTTTCGCATTTGAGTGCAGAATTAATAGTAACTCCGGCGAGCCGCATCATCGCGCCCACCGTTCTGTGCATACAATGAACATTATCCGAAGATGCCCATCGCCGCCGCCGTCATCGTGCTCGCGCTGCTGGTTCTGTGGGGGCTCATTCTGCAGCGCAGGTAGGCGAATGCCGCCTCGAAACGCCGGTTTTGAAAAATCATGGACTTTGAAAACGCTTTTCTGAACGTCTCTTTGCTGTGGATTCTGACCACGCCGCACGAATTCGCGCACGCCTGGGTTGCGACGAAACTCGGCGATGATACACCGCAGCGCGAAGGCCGTGTGACGCTCCACCCAATGGCGCACGTCGATTGGGTAGGAACCCTGATTCTCCCGGCCATCACCTCGCTTATGGGAATGGGCTTCCTCGGATGGGGAAAGCCCGTCAACACGAACATCAACCGGCTTCGCGGCGGGTTGCAAGGATTAGCTTTGGTCGCGCTCGCCGGGCCGGGCAGCAATGTGATCTTCGCCGCACTCCTGGCCGCCCTTTCGGTGATGACAGCAAGTTTGATTCCGGTCTTTTCCGAGTATTGCTCGAAGGGCGTTACGCTGAGCCTCTACCTCGCCATCTTCAACATGCTTCCAGTGCCGCCGCTCGACGGATCGAAGCTGCTACTGGCTGCGCGCGTGCCGATGGCGGTTTATAACGAACTGGCGAATTTCGGATTCCTGCTGCTGATCATTGCCCTGTCCTCAACGGGACTCGGAAGTCTAATGTCGCTGTGGAGCTGGAGGGGCACTCAGGGACTATTTCACCTTTTTGGATCAAGGTGACTTTGGAGGGAACGGGTACGGGAGGCTCAGCGTAGCCTCCCGTGGTTAATGAGAATCAGCGCCCGAAGTACGCTGCGTTCCTGGGAGTGAAATCCGTCCACTTTTCCGGGAGATCGTCAAGCGCGAAGATCGCGGAAACCGGGCAAACCGGCACGCAGGCTCCGCAATCGATGCATTCCACCGGATCGATGTACAGCATCTCTTCGGTGGCGTACGCCGCTTCGTCTTTCTTCGGGTGGATGCAATCTACCGGGCAGGCGTCCACGCACGCTGTGTCTTTAGTCCCGATACAGGGTTCGGCAACAATGTAGGCCATATAATTTATACCTAAGCTGCTATCTATAGCACACCGGTTTGGAAAACACAAATCTTTTTCAGAGAACGTCCGCAAACCCCCGCTTCATGTGCCGGAAGAACAGGCCCCCCAAGATGAAGGTCCCCACGGCGTACGCGGCGACGACGCCGAAATCGTGCTGAGTAGGCAGGCGCGTTGTGAAAAGCATCAGTCGGTAGGCACGAACGATGTAGGCCAGCGGATTTCCAATGATCAGGAACCTGAGCCCTTCCGGAATCTGCTCCTCAGTGATGAAGATCGGCGTCATCCAGAACCAGAGCGTCAGCACCACCGCCAGGACCTGGGCCGTATCGCGCAGGTAGACATGCAGGGCCGCCGCCATCCAGCCGATTCCGACGGCCATTAAGCCGAGCAGAACCGTATACACCGGCAGGAGCAAGAGCAGAGGGCTCACTTGACGAAGCCAGATTCCAGTCGCCGCGATAAGCAGCGAGAACGCCATCGCGTGACCTACCAAAGTCGAAAGGAAAATCGAGACGGGAACGACTTCGGCCGGGAACATGGTTTTCGTGATCAGCCCCTGGTTCTCGATCAAACAGGAACCGCACCGCGACACGGTTTCGCTGAACAGCAGCCAAGGCAGCATTCCGGCCAGCAGGTAGAGGGGGTAATTTTGAGTCTCCGCTTCAGGACCGAGCTCCTGCTTGAGGCACACGCTGAAGACGAAAGTGTAGACCCCCATCAGCACAAGAGGATGGATCAGGCCCCACAGCCAGCCCATGGCCGAACCGACGAAGCGCTGCTGGAAATCGCGCCGCACCAGATGAAAGAGCAGTCCGCGCCGGTATACCAGGTTCTTGGCGAACAGCGCTCCGGGAATTGCAGGCATTACAAGAATGTTAGCAGAAGCGTGGGACGGAGCGGCCGAGCTCAGCCAGTGTCCCTGGACGGTCGGAAGGAGGTCATTTCCCCTTGGGTTAGTCGTGTAGTTTGATCCTTGTGTTGTCCCCACCTGGTGAATTCCCATTTCGCACGCATAAGTCTCTTGTGTGCCAGGCGATGGGTCCGCGGCTGCGCCAGCTGCGCGGCAAGGTTCGCTTCTCGCGCAGTATGGCTTCGTTGAAAGCCGACCGGTGTCGTAGCCGGCACCAGCACATGGATCGCCTTCCTCCAGGGAATGGCGGCGAGGACGTAAAACTGCTTGATCGGGCGCTGGAGGACCGTCAGGTGCTAATGGATCCCGCGGCGCTAACGAAATGTTGAGCGACCCGAAGCTTCTCTCAGGCCTTGCACAGACTCTCCCACAACTACCTTCGATCGAGATCAAGCCGGGCTATTGGGAACGGGCAGGCGCCGCGATCCCAAGTGCTGGCCAAGCGCCGCAAGGCACGCCTCGGGGATGCCCTGATCGCCCAGGGTTGTATTGATCGTAGGATTCCTCTCCTCATTCGGGGCCGGGACTTTCGCGCGTCCGCTGAGAAGCTGCCGGCTTGGATCTGATGATTGGACCCACAACGGACTAAACCGTCCTCCGCCGGCGGAACGGGCCGCAACTGCTTCCTCGAAATCCCGGCGAGAAGCGCTCCTGGCGGTCACGCCGTCAATTGCGGAATCAGTTCCCCGTAGACATCCGTCAGCCGCATGTTCCGGCCGTTGAACAGGTAGGTCAGCCGGGTATGATCCATCCCCAACAGGTTCAGGACGGTCGCGTGAAGATCGTGAATCGGAATCGGCTGTTGTTCGGCTTTGTATCCGAACTCGTCGCTTGCGCCGATCGCCTGTCCACCCTTAATCTTCGCGCCCGCCATCCAGATCGACATCGCGCCGGGATTGTGATCCCGTCCCAGTCCGCGTTGCGATATCGGCATGCGGCCGAACTCGCCTTGCCAGATCACGAGCGTTGTGTCGAGCAGCCCGCGTGCCTTCAGATCGGTTAGCAGGCCGGAAATAGGGCCGTCCACCGCAGCCGCGTTCCGCGTGTGATTGGTTTTCACGTTTTCATGCGCATCCCACGTGTCCACGTTCTGCATGCCCAAGCCGCCGTGATAAAGCTGGACGAAGCGCACGCCGCGCTCCACCAGACGTCTCGCCATCAGGCATTGGCGGCCGAAGGGCTGGGTCGTCTCCTCGTCCAAACCGTAGAGCTTCTTCGTCGCCGGACTCTCCGCGTTCACGTCCACCGCTTCGGGCGCGCAGCCCTGCATCCGGTACGCCATCTCGTAGGACGAAATCCGCGCCGCCAGCTCCGAGGAGCCTGGATACTTTTTCAGATCCATCTCGTTCAGCTTGCCCAACAGGTCCAGCCGTGCCCGCTGCTGCTCGGGCGTGGTTCCCGCCGGCGGCTTCAGGTCGACGATGGGATTATCCGACGCCCGGAATACCGTCCCCTGATAGGCGGCCGGCATGAAACCGGCGCTCCAATTGGCAGGTCCGCCGAAAGGTCCGCCCCGCGCATCGTAGATCACAACGAAGGCGGGCAGGCTCTGGTTCTCCGATCCCAACCCGTAGGTGACCCACGAACCGAGTGACGGATAGCCCATGCGGATCACGCCACTGGCAAGTTCGTAGTGCGCCTGCACGTGGTCGTTCGACTTGCCGTAGACGGAGCGCAGCACCGCGAGGTCGTCGATGTGGCCGGCGATCTTCGGGAAAATTTCCGAAACCGGAAGCCCGCTCTGTCCATAGTTGCTGAACTTGAACACGGACGGCATCAGCGGTCCCGGATGCCCCTGCCGCACGACGACCTCACCTTTGCCTTCGAGCGGCCTGCCCGCGTACTTTTCGAGCGCGGGTTTCGGGTCGAACGTCTCCATGTGACTCACGCCGCCGCTCATGAACAGCGAGATCACGCTGGTGGCGCGCGGCTTGAAGTGCGGCTTCTTCGGCGTGTTCGCCGAATCCGGCATGGGCCGGACGTCGCAACCGGGCCCCGCCGTCGCGGCGCCGAGCAGCCCCTGCTGGTTCATCAGCCACGCGAGAGCCACGCCGCTAAGGCCGCCCCCCGCTTCAAAGAGAAAATCACGTCTGGATTTGAAGTTGATCACGGCTCTATCTCAGGTACAGAAATTCGTTCAGATTGACAAGGACATGGGTGAAATCGGCAAGCGGCTGCCTGAGCAGAAAACTCTCCGCGAGCGCCCGCTCCTCA
>SYKU01000470.1 GCA_005808865.1 Acidobacteriota bacterium
GCGGCAAGTGCGGCAAGCGATCGACGACTTTGTTGAAGTCTACAACGAAAAGGCAGCGCCGTTTGAATGGAAGAAGGCAGTCGTGTTCCCTTCCGGCCCCAAAGCCAAGTACTCTGACTTATGCAACTAGGTACTAGTGCTTGGCTGCATGCTTGCCAGTTCGCCCGTTTGGGCCGGATCGATTTTTCTGACCGGTCACGACCCGGACTACCACGCCAGCTTAGGCGGTAACAGCGTTGGCGCGCAACATATCATCCAGAAGGCGATTGCTTACGTTCAGGATCCGGGGTTCAACTCCTTCGTGGCAAGCGCTCCGAAGTTTCTCTTCGTCGAATCCAACATCATTCCGCCGCCTTCGAATTCAGTGGGCAAAAACGGAATCGTGGCGAGCGGATATGTTGAAGGGACGGATTTTGACCAGGTGAACGCTGCCGGGCTCAACGCCGCCCTCAACCTGCTCGGGACGGGCTACAGCGCGATCGTGGTGGCCTCCGATCATGGTGGAATTCTGACGTCGGCGGAATTGAATATATTGAACGCCCGCTCCGCGGACATCATCAGCTTCCTGAACAACGGCGGCGGACTCTTCGCGATGGCTGAGAGCGACGCGGTTGGATTGATCACGGGCAGCACACCGTTCGGATACCTTCCCTTTATCGTGTCGAGCAGCCCTTTGCAGCAATCCGAAGTTGGGAATTCCGTCACCGCTTTCGGCGCGAGTCTCGGTCTCGTCGATACGGACGTCAACGGGAATTTTTCGCACAATGTCTTCACAGCGACCGGCGGCTTGAGCGTCGTGAACATCAATTCCGCAGGCGAAACGCTAAGCGTTGCAGGGCGCTCGCAGATTACCCCAGGCGGCGCTGTGCCGGAACCTTCCACGATGGGGCTTTTCGCTGCGGCCTGCGGGCTTCTGATCTGGGCGCGACAGCGCCGGGCCCGGTAGAATAGCGCCGGGTTCCCGTTAGCAGGGAGACGGATCCCCGCGAAGGGACTTCGGCGTGTTTGAAATGGCCGGGGCTTGACCCTGGATGAATCTTTCGAGGACCGTGAACGCACAGGTGATGTCACGGTGACGGGCGGACAAAAAGAATCATATTACAGAGCCGCGATCGGCGGCGTTACGGGCGCTGGGTCTTGCGGGGCTGTTGGGCTAAGCCCGTTATGCCTGTAGGTCAAGCATTCCGGTGCTGTCCGCGAAGCGCTCGGTCTTGACGCCTGCGCAGTTCATCATCTGAACGAAGAGATTCGCGACGGGAGTCTTCGGTTCGGCGGCGACATGACGTCCGCCGCGAATCCCTCCGGCGCGCCCCGCGAGCACTAGCGGAAGATCGAAATTCGAGTGGGCGTTGCCGTCGCTGAGCGCGCTGCCGTAGAGGATGGCCGAATGGTCGAGCAGCGTACCGTCGCCATCGGCCGTCGCCTTCAACCGTCCCACGAAGTACGCGAATAGTTCCACATGATGGCAGTTGATCTTCGTGACCTTCTCGATGAAATCGGGGTGACCGCGGTGATGCGTCAATGGATGGTGCGGGTCGGGCACGCCGATCTCGGGATACGTACGGACGCTTCCCTCGCGGCCGAGCATCATGGTCGAAACGCGCGTCAGGTCCGACTGAAACGCGATCACCTGGAGATCGAACATCAGCTTCACGTAGGCCGGATACTCGAAAGGAATGCCCGACGGCTTCTCGGAGGGCGGCGTCATGGGATCGTTCTCGGAGGCCGTAATGCGCTTCTCAACTTCGCGGATTCCAGTCAGATACTCGTCCATCTTGCGCCGGTCGGGCGCGCCCAGGCTGGAAAGCAGTCGTTCCGTATTGCCGCGCGTCAGGTCGAGAATGCTTCTCCGGTAAAGAACGCGCCGGGCGCGGACCTCGGGAGAGAGGCTGGGGTCTGTCGCGCCGAAGAGGCGCTCGAAGACGGAGCGCGGGTTCACTTCCACCGCGAGCGGCGTCTCCGGATTCTTCCACGAAAGGCTGTTTGTATAGGCACAACTCGATCCTGTATCGCAGTTGCCGACCATCCGCGAATCCTCGCAGCCGATCTGGAGTGAAGGGACGCGGGTCTCGGCGGCGAAGCGCTCGGCAACAAGCTGGTCAAAAGTGACACCGGCCCGCACATCCGCGCCGGCCGTGTACTTCGGAGAGGTGCCCGAAAGGAAACTCCCGGTGGCCTTCGCATGTCCACCGCCGCGCCCGGCAACCGCCGCATGATTGGCGAGCCCTGAAAGCACCGTGATGTCCTCCCGGAACGGCTCAAGTGGTTTCAGGATGCGCGTGAAGGTGTAGTCCTCACCTGTCTCCGCCAGCTTCCAGTCCTTCATGACAATGCCGTTCGGGACGTACACGACCGCCACGCGGACTGGCGGCTTCCCCAGTCCGTACTTCGCGGGAGCGCCCAGCGCCGGGCACATGGCATCGAGCGCTGGGAGGGCGATGGCCGCCCCAACGCCTCTGAGCAGCGTGCGCCGGTCGAGGTGTTCGCCTGTGAGGAATGTCATTTGGAGTTCCCTTTCATGATAGCGGTAACGGGCCCGCCCGCAACCAGGCTCGCTTCGCGCGCGCGCCGGTTCTGGAACGGAAGGCTTGTCACCACTCCGAGGATCAATTGCGAAAAGCGGTAGTCGCCGGAGGACACCTTGTCCGTGATGCCGGCGATGGCCGGGCGATCGTAGCGCTCCAGGCCGCGGCCCAACGCGTAGGTCAACAGCTTCTCGGTTAGCCCACGCACAACGGCGTCCCGGTTTGATTTGAGGATCGCCTTCAGTTCGCCGGGCGACTGGAAGGAACGGCCATCGGGCAGCGTCCCCTTCGAATCCACGGGGAATTTTCCGTCTTCTGTCCGCCACGCGCCGATGGCGTTGAAGTTCTCGAGGCCGAAACCGAGCGGGTCCATGACCGAGTGGCACGAAGCACAGGCTGGATTTTTCCGGTGTTCCTCCATCTGTTGGCGGAGCGTGCCGGACTGCCCCACCTTGGCGTCATCGAGCGGGGGCACCGATGCCGGCGGCGCGGGCGGAGGCGCATTGAGCAGGTTTTCGAGAATCCATTTCCCGCGAAGCACGGGCGATGTCCGCGTGGAGTACGACGATATCGTGAGCACGCTCGCGTGCGCGAGAACGCCGCCGCCGCGCGCGGTACCCGCAACGTCGACTCGCCTGAATGCCGGACCGTTAACTCCGCCGATGCCGTAGAAGCGCGCGAGACGCTCATTGAGGAAGGTGTAATTGGCGTCGAGCAAGTTGAGTAGACTGCCATCTTCCTGTACAATGCTCCCGATGAACAGTTCCGTCTCGCGCCGCATGGCGTGGCGCAAGCCGTCGTCGAACACCGGGAAGCGCTCCTGATCAGGTTTCACGACATCGATGTTCCGGAACTGAAGCCACTGGCCGGCGAACCCTTCGACCAGCGCGTTCGCCTTCGGATCCCTCAGCATTCGCATGACCTGCCTGGCCAGCACCGCCGGCTTTCGCAGCCCGCCCTGTCCGGCGACGCGGAGCAATTCCTCATCCGGCATGGTGCTCCACAGGACGTCGGAAAGCCTCGACGCCAATTCGTACTGCGTTACCGGCGCCCAGGGGCGCCCGGCCTGCGCGGGTTGATCCGTCTCCATGCGATAGAGGAAATTGGGCGACACCAGGATCGCCTGTAAGGCCGTGGCGATACCCTCCTCGAACGAGTCGCCCTGTTTCCGGGCGAGAGCCACCAGGTCCACGTAGTGCGCGACTTCCTGAGCCTTCACGGGCCGGCGGAAGGCACGGCTTGCGAATCGCGTAATAACCGTCCGCGCGCAGCCGTCCATATGCTTTCCCTGCGCATGCCCGCAAACGTAAATCTTGCGGAGGCTTAAGGGCGATGGCGCAGTGGCCTGAGTGAATGGACCGCCGACGTCGAGTGATTCGAACCGGTTGTCGACGCGCGTCTCGATGGAATCGGTCTTGATTCTGGTTCCATACTTGCGCAGTGTCTCGATGTCTTTTTCGGTGAGCTTCCCGCGCGCGGAGATCAGCGGCTCGGGAGGCCTCTTCGATGGCTCCGGACCCTTGTAGCTCGGAGGGAGGCCATGATAAGTCCGCAGATATGACGCCGAGAGCAAGTGGTCGCCCGCCGTGACCTGGGTTCGGAGCTCGACAATCTGCCCTTCGAGGTCGGTTGCGTCCACTTCAAACTCCTGGATCATCTTGCCGTCGATGAACAATGCGGGGTGCACCGGTTCGGACTGGTTCGGCCGGTGCCCGTTCAGTACGATTCGAAAGCTGTATTCACCGTCCACTGGGAACCGGTGAACCACGTGCATTGAATGGAGTGTGCTCAAGCCTGTCTGGTCGTAGTTGAACAGATCCTTCGGAAGCGAGGAACGCCCGCGCGTGTCGTTGATGCGGACGGGCGCGGAATAGTGGACGGCCGCGGGCTTGCGTTTCTCAGGTCCAAACAGCGCCGTGCGGACGGAGCGTTCGGCGGCGTCTACGTAGTTTTCAAGAAGAGCCGGGGAAAGGCTGAGAGCATCGCTGATGTTGTCGAACCCGAACGCGGCGGTGTCCGCGGGGAAGTTGTCGGCGGGCCGAATGTCGGCGCCCAGTAGATCGCGAATGGTGTTGTTGTATTCGGCGCGGTTGAGGCGGTGCGCCGCCACTCGTCCAGGATCGGGTTTAACTGTCCGGTCCTGCCGGTCGAACTCATTTTCGAGCCAGACCGTGATCTGCCTGACGGCGCCGGCTTCTGGGCGCGGCATTCCGGGCGGGGGCATCTGCCCGGTTTTCATTTTCCCGAGGGCTTTCTCCCAGATCTCCCTGTCCTCGTCAAACGTGTTGGCCGTCCGTGGGGACGCGAGATCGACGTCCCCCGATTTCAGCTTGGCATTGTGGCAGGCGATGCAACTCTTATCGACGAAAGAAAACACGTCGGACTGGCCGGCGGAAAGCGGAAGGGAAATGGCAGCGGTAATTGCTACGGATAAAACGCGCATCATCGATAAACGGATTAGACTCCAGGTAGTCCCCGAAGGTAACACCGGCCTCCAACGCAACGTCTACATCAATGTTACCATTTGACCCTGGCCCTCTTTAGAATTGAAACACTGAGTGCAATGATCAGAACTATTCTTGCTTCGTTCGCTATCGCCGGATCGCTCTTCGCCAGCGATCGCACACCCTACAACATCCCATTATGGGAACAGGGTAAAGTCCCGCTCGCGAGCGGAACTGACCCGATCGATACGCCTTTCATCACCGTGTTCTTGCCTCCTGAAAACAAACGCAACGGTACGTCGCTGATCGTAGCGCCGGGCGGCGGCAACATCATGATGATGTACGGCACCGAGGGGATGGAGATCGCGGAGCGATTCAACGACTGGGGATCGGCGGCATTCGTGCTTACCTACCGGCTTTCTCCAAGGTATCGCGACGATGCGCGTGTCCTGGACGGAAATCGCGCGGTCCAACTCGTGAGGGCGCGAGCGAAGGAGTGGAACCTTGACCCCGGCAAGATCGGCTTCGCGGGGTTTTCGGCCGGATCGACTCTGTGCCGTTCTGGCGTCGCTGCCGCGAAAGCCGCAGATGCGGCCGCAACCGATACACTGGATCGTGTCCACTCACGCCCGGACTTTCTGGTGCTGGTCTACGGCCCCGGACGGGCCGCGCCGGGCGAACAGTTGAAGAACTTCCCTCCGACGTTTCTCCTCTGTGCCGCGGCGGATCGAGGCAATGCGAACGGCAGCGCGCAGTTGTTCATGGACTTGAACCGGGCGGGAGCCGTCGCGGAGATTCACGTGTACCAGAAAGGACGCCATGGGTTTGGAGCGGCATACGGGAGTCCTGAATTTTCGCCATGGATGGCCGCCTTGCGCCATTTCCTGGAGCAGGGCGGATTCCTCCCGAGGGGCAGGTAGATGACCGGGTACGCTTGCATCTCCGTCGCTCTCGCAGTTCTGTCACTCTCGGCCGCGGCCCCCCAAACCGCCGACGATGGCTACGGCGAGCTCGCTTACGTCCCCGCCGGCGCGTTTCGCATGGGCGACAACTTCGGCGACGGCGAGCCGCGCGAGCGGCCCGTCCATCAGGTTGAACTCGACGCCTATTACATCGGCAAGTTCGAAGTGACGAACGCCCAGTGGCGCAAGTTCCGGGATGGACCCGCCTACGACGATCCGAAATTCTGGCCCGGCGGAAAGCAGTTTCCGAAAGAGTTGATTCCGTATTGGACGCAGGCCAACAATCACGGCGGCGGCACGCCAGGCAGCGATAACTATCCCGTAATCGGCGTGAATTGGGACTCGGCCGTCGCGTACTGCAACTGGGTCAGCGCTCAGACCGGCAAGAAGTACCGGTTACCCACGGAAGCCGAATGGGAAAAGGCAGCGCGCGGCGCGGACCAGCGGCGGTATCCGTGGGGGAACTCGATCGACGCCTCGTACGCGAATTTCGTCGGTACGCAAAGCTACGATACCGTTCGCGAAGTTGGCTTCCACGACGGAAGCCGGCGCGGAGAGATGGCGACGCACAGCGGGGCATCGCCCTACGGCGCTTTCGACATGGCAGGCAATCTGATGGAATGGTGCCAGGACTGGTACAGCCGCGACTATTACGCGGCATCTCCTCGCAGGAATCCGCGTGGACCATCCGCCGGGGCCTACAAAGTCGTACGTGGCGGTTCTTTCTTCCTCGATCCGATCGATGTGCGCAGCTATGCCAGGTCGGCGGCGTGGCCGTCGCTGCAATCGCACCGGATGATCGGTTTCAGAGTCGCTCGGAACCCGTAATCCTCATGGCAAAAGCGCCGTCCGCCGGGGAGTCGCTACCTTACATCGCGACCGCAAGCCTGAAGAGAGCCGCGCGCGTAACGGCGCTGGCGGCGGTTCTCACCTGGCCGCCCGCGCAGATGTACCCGCAGCCTCCTGAATGGCCGGACACATCCGTTACCCGGTTGCAGGCGCTGGCTCTGATTCAGAGCCTCAATGCTGAGATTCTCGGAAGCCGCAGCGCGACGCTGAGCTTGGAGAAGTGGTGCCGCGACCACAAATTGGCCGCGGAGCCGAGAATTCTTGCGCGCGTGATCGGCGGCGCCCATATCGCGCCCGCGAGCGAGCAACTCGAGCGGCTCGAAGTCGCGAGCGCCGGCGAGGTGAAGTATCGCCGCGTCCACCTTGAGTGTGGAGGCCACATTCTTTCGGTGGCGGACAACTGGTACGTTCCCGCGCGTCTGAGCGCGGAGGCCAATCGTCTCCTCGAAACGGCAGGTACGCCCTTTGGAACCGCGGTGCAGTCGCTGAAGCCCTACCGGCGGACGTTGTCCGTCAAACTTCTCTGGTTACCATTGCCGGACGGGTGGGAGGTTGGCGTAACGGCTGCCAAACCCGCGCCTCAGGCCGGTTCGCTCGCGATCCCCGACGCTCTGTTCGAACACCACGCAATTCTCTATACTCGCGACCACAAGCCTTTCTCGGAGGTGCATGAAGTGTATCAGCGGCAAATCCTGGCTTTTCCGCCGCCTCGGCTGTAGCTTGGGAAGGGGATCGTTCTTCGCCGCATGTTTGGGATGACCCCCGGCGTCCGCCACCACGCGGTAGCGCGACTCGACGAAGGGCGCCACGTCCTTCACCAACTCACTGGCGTATCTTCCCTTCGCGAGCGTGGCTCCGGGCAAGCGTATCGTTCGGAGTTGCACGGCGGCCTGACGGCCGCGCGTGGATGAACACCGCGGCAGCGGATGAGAGGAAAACGAGACGGGCACGAATTGTTTGAGACGTCACGATCAGGAAACTCCTTTGGCGGCTGCGCGCTTCAATGGACACCACGAGATCAGGAATCGGCTAACATGTCTTCATGCCCTCGTTCCGTCGATCGTTTCCTCTTCTCGCGCTCCTCGCCGCGCCGCTCTTCGCACAAACAAAGGCTACGCCCCTTCTGGCCAAAGACCTGATGGGAATCGCCGGAAAGGAAGGCGTAATGCTAACGGTCGAGATCCCTCCGGGCGTCGCCTCCGCATCGCATCGTCACAATGCCTCGACCTTTGTGTACGTACTCGAAGGCAGTGTCATCATGCAGGTGAAAGGCGGCAAACCCATGACGCTTGGTCCCGGCGAAACATTCTTCGAAACGCCCGAGGATATACACTCGGTCTCAAAGAACGCGAGCGACACCACGCCGGCGAAGATCCTTGTTTTTTTCGTCAAGGACAAAGGCGCTCCTGCATCCGTTCCCGCGAATTGAGCGATGCTCCACATCAGAGTCGCCGCGCGCGAAGATGTACCGCTCATCCTGGAATTCATTCGCGGCCTCGCGTCGTACGAAAAACTGCTCGACAGCTGCGTCGCGACTGAGGAATCGCTCGCGAACACGCTGTTTGGAGCGCGCGCGTACGCTGAGGTTCTTATCGCCGAATGGGACTCGGTGCCGACGGGCTTCGCGCTGTTCTTCCACAATTACTCGACGTTTCTGGCCAGGCCCGGAATCTATCTTGAAGATCTGTTCGTTGATCCGGAGTATCGCGGGAAGGGGATCGGAAGAGGCCTCCTCGTCGAACTGGCGCGTCTTGCCGTGGAGCGCGGCTGCGGACGTCTGGAATGGTCCGTGCTCGATTGGAACGAACCTTCGATCAGCTTTTACAAGAGCCTAGGCGCGGTTGCGCTGGACGAATGGAGCATTTTCCGGCTGACAGGATCCGCGCTCGCGGCGCTTGCCGGCGTTCCTACTTCGCCGACGCTTCCTTAAACGTTCCTTTTGCCCTGGCTACAGGAATCAGAGTCGGATAGAATTGCACGAACGTGCTTTCCACCGCTCCGTTCGTCGCATGGCATGCGTGGCAACTCGCGGTGACCGGAAGCGGCGGCGCTGTCTGCTTGGAGGTGCCGAAATCGAAATACGCGAACTTGTTCGGGAAACGAGACGAGTCCTTCACTTCAATCTCGAGGGCGACGATGTCTTCCTGGTAACGGCCGCCTTTGTTGATGGACCCCTTGCTCACCGAGGAACGGACTTCGAGGGCGAACATGGTCTTCTCAGGCCACGCGCCGGTCTTAAGAAAAGCTCTATAGGCTTCGGGTGAGACGAAAACGTTGTCGAATTTCGGGGCTGCGGCGCCGGCGGCCGCTTCGACGGTGCCGTAAGTCATCCCCAGGCCGGCGCTAAGAAATATCCATTCGCGATAGTTCTCGGGACGCAGGAGTTGGCCGTCGGAAGTGTAGCGCGGTTCCTCCGCGAGCGCCGGTTGAGTAGTGGCGATTCCTGTCGACAACAGGGCAAGCGTGAGTAGTGTGCGCATGATGAATTCCTCAATCCTTTATAGCGCTTTTGATGGCATCGGGGATCGGATCGCCAAGACGATCGTGATGTTTATGAGCAACTACGGGTCGCCGCCCGGGACCGGCACGAGCCGCATCAGGTCTATCGCTTCGAGGTCCGCGAGCCCCGTTCTCTCGATGCGTTCGCGTGGGATCTGGGGCCCCGGAATACTCCCGAACTACGCGACGTGGGTCAACTGGATGACCTTCTTCTGAATCGCGTATTGCACAAGCTGCGCCTTGTTGTGGATATCGAGCTTCCGCATGAGGTTGAACTTGTGCGCCTCGATCGTCTTTCCGCTCAGGTTCAGACTGGAGGCTATCTCTTTGACCGAGAGTCCCTCGGCCAGCATCTTCAGCACCTCCTTTTCACGCGGGGTGAGCGTGGCGAAGCGCGGCTGGTGGTGATCGGTTCGTACACGCGAACGGAAATCGTCCACGAGTTGCGACAGCATCCGGGGGCTCAAGAAACTACCGCCCCGGCAAACGTCCCGCACGGCGGCAATCAACTGACTGGCAGGGCAGTCCTTGAGGATATAACCCGCCGCGCCAACTTCCATGCACTGCACGAGATAGTCCTCATCGTCGTACATCGTCAGGAACACCACTTTGGTCTCCGGCCGGTTCTTGCGAATCTGGCGGACCGCCTCGAAGCAGCTCACGCCAGGCATTCCGATATCCATCAAGATCACGTCCGGCCGTACTTCGGCGGCCTTCACGATCGCATCGGCCGCGTGATCCGCTTCCGCAACCACGTCAATGTCGGACTCCGCCGACAGCAGTGTTCTGATTCCATGACGAAACAACGAGTGGTCGTCGGTGAGCAGTACTCGAATGGATTTCATTTTTCCCTCGGGCCGTTATCCGGCGTTCTACCTACTTATCGGCAGTTCAATGGAAATATTCGTGCCTTTTCCGGGCCGGCTTGTTACTATCAGCCTGCCTCCAAGCAAGCCCACACGCTCCCGAATCCCCGCGAGGCCAAACGAATTAAGCTTTTTCGCGGCAACCCCGGGATCGAAGCCGACTCCATCGTCCTCAACGCTTAGTACGACAAGACTATCGGTAGACCGGAGCCGAATGTTTACGGTGGACGCCGAGGAATGCTTGGCGACGTTGTTGAGGCACTCCTGGACCAGGCGGTAAGTCACAATCTCGGTCTCCCGGCTCAGCCGGGCCGCTCCGGAAAGCATGCCTCCCGTCACGTGCAACCTGATCTTTGCCGGTGAATAGGCGCGGAAGCGCCTCGCAAGCTGTTTCAGTGCCGACGCCAGACCCAATTGTTCGAGAACCGCAGGGCTGAGGTCGCTGATGATCCTGCGGATCTCGACAATCACACCCTCGGTCACCTCCCGTGTCGCGGCGAGGCTCTCACGCACCTTCTTCAGTTCGCCGGGCAGGGTCTTTTCGATCATTTCGAGCTGAAGGCGGATACAAAGCATGGCTTGGCCGGCTTCATCGTGCAGTTCACGGCTGATCCGCCGCCGCTCTTCTTCCTCCACTCGCAGGAGGTGCTCGCTCAATTTTCGCACTTGAGTTTCGCGCGCTTTCAGATCTTCGATGAGCTGCGTCTTTTCCGTGGCCAGAAGGAAGCGCTCTCCGGCCGCATCAAGCAACTGCAGTTCGCGCGGCAGCCAGCGGTATCGCGTGGGAAATCCAAATTGGACGACAGCGGCCAGATGGCCGTTCGCGAAGTGGGGGATCGACCAGTAGGACGCGAAACCCTCGCGGGCGAGTTCGGCGTCGAGTACTCTGTTTCCGCGGCCGTCCCCTTCGAGGAACAGAGGGCGCGAGGCTTTCTTCCGCCATTCCTTCCCAAATTCCGGGGTCCCATCCGGTTCGGTGGGGACGAGTATGAGCCGGCCTGCCGATGCCCGGAAGGTCCGCACCAGGATCTTGAGGAGCCGGTCAAGCATGTCATCCAGGTTCGACGCTTCGAGTTCGGCGCGGAACAGTTCGAAAAACGCCCGCGACTCCTCTTCCCGCACCTGGTAGAAGGCATTGTTCAACGTAAGCAGAACGCAGAATTGAAGCTGGTCGCGTACCCACTGAAACTCCCGGTGACGCTCCGGAAGCAACTCTTTCAGAACCGGATCGAGCAAGGTGTCGTATTCCCGAAGCGCCTTTACGATCTCACCGGGAGGAATGTTCAACTTGGCGAGCCTGCGCCCGCTATAGGCGACCTGTTCGAAAAAGTCCGCCGGGTCGCGCCCCGGCGCAAGTCGCATCATCGCCGCGCCGGGCGTAATCTCGCAGAGCGCCTTTCGCTGGCTCGGATCGAAGCGGCCGGCAAGCAGACGGTTAAATCGGCGCTCGAGCAAAATAGCGTGGGGACTCACAAACAGCGACAAATCGGACAGCCGGGTTCTAAGCTGGTCGCCCAAAACGTCCGCGCCATCGGCGAGGACCGGGCCGGAGGGAGAGGCCTGCACTGGCTTCAGGTTACTCCGTCCCTCCACGGGAACGCAACATGGCCGCGACGGACTCGTGCCCGTTTGCGAGAGCCCCGTGAAGCGGCGTGAAGCCGGCCTTGTTGCGCGCGTTGACGGAAGCGCCCCGATCGAGCAGCAGCGCTGCAACGTCAATACGCCCCCAGGATGCCGCATGATAAAGCGGGGTCGATCCCGTCTCGCTGTCCACGGCGTTCATGGCGGCCCCGCGATCGAGCAAGAGCGCGGCTATGTCCTTAAATCCGCCGAGAGCGGCGTCATGCAGCGCGGTGGACCCGTGGGTATTGGCAGCTTTGACGTCCGCGCCGGCGCGCAAAAGGACTTCGACCACGTCGAGACGCCCCTTGAGCGCGGCGTCACCGAGCGGAGTGTTACCTTCCCGGCTCTTCGCGTTGACATCCGCGCCCTTCGAGATCAGTAACGAAACCATCTCCATCTGGCCCTTGATTACGGCATCATGGAGCAATCGCTCTCCCCTAACCGGCTTTGAAGGCTTCCCAGCGCCCTTCGAGAGCAGCAGTTCGACAACCGCGGGGTGCTGAAACCGCGCCGCGCGATCGAGCGGCGTCAGCCCATTCCGGTCGGCGGCGTTCAGGTCCGCGCCGCTGGCGAGAAGCGCCTCCACAACCTCGCGATGTCCCTTCTCGGCCGCCTCGGCAAGTGGAGTCGCCCCCGTTTCGCGATCGCCTGCGTTATGCTTCGCGCCTTTCGACAGCAGCAGGCGCGCCATCGACGCGTGCCCCTTCCAGGCGGCCTCATGCAGTGGCGTCGAGCCGCTCGCGTCACCCGCATTGACATCCGCGCCGGCCGCGATCAACACCTCCGCGATCTCTTTGTAGCCGCGATCGGCGGCCAGATGCAATGCAGTGGATCCGGAACGGTAGCGGGCGTTCACCGAAGCGCCACGGGCCACGAAGAGACGGACAAGATCCCCGTGATTCTTGATGATCGCATAGTGAAGAGGGGTTGACCCCGCCTCGCTGTGCGCCGCGTTAACATCCGCCCCCTTTGAGATCAGCCAGGCCGCAACCTCCGTGAAACCACCCCATGCCGCGTCATGAAGAGGCGTGGATCCGAGCGAATCCCGCGTGTCCACGGCTTCTCCCGCGGCTAGCGCCGCCTTCACGCGAGGCAGTTCACCGGACTTCACGGCGTCGTGCAGATCTTCGCCGCTCGCCATTCCGGCGAGCCAGATGGCCGCAAATGAAACCACGGCGGGTCGCATCGATACTTCAATTGTAGCGGCCCGCCGCAAAGGTTAGAAACTGCGCGAGTACCCGATCAGAAGGATGCCGTCGGCGAACGCAGCATCGCCATGGGTCCCGTTGCGGACATCATTGACGCTTCGCGTACGGTTGCGATAAGCGGCGATCGCGTAGCTGAAGGACCACAGGTCCCGGCCCCTGGAGTACTGAATGCCGGGCTCGACCGATACGCCGTATCCCGGACGCCGGAACCCGTCCTCCCGGCCGATCTTGTCGCGCGCCGGAACGCCTTCGACGCGTCCGGCAACGCTCAGGGCGACGCCGCGCAGCTTTGGTACCGCGTAGCCGACGCCGCCACGGAGAAGATACACATCTGAAACGGACAACCCGCCCACGCGCGCACCCGGAGTGGTGGCCGTGTACCTGTTTCGGGGGTTGAACAAATACACGCCGGTCGAATACAGAGTGAATCGCCGCGGGAGCGCCTTATACGCAAGATAATCGACCGCAATCCCCGTGCCGGAATCGCCTAACTGAATAGACTGATCGACGGTCGTCACCGTGTTGCTCGGCGTAGCTGTACCGGTGATTGCGCTGGTCGCATTTGGCCTGCCCGTGGGCACCTTCAGCGAAAACCCAACCTGAATATTCTGGCGAGACTCCGTGGGCGGCCTGAAGACCCAGAACTTCGCTCCAAAGGACATGTCGCCGAGCCCCGTGACTTCCGTGACTCCTTTGGTCCGATGGTTAATGCGATCGGCGTCCATGACGGGAACGCTGAAGTTGACGGACCAGCGGCGGCTCACGCGGTAGCTCAACGCGAGGTCGAAAAGGTGGACCTTGTTTTCCTGCTGCGTGTCCTGCAGCATCCTGTGCGGCTGCTCTACGTCACCGACGAAATGGCGGTTCGACTCCTGCCAACGGTAGCCCAGACTAAGTTGCCAACGTCCCGGTGAGCGGCTGGACATAGCAGCGCTACTGCCGCTAATCGCCGCTCCTCCTCCGCCGTGTTCACTGCCACCACATAGCGCGCCAAGCACGGGCGCGCCTTGTCTTGCGGCCACTCAACCTTGCGCGTAGGCCAGTTGGCCCACGCCAATCAGGCCAAAAGACGCCACGAAGATGGGCGCACACCAGATGTGAATTCTTGTCATTACCGTTCCTCCGATTGCTTCAGTATGGGAAATCGGGGGCGGCTGCGCCAATAATTTCAATAGATTAGTTTCTTTGTATTAGGGACAAACGGACGCCCTGCATGCATCATCAGGCGAAAGCACCGCAAAATCCAACCGGCCCGTTGCCATCCCTGTCGATGGAACCCGCATGTCCGGCGCCATGAGCGGCAGATAGCGGAAACGGGTGGTCAGGCGCCTCCGCTCAGTGCACAGATGATGTGAATCCTGCTGGCATCCCGCAGAGGCGTCCCAAGACTGTGAATCTGCTCCTCGTCGACAAACAACTTGATGTGCGGGCGGATGGCGTCCTGTTCGTCGACGATGCGGAAGCGAAGCCCTGGAAATTCGCGATCCAGCCCAAGAAGCAACAGGTCCAAGGTCGCGGCCGCCGCCTGGACTTCGCTTCTCTTACCGGTGTACGAACGCAATGGCCCGGGTATATGTACGATCATCGCTCGGCTGCTTCCACGGAGTAAATATGCGGCAGATGCCGCGCGAGGCAACTCCAATGCTCGCCTTCGTCGCGGCTGCCCCAGATTTCGCCGTTCGTCGTTCCGAAGTATATTCCAACGGGGTCACAGGTATCCGCGCACATCGCCTGCCGCTTCACAGTGAGCCAGGCCTGAGATTGCGGCAGTCCCCGATCCTGCCGCTTCCAGGTCTTCCCCGAAGTACGGGTCGCATACACCGCCGGCTTCCCGCCCGGACTGGTGCGCGGCCAGACGGACGTACCGTCCATGGGAAACACCCATGCGGTCGATGGCTGCCGTGGATGAACCACCATTGCGAAGCCGATGTCTCCCACGCGTTTCGGCATCGTGGCTCCAATGCGAACCCACTCCGCGCCGGCGGAACGGTCCATCCGGTAGATGCCGCAGTGGTTTTGTTGATACAGAATATCGGGCGCGAGAGGATGGATACGGATGCAGTGCGGATCGTGGCCGTACTCCACGTTGGGATCGGGCAGGAAGTCCGCGGCCTGGCCCTTGTTGATGGGCCGCCAACTCGAACCGGCGTCCCCGCTCTCAAACACACCCCCTTGAGAGAGGCCGACGTACATGTGCTTGGGATCGCGAGGATCGATCAACACCGAATGCAGCTTGGGGCCGTCGGGAGTACCGTCCTGGTCGCTCCCGCACCAGGAGTCCCGCATTGGATTTTCATTAAAACCGTCCACTCCGTCCCACGCCGCTCCGCCATCGGCGGAACGAAACAAACCCTGCGGCGACGTACCCGCATACCAGACGCCAGGCTCGCTTCCATGCCCCGGCGTGAGCCAGAAGACATGATCCACCACACGGCCTTTCCTTCCTTCAGGCGCTTTGTGGAAGGCGGGCGGACGCTCTGCTTCCTTCCACGTCCGCCCAAGGTCGCGCGAGCGAAATACCGTAGGACCTAAGTGTCCGGTCCGGGCGGCCAACAGCAGCGTTCGCCGGTCTCTCGGATCGAGCAGAACGTGATGCACGCTGTGTCCAAGAAACATGGGATTGCCAAGTTTCCAATCGCGGCGCGATGAGTTGCCGCGAAGGACAAAGGCTCCTTTTCGAGTTCCAATGAGCAGATTTGTCATCGGTGGGCGCCCTGGTATTTTCAGTCCTTGGGACCATTACCCCAGAGGTGAAACGTACTCGTCCAGAGTTCAATTATAGTTCGAAAATACCGGTTGCGGGATCTCAATCGCCGGAAACGCGCCCGGGGGCGGGGGGATACAACCGAAGCCAGGACGGCGCGTTGCGTGGAACACTCCGCCTCGCTTTCACGGCGGCAACTGCCAGCATCAGCAGCACCACTGCTGCCGAAAGGCTCGCGGTTCCAGCGAGAGTCATCTGCTCTTTCCATGCGCCGAGCCAGCGTCCGTAGACCAGTTCGATGTGAACCCAGTACACAAGCAGCGAGTGGGTTCCAAGCAGCCTGATCCAACTCCAGCCCGGGGTATCTTCGCGCCCCACCCAAACGAATGCTGCTGCGCCGAGCCAGCAGATCAGGCCGAGCTTCACGGCCACAAGTGCGGGGCTGTCGAGCCAGAAATCGGCTTTTGCGTAGAGCGAATAAGGCAAGTCCGCGGCATAGCGTCCGGCGATAATCAGTCCAGTGCCAAGCAGCGCGGCCCACTGCATGGCGCGCTCCTTATGGCCCGGCTGAAGCAGGCGGATCAGGCTGCCCGCGCTCACTCCGAAGGCCAGGAAAGAGGCCCAGGGAAAGAAGGTAAAGCCGGTGTAGCTGGGAGCGAGATAACTCCTTACCAGCACAGGGACGCCGCTCCAATCCACCTGCGACATCACGGGCGACGCAGCCGAGATCGCGATGCCGAGAACCGCCGCGAAGCGGACTCGCTCGGCCGTCTGGAAAGCACCGAGTAGCGACATCAGCATGGCCGCGAGTCCCATGCAGTTCAAAATATCCACGCGTGCGATATCTTCCCAGGCGGTTTGCGGCCAGCCAGACAGGAAAAGCTGCAAACGGAACAGAAACGCGACCACCATCAGGTAGCCGGCTCTGCGCAAGCCGGCGGTAATCCTTTGCGTTGCGGGCAAGCCCTGCCGCTCTCGCCGGTCGAGCAGGAATGCCAGAGTGACGCCTGTGAGAAAGAGGAAGATCGCGGGCGGCATCCCGCCTACGAACTGTGAAAACACGTACGGGCCCGTACTACGCAGGTCGTTACGTGTGAAGGAGTGGAACGTGTGCCCAATCAGCATGACTACCGCAGCGACACCGCGCATCCAATCCAGGTAGTCCAGCCGCTGAGATCTTAAAGCTGGTTGCACCAAATCTGATTTTATCCTATTTCTGCGGAAACTCGCGCTTCACGCCTCGAGGCAATTTCAAAGACAGCGCCGATCCCGCAAGCGGCGGATTGATCTTGACTTCCGTGTAGGACACCAGTGAGTAGTCCCCGGCCGGAAAATATAGCTTTTGCCGCACAGGGTACGCGCCGCGCGAGGTGATCCAGAGTTCAGCCTTTTTGAGATGTTTCAGGATTTCGGGCGACACCGGAGTTAGCTCCAGGTGAGCGGTTGGCTGACCTTCCAAAACTTCCTGGCCGAGGAGTTGAATCTTGTAACGCTCGGCCAGTTCTTTGCCTGACGATCCGAAACCAAGCAGCAGGAACTGTTCAAAGGTTTGCCGGTTCCTTCCGACGTCGTACTCCTGAACGGTCTGAATCTTCGGGAAATACAATTCCAGCTTCTTTCCGCTTAACAGAACCGATTTCCTGTTGGGGTCCGTCAGCTCAATGAGCATCGTCATCTCGCCTGGCGCCGGCCGACGTAGCGCGATCGTGCCGCGATCGGTGTTGTCTTCGTTAACCACGCCCTGATGCGAGACCCACTGCACCTTCGCCGACATCGCCTTGAAGGATGCTGAGGCGGCGTCCATCGCGGCGAGGGTCTGTTCAACCGTCGCAGCGCTCGCGAGCGCGGCTGACAAAAGGAAAAGTGTCCATGCTCTTTTCATCAGGGGCGCGTGAAGGCCATGTAGCCCTTCACTTCTTTCTCGGAATCGAAGATCTTCTCGACGCGAGTCACTACCTGGGCCTTACCGGTTCGGCTTTTCAACATCTCTGCTATCCTTGACAGCCGCTGCGGCTCCGGCGTTTCAGCTAATAGTTCAGGCTCGATCCAGAATACATTGCTGCCATGCTCGGCCGGCAGCATCGCGATGTCGCTCGCTTTTGAGATGCGCGGCTGGTCGAGAAACCAGTCGCGGGGCGTCAGAAACAGAAAGCCAAGAATAACCGCGACAATCAGGTCGTACTGCCACGACCCGCGCGCGAAATCCCAGAAAATGAATCGCTTGGCCTCGGCGAAAAATCCCATGCAACCTAATGATAGCGAATCAGAAGAGAGGAGTTCTCGGTCCCTGCTTCACGGTTGCGCCCAGAGTTCCGACGCCCTCGATCCGTGCCCGCACACGGTCGCCCGCCTTGATGCGCGCGCCCTTCGGACATCCGGTCGATATCAGGTCGCCCGGATGAAGCGTCATGAAGTCGCTGTGGAAGCGGACGAGTTCAAAGGGACGCGTGCGCATGTGGTGAACGAAGTCGCGAGAGCAGACGCCTCCGTTGTGCTCGGTAATGACTTCGAGCCCATTGACGTCGGCGATCTCATCGGCCGTGACAATCACGGGGCCGAAGCTGAAAAACGTATCGATGCTCTTCGAACGTGTGAGATATCGCGTGTTCTTCCGCAGGACGTCGAGAGCCGTCAGGTCGAGCGTTGTGGTATAGCCGAAAATCACATCCTGGACGTTACCTGCCGGGACGAAGCGGCAGGTCTTCCCGATCACGACGCCCAGCTCACCTTCCGCGTCCACGTCGTCTGAAACTTCAGGCGGCGGAAGCTGGATTTCGCCCCCGGGCTGAAACATGCACGACGCCGGTTTCATGAAGCTTCCCGGCTCCTCCGGCTGGACGGCGTCAATGTCTTCGGCATGCGAAAGATAGTTGAGCCCGATACACCATATTTTCGGCGGTACGGCGTACGGCAGGCGCGGCTGCACTTCGGCGAGCGGCAATGTCGTCGCGCCCTCCGGATGTACTTCAGCTCCGGTACGGATGATTTCGAGCAGGTCGTTCGGAATCCGCGTTCCGTGCCTGGCGTTTATCTCGTCGATGGGCGCGACTCCCGTAGCTGTCAGAACGCCGGCGTGCAACTGGCCGGAATGAAGGAACGTTAGAAATTTCATATTGCGGTAACCGCGCCGCCGTCCACGCGAATGACGGAGCCTGTGAGATAGGACGCGCGTTCGGAAGCCAGATAGGCAACGGTTGCACCGAACTCCTCGGGCGTCCCGTACCGCTTGAGCGGCACCGCCGCGACACGCTCCTTGCGGATGTCGTCGAGTGGCCGGCCGGTCTTGTCGGCCATTGCCTGATCAAGCGACGCAGTGCGTGCGGTGAGTATTCTGCCCGGGGCCACGCATGAAACCAGGATGTTGTCGGCCGCCACTTCGGAGGCGAGCGTCTTCGCCCATCCGGCAATCGCGGGCCGGAAGGCATTGGAAATGATGAGTCCGGGGATCGGCTGTTCTACCGACGACGAAACGATGTTTACGATACGTCCCCACTTCGCGGCCCGCATGCTCGGTAGCGCCGCGCGGGTCAGCCGGAGAGCGCTCAGGAAGACTTGTTCGAAAGACGACCTCCATTGCTCTTCCGTAATGGAGTCGAACGTGCCGGGCGGCGGTCCGCCGCAGTTATTCACCAGAATCGATATGCCGCCGAGTTCGCTATTCACTTTAGCGACAGCGGACGAAATGCTTTCCGCCTGCGAAAGATCGCATGCCACGGTCATTGCCGCGCCGATCTCAGCGGCGACACGGTCCAGTTCTTCCTGGCGCCGGCTGAGAATCGCGACGCGTCCGCCCTCGGCTGCAATCGCCCGCGCGCTTGCCAATCCAAGCCCCTGGCTGGCGGCGGCCACCAGTGCGACTTTACCACTGAGTCCAAGATCCATAAGGTATTTCATGAAGTATAGCGTCTTGAGGCGCGCTGTGCCGGAACCTGGGGTGCGTGCCGCGTCTCCGTGCGCCGTCGTTTTGGGGATAGCGCGGTTCTGCAGCCGGAGCAAGAACCAATGCCTCGGGCGGCGCCAGCCAGCAGAGATGCGCGCGCAGGAAGGTCTGAAACACCACCGGAGTGCGCAGTCGCCGAAGTTGGGACGAGCCTCCCGGCAGGTCAACAGCCTCGCCAGAGGCTCTAACGATCCATCTGGCGTGTGGTGATCCGCGATTGTTTCAAACCCGCACGGCGTCAGTCTTTCGAGGTCCCGGCTGCATACACCTGGGTCTGCCAGGTGCGGTCGCTCGCGAACGCGACCAGTTTTTCGTCCGGCGAAAACGAAGGATGCGGGTGAGTCCACTGCGGGCCGTAGACCGAGTCCGTGGCGACTTCCATCCAACTGAGCGCGCCGGATTTGGCCTCGCTCTGGGCCGCGCGGAAATCCTCGGCGAGCGCGTATCGGGACGTCTTCCACTGTGTTCCACGATTGCTCGATTCGCTCAGACATACCTGGTGGCGGCGGCCCGTTGCCACATCGGTAATCCAGATTCCCTCGTCCGGATGATTGGTATCGCAGAGAACAGAGCTTCCCGCGCGATTCGGAGTGATGTGCCATGCGTTGAACTCCGCGATCGTCCGTCGCTCCCGGGTGGTCCAATCCATGCTGCACAGCGCGTGTGGCCAGACCGTGAAGACCAGATCGCCCGTCGAGCCGAGGAAGGTTTCGTGAACGATGAACTCATCGTTTCCGTGCTCGTAGAGGCATTCGAGTCCCGCGCCGTCGCGGCGGACGCGGTGCATTCGCGGCGCGGGGTCGGCTGAGAACTCAATCCATTCCGGGTCCAGGGGATGAAACTGCGGATGGATCACCGTACGCGGAAACGGGATCATGCGCCACTCGGAGCCGTCCGCCCGGCCTACCACTATGCCGCTCTGGGAGGATTGCCGGAAAGCCGCCGTAATCCATTCGCCGCCCGCTCCAGGCGAGCATTCTCCAAGCTGCGCACCTGGAAAGGCGGCGATCAGGCGTTCGTCGAGAGTGCGGCGGTCAATCGACCAGACGGCGCCGCCTCGCACAAAGAAGATCGACTCGCCTGAGGGATGGATTGCCGGCGAGAAGGGATGGATGGGCGGCCCGTCCGTCAACTGGCGAATCTCGCCGTCCGGGAACCGCGCGATCTCGAATAACTGTGCCCCTCCTGAGCGGTAGGAGACGAAGATCAGGGAGCGCCCATCGGGCGTGAACGAGCTTTGCAGAAAATAAGTGGCGTGGCTGATCGAAGTGTGATTCGTGAGCTGATGAATCAGCGCGCCGGTCGCGGCGTCGCGGCGCGTGGAATGCTCGGAAGGTGCGACCTCGCCCTTCATTTCACTGCAATCCCAGATAGAGATCGCGGCCCTTTACGAGCGCTTCCATCTTGCGGTCGGCAACTGAACGCTTCACCATCCAGAAGCCGCAATCGGGATGGACCCAGGCAAGGCGATCCGGGCCCAGCGTCTTCTCCGAAGCTTCCATGCGGCGCGCGATTTCGTCAGGCGTCTCGATGTGGTTCACTTTGACATCAATTACACCAATGCCGATTCTTATCTTGCGATCCACATCCTTAAGGGCGTCGAGATCGCCCGGCGGGCGGTGAGCAAGTTCGAGAACCAGATGATCCACGTGCAGGGCGTTAAGGAAATCGACGAGCGAACGCCAGTCGCCCTTCTGAATCGTCTGGCCGCCGTAGTTGCCAAAGCAGAGATGCACAGCGCGCTCGGTCTTTACCCGGTCAAGGAGCAGGTTGATCGCGCGGGCAGCCATGGGGCCTTCCGAGGGGTTGCCCGTGATGTTCGCCTCATCGACTTGTAGGCAGGCGCAGGGAAGATTTGCCACCTGATCCGCCAGTACGCCGGCCACCGCCATGAGCAGCGCCTCGAAATCGCCATAATGCTTGTCGAGCAGGGTTCGCGCGAGCATGTAAGGGCTCGTGACGGTGAACTTGAAGTCGCCGGCGGCAACCGACGCCGCAGTTTCGCAGTCGGCGATCAAATTCAGTCCTCCTTCGCCGATCGGCCCGGTGACTACACCCGCGGGTTTCCGGCGAAAGCCCATGGTGGACTTGCGTCCGAAGGCCTCCCAATCGCTGCGTCCGAGTTGTGTCCGGATGCCGGACATGGGAGCGACAAAATAATCGATCATGCCGTTCGTATCGGGGTGGCTTACATCGAAACGGTAGAGTTCTCCGTCGGTCGGAAGATCGATGCCGGCCCGGCGTTGAATATCGAAGACGACGCGGGTTGCGTCGGTGCGAGCCTGATCGCTCGGAAGCGCCGCAAGCCAATCCGGGACAGGGTAGGAGCCTACTGTGGTGGTCAGGATTTTCGGTTTCAAAGAGAATTATACCCTGCCGCGCTTTTAGCCGGCCGCGGTTTTCCCGGTCTCCGGGATGCCGCTTCGCAAGGCAGTTCACGCGACTGACCACAAGCCAAACCGGCGCGTGTGCGGAATCCGGCGTCTGGGGGCTATGGTCCCGCCGCGAAGCGGTTTTGACTGGCCGCAAGAATAACTTGGTCCCCGAGCCGCGCGCCTCCTCGCACGCCGGACTGCCCTGTCTTCGGTTCAACACCTGGCTGAGCTACGTCCTGATTACTGCAAGCCTGCCGGCGTTGACGCGGGCCGCCCGAGGATCGAGTTCACCCTGCATTCCCTCGGTCGGGTCTACCTTGACCCGCAGCAGACGGAGTTCGGTGAACTTGTTGATAAGGCGGAGGATCTTCTCCTCGCGATGCCTTCTCCGCGATTTCGTCCGCGATCGGCATTTTCACGGCAATTTTAGGTATATGCTTGTTATTCCTTTCTGGTTGCTGGCTTGTGAGCCGCGGGATGCTGATAGAATAGGAAATCATTATGGCGGTCGACACGATCAAGGGTTCGCTTCGCGAGAAAGGAGTGCGCCTTACCCGCCAGCGCGGGATTCTCCTGGAGTTAATAGACAAATCCGGCCAGCACCTGGACGCCGAGCGGCTGTTTCAACTTGCCAAAGAGAAGGATCCCAAACTCAACCGCGTCACCGTCTACCGGACGCTGAAACTGCTCAAGGCCGGCGGGCTGGTCGATGAACTCGACCTGATGCATTACGGAGGCGACCAGCACTACTACGAAACGCGCATGAAGCAGGAGCACGCCCACGTGATCTGTCTTCGATGCGGAAAAGTGGAGGAGTTTTTTGGCGAGCCGCTGCATCGGCTGCGCCGCCAGATTGAAACCCATTTCGGATTTCAGATCGTACTGGCTCGCACCGAAGTCGGGGGCTACTGTTCGCACTGCCAGGCTCTCCGTGCGAGAGAAATGGAGCAGGCGGCCGCGGCTGCGCCCCCTTCCCTGCCCGCAACTGGCCGTGCGCGCGCCAAACGCGCCGTCTAAATGGCCACCGCGATTTCGGGTGAACCCGTCCCGGTTTCATTGATCGTAATCGATCCCAATGGGCACCGCGCGCGTGTGGCGCTCACCGATTTTCCCTTCAAGATTGGAAGACAGGCGGATAACCAGCTTGTGCTGCGCGACAGCCGGTCTTCCCGCACTCACGCCCAGATCGTGCGCGAGGACCACGGCTACGTGGTGGAGGATACCAACAGCCGTCACGGTGTTTACGTCAACGGCGCGAAAGTCGCGCGTCACACGTTGAAAAATCACGATCGTATCGAGTTCGGTTTCAGCGATTCCTACCAATTGCACTTCTCGACGGAATCGCCGGAGGCCGTAAGGATGCTTGAGCAGTTCCCGGGCGCCGAGCAGATGGCCAAGTTCGAAGGCATTGCCGGAACTCCCGGACCCGCGAGCAGCCTGGCCAAGCTGCGCGCTGTCCTCGAAGTGGCTCGGGCTCTTGAAGCGTCCTTGTCGAGTAACGAGGTCCTGACCTCGGTGGTAGGCGCGGCCCTTTCCATCACCGGCGCCGAGCGCGGTTTCCTCTTGCTTCGAAAAGGCGATCGTCTCGACATGGTGGTGGCGCGCGATCGCCACGGCTCGGTCCTCGCGGAGAACGACTTGCGCGTTCCGCGGCGGTTGATCCACCGCGCCCTCCGGCAGCGGCGTGAGTTGCTGTCGATGAATTTCGATCCCCTTGAGTCACAAGGGGAGGGCCCGGAGCGCAGTATCGCCGATCTCGAACTGCGAAGCGTCGTCTGCGTCCCGCTGGTGAAGATCCGCACGGGAGAAGAGCGCGAGACCACCATCATGTCGAGCGAGAATGACACGCTCGGAGTTCTTTACCTCGATTCGCGCGCCGGCTCGCAGGACCTCTCCTCCGGAAACCGCGAACTCATCCAGACCCTCGCGCTCGAAGCTTCCACTATTCTGGAGAACGCGCGTCTTCTGGAGGAGCAGCGCGCCTCCGTCAAGCTTGAAGAGGAACTGACGATTGCACGGCAGATTCAGCAGGGCCTGTTGCCGCGCGAGTTACCATCTTCGGGGTGGTTCCGTGCAAGCGGCAGCAGTCTGCCAACCCATCAGGTCGGTGGCGATTACTTCGACGTGGCCCCGATAGACAGCGACAATTGGGCCGTCGTGGTCGCGGACGTTTCGGGTAAGGGAGTCAGCTCCGCGCTTCTCGCCAGCCTGCTTCAGGGCGCATTTCTGATCGTGTCCGACTCAGGGGCCGCAATCGGCCGCCGGTTCGAACGTCTGAACCATTTCCTGGCCGGCCGGACACAGGGCGAGAAATACGCCACCGTACTTTACGCCACTCTCAGCCGCGGCGGAACGCTAAGCTACGTCAACGCAGCCCATTGCTCACCGGTATTGGTGTATCCGGACGGCCGGCTTGAAGAAATGGAAACTACTGGAATGCCGGTCGGCCTTATACCGGAAGCCACTTGGGACGTAGCGGAAAGGACCCTTCCGCCGGGCTCGAAACTAGTTATTTACAGCGACGGAGTAACCGAGGCCCAGGACAGGGAGGGCCAGTTCTTCGGAATGAGCCGGTTGTTCGAGGCGATTTCCGCGTACGCCGGGCAATCCTGTCAGGTGATGCACGGCAAAATCCTGGAACAGCTTAATTCCTTCACCGGCGGCGCCGAGCAGGCCGACGATATCACGCTTGTCGTGGTGGAATTCCACGCCTGAGCAATCAGTGCCGGCCGTGAGAGCTGGGCTGGCGCTACTTTAACCCGAAACACAATATATTCGGCCCGGCGGCAACGGCAACAAACTGCTTGCCGCCAGCCGCGAATGTCATGGGTGAGGCGCGCCAACTATGGCCGTCTCCCAACTCGGCCGAGGCGTTCGTCTGAACGTGCCACAAATCCTTCCCCGTCTTTGCATCCACGGCAGCGAACGCGCCGCTGTCCTCGCCGAAAAACACGACGCCCCCCGCTGTCGACAGGACGCCGCCCCAGCTATCGGCGGACCCGATCTGCGGCACTTCCCACACCCGATTGCCCGTCTCGATATCGAGCGCCCGGAGAAACATCTGACCCGGTTCGAGCGCGATCGGCTTCGGATTCCAATTCGGCGGCTTCACATAGATGCCGCAGGCCTCACGCGCCTGAAGGTAGAACAGCCCGGTCGATTCGTTGAACGCCATCGACGGCCAGTTCGTGCCGCCGAGAATGTTCGGGCAGACCTTTGTCCCGTCTCGCGTGGGCTCGGTCCCCGGCAGCAGGATGGGACGGCCGTCCTTGCCGATGCCGCTTGCCCATGTCAGCCGGTCGACGAACTTCCGGGCCAGCAGCAACTCGCCGTTCGTGCGGTCAAACAC
>SYKU01000471.1 GCA_005808865.1 Acidobacteriota bacterium
AGCCATGTGTGGAACGGCCACATTGGCACCTTAACCGCGAACCCGACGAAAAACGCCCAGAACACCCACCAGCCCAGGGCCGGAGCAAGTGTCAGCTTCATCAGGTCGGCGATCCCAAACGACCATATCTGGAACTGCGCGTAGTGCTGATAGTAGAGCGTGAGAATGCCGAGCAGCATCAGCACCGACCCGATCAGCGTGTAGATCATGAACTTGATCGAAGCGTAGCCGCGCCGCGGTCCGCCCCAGATCGCGATGATGAAGTACATCGGCACCAGAACCAGTTCCCAGAACACGAAGAACAGCAGAAAATCGAGTGCCATGAAGACACCCAGCATGCCGGTCTGTAGCAACAGAAAGAAAGCGTAATATTCCTTGAGCCGCTTCTGAACGTTCCAACTGGAGAGGATGGCGATGAAACCGATGGCCGTGGTGAGGATCACGAGCATAAGGCCGATGCCGTCAATCCCAAGGTGATACGTCGCGCCGATCGTTGGAATCCAGCGGGCCTGCTCGACAAACTGGAAGTCCTTGGCGCGGTCGAACGATGTGACCAGGGGCAAGGACACCAGGAAACCCGCCAGCGCGACAATATTCGCCCAAAGCTTTATGGCCTTCTGGTTCGAGTTCGGAATTAGCAAGAGAACGAGCATGCCGGCGAGCGGCGCGAAGAGGACAATCGAGAGGATGTGATCCATAAGAAGCCGTGATCCGTTGTGGATAGCACCCCATCTTACAATAGACAGGGTGCGGTTTGCGAAAATCGACGGCCAGGCGATATCATCACCATTCACGAGGAGATATTCGATCGTGCGACATTTAACCCTCATAGCTTGTTTTGCAATATCCGGCACGCGGCTTCTTGCGGCCGCCGCCGATCCAGGCCAGTGGCCAAAGTGGCGAGGCCCGGACGACAATGGGATCGCGCGAAGCGATGCTCCCCTCCGTTGGGGCGATGACGAAAACATCAAGTGGAAGGCGCCCATCCCCGGCCGTGGCCACTCCTCACCCGTAATCTGGGGCGATAGGATTTTCCTAACGACCGCCGTTCCCACGGGTTCAGCGGCGCCGCCTTCCATGCCGGCCACTCCCGGCGGACCGCGCCGCGGCGGCCCACCCGGGGATTCGGGCCCGCAAGTCGAACATCGTTTTGAAGTGATCTGCCTCGACCGGAAAACCGGAAAGGTACTCTGGCAAAGAACAGCGAAAACGGCAACGCCGCATGAAGGATATCACCGCATGTACGGCAGCTTCGCCTCAAATTCACCTGTCACCGACGGCAAACACGTGTATGCGTTTTTCGGCTCCCGCGGTGTCTACTGTTACGACCTGGACGGCAAACTTGTGTGGGACAGAGACCTGGGCGTGAAAATGAAAATGCGCCTCCAGTTCGGTGAGGGAACTGCTCCAGCGCTCGACGGTGACTCGCTCATTCTGAACTTCGACCAGCAGGATGGATCGTTCGTTGTGGCGCTCGACAAGAACAACGGCAAGGAAATCTGGCGCGCCGTTCGAGACGAGATCAGCGCCTGGGCCATGCCGCTCGTGATCGAGCACGACGGAAGAAAGCAGGTGGTCGTCAGCGCCACGAACAAGGTCCGCGCCTACGACCTGAAGACCGGCAAACTGCTGTGGGAGTGCGGAGGCCTCGGACCAAACGTGATTCCCGCGCCGGTCAAGATGGGAGATTCGGTAATCGTGATGAGCGGATTTCGCGACCCTAACATGCTGTCGATCCGACTTGGGCGGGAGGGCGATTTGACGGGAACGGACGCCGTCCTCTGGACCAACACTCGCGGGAACTCATATACGCCATCGCCGGTCCTGTTCGACGGAAGACTCTTTCTCCTGACCGACAACGGAACCGTGAGTTGTCTCAATGCCAAGACCGGCGTGCCGTATTACCAGCAACAGCGGTTGCCGAAGCCCTATACCTTCAAGTCGTCTCCGGTGCTCGCGGGCGGCAAGCTTTACATGGCATCCGAGGACGGCGACGTCGTGGTCCTGAAGGCTTCGGAGAAATACGAGGTCCTTGCCACCAACACCCTGAAGGATCAGTTCTTCATCGCGACCCCGGCATTCGCGGACGGTGAAATCTACCTGCGCGGACAGAACACGTTGTTCTGCATCTCCGGTAAACCGTGATGTTTCTTATGAAGAAAACTTGCTTGCTTCTTCCTTTCCTTGTCGCCATGCCAGCCTATTCTCAGGACCGCACCCACGCTCGGTCCATGGTCATTTCAAGCCATGGAATCGTCGCCACCAGCCAAACTCTCGCGTCGCAAGTTGGCGCACAGGCGCTCGCGCGCGGAGGGTCCGCTATGGACGCCGCAATCGCCGCCAACGCCGCGCTAAATGTGGTGGAGCCGATGAGCAACGGAATCGGCGGCGACCTGTTCGCTATCTACTGGGAGGCGAAAACGGGCAAGGTCACAGGCATCAACGCGAGCGGTTGGGCGCCCAAGGGCTTGTCGATCGATCTGCTGAAAAAGAAGGGGCACTACGGGATGCCGCAGGACGGCATTCAGTCCGTGACGGTGCCCGGCTGCGTCGACGGGTGGGAAAAGCTACACCGGAAGTTCGGGAAGTTGCCGTGGACGGAGTTGCTTCGGCCTGCTATCTACTTTGCGTCGAGCGGCTTCCCGGTGACTGAGATCATTCAGGATCACTGGAAGAATGCCACCTCGAAGCTGCGCGTCGACGAAAATGGACGGCGCGTGTTCCTGCGCGATGGCATGCCGCCCGCCGTTGGCGAGGTGTTCCGCAATCCGGAACTGGCGAAAGCTCTCGAAGCCATCGCCTCGGGAGGCGCGAACGCTTTTTACCGAGGCCCGATCGCGAAAGCCATTCTGGCAACGTCGAAGAGACTCGGAGGAACCTTTTCCGCGGCCGATCTGAGCGAGTTCCAATCCGAATGGATTCATCCGATTTCGACGGAATATCGCGGTTGGAAGGTCTATGAATTACCGCCGAACGGCCAAGGCATGGCCGCGCTTGAAATGCTCAACATCATGGAGCGTTTTCCGCTCGGCGAATACCGCACGCGCGACGCGGAAGCCCTTCATATTAAGATCGAGGCGCAAAAGCTGGCCTACACGGATTTACAGCGCTACCTGGCCGACCCTCGCTATAGCGATGTTCCCCTGAGTGGGATCTTGTCGAAGAAATACGCCGCAGTGCGGGCTGCCTTGATCGACTCAGAGAAGGCGCGGTGCGACGTCAGTCATGGCAGCCCTCTTGATGGCGCGGGCGATACGATCTACCTTTCCGTTGTTGACCGTGAGGGTAACATTGCTTCGCTGATTCAAAGCCTCTACTTGAGTTTCGGATCTGGCGTTGCCGTGGATGGCATGGGTTTTCATTTGCAGAACCGCGGAGGCCTTTTCGAACTCGACGCTTCACATCCGAACGCGCTCGCGCCGGGCAAGCGTCCGTTCCACACGATCATTCCGGCATTTATGGAGAAGGACGGCATTCATATCGGATTTGGAATCATGGGGGGGTTGAATCAGCCGCAGGCACACGCCCAGTTTGTCTCGAACGTGGTCGATCACAAGATGAACATTCAGGCGGCGCTCGAGGCGCCCCGATTTACGAAACTGAACTTCGGCGGCTGCGACGTCATGATCGAATCCCGCGTGCCGGCGGACGTGCGGGAGGCGCTCGCATCGAAAGGGCACCGGCTGGACGTGCTGGGAGAATACTCAGGATGGGTTGGCGGCGGGCAAGCGGTGATCCATGATTCCAGAGCACGCATGAATTATGGTGCGTCGTCGCCGAGAAAGGACGGGGCTGCGATACCGGAGCCGCATCCGTATTACGGGCGGTGAGCGGGGCGAGAAAGTGAACAGCATGCCGGCCGTCGGCTCGTGCGGGCTCAACCCGCGGAAACACTCCGTTAATAGCAGGCCAATCCCTTGCGTTCCGCGGACGCCGTTGAACGCATCGGAGCCAAGGGGTGCGGCCTTTGTCGGTGAGCTGCTTCGACAGTAAGCACACTGCCCTCAACGTCCGTCGCCGGCACATTGGCAACTCTCCGCTGTACGCAAGCCGCTCACGGCCCCAAAAGGGGGGGGGCAGGGGAGTGCGTCTCCACATCGCGTAGTGTCTAGTTGCATTAGTTCTGGTACTACTGTATGTTGAGTCATGCGCCGAAAGTCCGCGAAATTTCAGCTCAGCGACGAAGAGATGAAGACCTTAGAGGGATGGACCCGCCAAGGCAAGACGGAGCACCGTTTGGTC
>SYKU01000054.1 GCA_005808865.1 Acidobacteriota bacterium
GTTCAAATCGCCCAGCATTGCGAAGCTCGCGGTGACGCCCCCAGTTGTCGGGTCCGTCAGCACGCTGATGTAGGAGATTCTGGCTTCGTCGAGGCGCATGAGCGCCGATGAGATCTTTGCCATTTGCATCAGACTCACGGCGCCTTCCTGCATGCGCGCGCCGCCCGAGGCCGATACGATGATGATCGGAATGCGCTCGACAAGCGACCGTTCGATAGCTTTCGTGATCTTCTCTCCCACCACGGCGCCCATGCTGCCGCCGATGAATTTCATTTCCATGGCGCAGATGTTCACGCGGCGGCCGCTCAGGTTTCCGGTGGCCGAAATGATTGCGTCGGAAAGCGAGGTAGCTCCCTGCATCGAGGCCAACCGCTCCCGATAGGGCTTGTTGTCGGAGAAATTGAGGGGGTCGGTCGAGGTCAGCAGCGCGTCGTGCTGTTCGTATTCCCCATCGAACAGAAGCCGGAGCCGGGTCCGTGCGTCGATGCGCGAGTGGGTCCCGCACTGCGGGCAAACGTTGAAGTTGTCTTCAAGGTCCTTCCGCCAGATGATCTGTCGGCAGCCTTCGCACTTGAGCCAAAGGCCCTCGGTGCGAATGTGCCGTTCACCGTCCACGGGCTTCGATGTGGTCCCGTTGCTCTCCCGCTCTCTCTTAAACCAACTCATGTGATGTGGCGCCCATGGGTAACAGTCCCTAAGTTAGCGCGGGTACGGATGGCCGCGCAACGTCGTGAAGGCGCGGTAGATCTGTTCCGCGAGCATGGCGCGCGCCAGTTCATGCGGCCACGTCATGGCGGAGAGCGAAAGCAAGAGGTCGGCGCGAGCACTCCAGCCGGAGGGAAGACCGTCGGATCCGCCTATGGCGAATACGAGGTCGCGGCCTTCCATTTCGGATTTGGCGACGAGCGCCGTGAACCGGGCGGAGTCGAGCCGCTGCCCGGCGGGGTCCAGCAGGATCTTCGCGGCAGAGGGGTGCCGCGACCAGAGATCGGCGCGTCCGGGGCGGATCTCGCGCATTTCACAGATCGCGTAACGGCCGGAGCGCTTCAGGTACTCTTCGGCGATAGCATTGGCATGCGGGTCGCGCGCCTTTCCAATGTAGTAAAGATAGATCTTCACTCGGGCGGGAAAGCAAGCGGCTTGGCGTTTTTCCAGAGGCGTTCCAGGTCGTAGTTAAGGCGCGCCTTCTCCGAGAAAATGTGGACCAGAAAGTCGCCGTAGTCAGCCAGAATCCATTCCCCTTGGTCGTAACCTTCCACGCTCATGGGCAGTTCGCCGCAGGCCTTGAGCTTCAGCCCCACGTCGTCAGCAATGGCCTGAATCTGCCGCTGGTTCGAGCCCGTGCAGATGACAAAGTAGTCTGTAAATGAGGCGATACCGGTGAGGTCGAGGACCTTGATTTCAGTGGCCTTCTTGGACTCGGCGGCGCGTACGGCGATGAGCCAGGATGGCCCCTTTTGCAGTGTATCCGGTATGATTAGCTCCTCCTTGTATCGTACTACAATAGAAAGAATGTTCAGATGGCTCATGACGGCCGTGGTCTGCATGCCCGGTCTGGCGATCCACGCGCAGACGGCTGACGGCCCCGAAATCGGTAAAGCCAAGGCGGAGATCGAGGCGCTGAAATCGCTCGTTGAATCAGGGGCGGTTCCACGTGTCCGCCTCGAAACCGCTGAACGCGAATTGGCGGACGCGAAGGACGCGGCGTTTCTGCGCCAAACGCTCTACGGCGAAGATCTGTCCGAAGAACAGTCCGGCGAGATGATCTCGGTGGCGCGGCGGCGTCTCGCGTGGCAAAAGGAAGCGGTTGAGTCCACAAAGCGGCTGGTCGAAGAAGGAGTGATTCCGAGACTTCGGCTCACGGAGCCCCTCGAACGGGCGGACCGGGCACGGAAGGAGCTGGATCTGGCGGAATCGCGGGCGCGGCTGGTCATGGAAATTGCCGCGATGGCGCGGGCGGAAATACAGGCGATGGAGGCTGCTGCAGTGGAGCCGGTTCCAGCATTGGCCCCCGGGCCGGCGTCCGAGCGGTACGATGGCGACGGATTCCTGAGCCCGTATGAAATCAAGCAGATGGCGCTGGCGTACGAGGCCCGATTCTCGAAGCCGCTCCCGGTGAGCGCGAATGGCGAAACCGCTGTGCACAGGGCAATGGGTTTCGATCACCGCGCCCGTCTCGACGTGGCCGTACATCCGGATCAGGCGGACGGAGTGTGGCTTCGCCGGTATCTGGAGTTCCGGCGGGTCCCTTTTTTCGCCTTCCGCGGCCGCGTTCCCCGCAAGGCTACGGCGGCGCATATTCACGTCGGCCCGCCAAGCACTCGAATTCTGAAACCCGCGAACTTGGCCTCGGGCGGCGAGTAGGGCAGCCCCCCGCCGGTCACTGCGGTACACTAACCTGCATGTCCGGATCTTCGCTACGCGTATTGCTTTCAAACGAACAGATTCAGGCCCGCATTGCCGAGATCGGCGCGAAGATTGGAGTCGACTATCCGACCGGCGACCTCCACATGGTCTGCATCCTCAAGGGCGCCTGCATCTTTCTGTCGGATCTCGCAAGGGCCACGCCGCGCGACATCTGCATCGACTTCATGGGCATTTCGAGCTATGGTAAAGGCAAGTCGAGTTCGGGTGAAGTGAAGCTTACGAAGGACCTGGACCATTCCGTGGAAGGGGCGGACGTGCTGATAGTGGAGGACATCGTGGATACGGGTATCACGCTGAACTATCTCATCCACGTGATTCAGCAGCGGAAGCCGCGCTCGGTGCGCATTGCGGCGCTGCTGGACAAGCCAACCCGGCGCATCCGGCCCGTGGATGTTGCCTACACCGGCTTTCAGATTCCGGATGAGTTCGTGGTCGGGTACGGACTGGATTTCGCTGAAAAATACCGCAATTTGCGGGATGTGTGTGTTCTCGAAAGCACGTAGGCTCAGAACTCCTGTGGTGGCGATCATGAAATGCTAACGCCCGCAGGCTGAAATGTAGGGTTGGCGAGGCGCCGGAAGATCGAAACGCCGACAGGGCTGGCGTCCAGTGTGATCGGCTCCCGGCTAAGAGCCAACGAA
>SYKU01000472.1 GCA_005808865.1 Acidobacteriota bacterium
AAACGGTGCTCCGTCTTGCCTTGGCGGGTCCATCCCTCTAAGGTCTTCATCTCTTCGTCGCTGAGCTGAAATTTCGCGGACTTTCGGCGCATGACTCAACATACAGTAGTACCAGAACTAATGCAACTAGACACTAGTCCGGCATTCATTTTCGCGCGGTGCCCGAGTGGCCCAACCTCGGTAGCTGTTGGAGTTAAAGCGGAACTGGGCGATACCGAACAGAAGCCGGTTCCGGCTGTTAAGTGTCGCGAGCCCCTCGCGCAGCAGATCGACAATTGCCGAATCCACGTGGCTGAACGAAATCGAGTCGGCCCACGACACAACGATGTCGCGGGGGTCGCGGAGGACGATTACAGCTTTGTCATCCGCTGCCGAATAGAACTCCCATTGTTCAGGCGAAAGTCCATAAATCGGGCCGGCAAAGCTGTTGTCCGGCAGTTTGGGCCAAGGCTGGAGGAAGTGGTTAATCCCGCTGGACGCACGCGTCAATCCGGAGGGGCCAAGCAACTCCGGATCGGTCAGGACATCCCTCACCCATTGGCTTCCGCTCTTGTGAAACGTCACGAAGTTCACTCGCACGGACTCAATAATAGCATCGCGGTTTCCGAGCCTACAGTCTCGAAACGCGCCGCAAGTAGCGTTGGGAGAGAGCGGCATCGCGAAGGATCTGGGCCTTCAACGCTGCCGGCGATTCGAACTTGCGCTCGTCGCGGATCCGTCGAAGAAACTCGACGCGGATTCGCGCGGGCCCCGTTCCCTCGAGCGGCCCCGCGAGCAGAAAGCTCTCGATCGACAATGCGTCGCCTTCGAAGGTCGGCCGGTAGCCGATGTTTGTCACCGAGGGCCACCGCGTCCCGGAGTCGATGTCGAAGGTTCTCGTGACGTAGACCCCGGTCTTCGGAAGCATTTCCGATTCGGTCCGGAGGTTCAGCGTCGGCACCGTCTGCTTCGCGCCAACGCCGTGACCCGCCACGACACTCCCTTGAAGCCAATAAGGGCGCGCCAGCATTCGCCCCGCGGCGTAGACGTCGCCCGCTTCAACGGCTTTTCGGATAGCGCTGCTCGACACATCGCAGGGCAAACCGCGCCCTCGCACTTTCACCGCCGGTACGGCCTCCGTGTCGAACCCAAGACGCCTCCCCGCTTCCGCCAGCGACTCTGTCGTCCCTGCCGCCCTGTTGCCGAACCGGAAGTTGTCCCCCACAAGCACCACGCGGGCCCGCAGCGCCTCGACCAGAATCTGCACGATGAACTCCTCCGGGCCAAGCGCCGCCACTTGCCGGTCGAAAGGGAGAATCAACGCCTGCTGAATACCCTCGCTCCCCATCAGTTCGCAGCGCTCCTCCGGAGTGGTCATAAGCCGCGGCGCGCGCTCGGGCGCGACCACACGTGTCGGGTGCGGGTCGAACAGGAGGGCCGACGGCGTAAGTCCGCGTTGCGCCCCGGTCTCAACTACGCGACGCAGAATCCGGCGGTGTCCGGCGTGAACCCCATCGAAGTTGCCTATCGTAAGCGCGCACGGGCCGAAATCGGAGCGCGCCCCGGAAAGGCTGCTGTAGATCCGCACACTGGCTGCCATTTAGGCGCCGGCCTCCACGTGGATTTCAAGCCCGTCATAGGCGAGACGAATGTGGCTGGGCAGCCGGGCTTCGGTCCTGGCATGAGACAAGTCATGGCTCATGTGCGTGAAGAAGGCGCGCTTCGGCATCAGCCGCTCTACGTGCTGGACCGCGCGGTCCAGTGTGGTATGCGTGGGGTGTGGATTGTGGCGCAGCGCGTCGAGAAACAAGACGTCGAGACCGAGCAGTTGCGCCAGCGACTCTTCGGGGATCTCGCTGTGGTCCGTAAGGTACGCCGCCGCCCCGAACCGGAAGCCGTAGACTTGCGACTGCCCGTGCATCACCGCGACCGGCGTCACTTCCAGACCGAACAAATCGAATGGCCTGCCGTCGAGGAGGTGAATTTCGATCTTCGGAACAAACGACTTCGGCGGATCGGGGTCGAATACGTAGGGGAACGCTCGCCTGATAGCGGCCTCCGTTCGCGGCGCGGCGTAAATCGGGATCGCGCCCTTCTGCAGGAAGTTAAAGGGGCGAATGTCATCGAGGCCCATCAGGTGGTCGGCGTGTTCGTGTGTGAATAGGACGGCGTCGAGCCGCTCCATGCGTGCCCGCAAAGCCTGCGCCCGGAAATCCGGCGTTGTGTCGATGAGCACGTTCCGGCCGTTGTACGCGATGAGGATCGACGGCCGTTGCCGGTTATCGCGCGGATCTCCCGAGGTACAGACCGCGCACTTGCAGCCGATCATTGGAATCCCGGCGCTTGTTCCCGATCCGAGTACCGTGATCTTCAGAGCCGGGGTCGACGGCATTTAGGACGGCTGCGACTGAGCGGCCTTCGCGTTGTCCTTCGAAGCTTCGACAAAGCGGAAGCGCAGTTCGGTAAGCGAGTTTTCCAGCATCCGCTGCTCTTCAAGCGTGAGATTGCCCTTCGTTTTTTCCGACAACACCGCCAGGAGATCGATGGAATGCCGCGCCATAGTCAGGTCGATTTCCGGCTTCTCCTCTTCCCCAAAATGCAGCAGGCCCAACTGCACTTCAGCTTGTGTTCGCAGCGACCAAACCAGCAAAGTGAACGAAGCTGGAGGGAGCGGAGGGCGCCCGGCGCTGTTATCCTGTTTTACCTCGGAATCATCCATGACCTTCATTTTACACGCGGGGGCGCGCACGCCACGCGTCCGGCGCTGCCCCTGCTACGCGCGTTCCTGATAAGTGCCTTCGGCCGTATTGACGCGAATTCTTTCGCCTTCCACGATGAATGGCGGGACCTGCACCACGAGTCCGGTTTCCATCTTCGCGGGCTTTGTGACATTCGAGACCGTAGCCCCCTTCAAGCCTGGTTCTGTCTCCACCACGGTCATGTCAACGGTCGCCGGCAGGTCCACGCTCATCGGCTTGCCTTCGTAGAACTCGACGTGGACTTTGAGTTGAGGAATCAGGTAATTCGTGGCGTCCCCGAGCAGGTCCTTCGTCAGGTGCATCTGCTCGTAGTTTTCCGTGTTCATGAAGTAGAAATACTCGCCGTCGTCGTACAAATACTCCATCTCGATCTCTTCGAGCATGGCCTTTTCGACCCTGTCTTCCGAAGAGAAGCGGTGCTCTGTCATCGCGCCGTTGCGCAGGCTGCGCATGCGCGCCTGCACGAATCCGCGCAGATTGCCCGGGGTCCTGTGATTCACGCTGAAAATGGAATAGAGTTCGTTGTTGAACTTGATTACCATCCCCGGGCGCATCTGTGTCGACGAAATCATTTACCCATTGCTCCTATCTAAACAACTGTTCTTGAAGGCCCGCTGGTGTGCCGCAGCCGTGACAAACGGACTCTTTCAATATACCAATCAAAGAGGCAGGATTTCTTCCCGCACCGGGTCGAAAGCCAGTCTTCGCTTCTGAATATAGGCAATATTTCCGAGGTGTGAAGCTTGCGCGGAGCGATGACCTATCAGGACGTCGGCGTTGGGGAGTTTCCGCGAGCGCACGCAATCAATGAAATTGTTCACGTGGTCGATTGTCATGTCCGGCGGTTCGCCCTTCACGATTACAGGCGGCGCGCCCTTTTCGGCCGAGTGGAACTCGAAGTGTCCGCGGTCGATGAAAAGACGCCCTTCGGTTCCGCAGATCTCAACCGCCGCGCCCCGGATTCCCGGTGCAAGCGTGGCTTCGAACGTGGCAGTGTAGCCCGCCGCGTACTCGAGCAGCACGTTGATAGTATCCGGAGCGGTGCGTCCGTCTTTGTAATGGTAGATTCCGCCTGCCGCGACGGCCGATGTGGGTATTTCGTTGCCTAGCAGCATGTGAACTACGTCGATCCAGTGCGTGAACAGGTCCGTCACCTGCCCGCCTCCGAAATCCAGATAAGCGCGGAAATTGTAATACTGTTGCGGATCGTAGTCGCGCCACTTCACCGGACCCAGGTAGCGTGCCCAGTCGAGGTTCGAGGGCTTGCTCTGAAGCGACGCGGGCGCTTTCCTCAAGTGGTAGCTATTGCCGTGCCACCAGGTACGAGCGAGCGTGACCTTTCCAAGCTTACCCGTATCGAAGTACTCCTTCTTGGCCTGAATGTAGTGGCGTCCGGAGCGTTGCTGCATACCGACCTGACAGATGCGGTTGTTGACACGCGCCGCCTTGACTATCGGCGGGCCTTCCTCGATTGTGAGCGTCAGCGGCTTTTCCACGTAAACGTCCTTGCCCGCATTCAGCGCGTCGACCGCGGTCTGCGCGTGCCAGTGGTCGGGCGTCGCAATCAGCACCGCGTCCACCTCTTTCATCTCGAGCAACTTGCGGTGATCGGAGAAATTTTTCGCGGTAGTGGCCTTCTGCCGGGCCTTGTCGATCTGCTCGCCGTAGATATCGCAAACGGCCGAAACGTTGATCGACGGGTTCAGCATGAACTGCGTCATGTCGTGGCGGCCGCGCTCACCGCAGCCGATCAGTCCAAGGTTGATCTTGTCGTTTGCGCCGAGAACGCGCGAATAGGAAAGAGCCGTCATCGCTGCCGCTCCCCTCCAGGAGGTGTCAACGAGAAAGTTGCGGCGGGGGATTCTTGAAAGTGGCATGAGCGGATTATACCAGCGTGCGCGGACACCGCCCGGTGTTAACCTGAACTACAGATGCCTCAACCGTTGCTGGGCATGGAACTTCACGAGATTCAGGACATTCTCGGGCCCGCGCAACCGAAGTTTCGCGCCAGACAAGTCTACGACGCGCTGTACCGCCAGAACGTGGGTGATCTCGTTCAGATTTCCTCGCTGCCGGCGGCGTTGCGTGAAGGGCTCGGCGCGGAGCACACGGTGGGGCTTCCGTCGGTTGAGCGGCGCTACGAATCGATTGACGGCACGCGCCGCTACCTGCTTCGGCTAGACGATGGAAGGACTGTCGAAACCGTACTGATGCCCGAACCCGGGAGGGACACGATTTGCATTTCGACGCAGGTCGGATGCCCGGTCGATTGCAGGTTCTGTATGACGGCGCTCCTGGGACTGGAGCGCAACCTCCCCGCGGGCGAGATCGTCGGGCAGGTCGTATTCGTAGCTCGCGA
>SYKU01000055.1 GCA_005808865.1 Acidobacteriota bacterium
CAGGCCATGCTCGACGTGCATTTGACGGCTCCGTTCCGGATCCTCAGAGCGGCGTCGGGGCACTTGCGGGACGCGGCAAAGCGGGAAGCCGCGGCCGGTGCACGCGTGATGCGCAAGGTGGTGAACATTACTTCGATATCTGCGGGAGGCAACCCCGGGCAAGCAGGGTATTCATCGGGAAAGGCCGGTGTGATCGGACTCACGAAGACGCTATCGAAGGAGTGGGGCCGTCACAACGTAAACGTGAACTGCGTCGGATTCGGCATGATTCAAACGCGGCTGACGCAGCCGCTCACCGGAGCCGGCGCATCTATCCAAATCCAAGGACGCGAGATCGCCGTGGGGGTGCAGCCGCAGGTCATTGAGGCCGTGAAGGTGGCGTGCCCGCTCGGCCGCGCGGGTTCCGTGGAGGAGGCGGCGGGAGCGGTTTTGTTTTTCTGCTCACCGCTTTCCGATTATGTTACTGGCGAGGTGCTGATTTGCGGCGGCGGAATGCACTTCTAGGACGCCTCGTCCCCGCGCTGTTTGCGTCAGCTGCCGGCCTGCTCGCCTCCGAACCGCAGGATTTCCGCTTTGTTGTCAGACAAGGCGGGGAGGTGATTGTGGACCTTGAACTTTCCTCCCCGGGTTCGGACTGGTCGAAGCCAGGCCGGGAGGCCGCGCTCGTAAACCTCACGGTCGATTCAAAGCCGCCCCAACACGTGATGACGTTCGCTGGGGAGACGCCGCATTCTTATGCGGTGTTTTTGGGACGATTGCCGCGGGGACCCCACCGCCTGCGCGTGGAACGGAACGATGTGCATTCGGCACAAGGTTCGGGCCTCAAAATTCAGGCCGTGAGATTTCGCGAAATCCCGGACCGGGACCCCTATTCCTCTGCGCTGGCTCACGCGCCGGTTCTTTACGCAAGGCCGAGCACGATCGGCAGGTTTAGCGACATCCCGCTTTCCGCCTATTGCGAGAAAATTACCGAAAACGGGCGGCCGTTGCTACAGTACACGGTGATTTTTTCAAACGAGGACGGAGGCACTTCGACCCGCGCTCTCATGGCGCGATGGGGCCGTACCACCGACATCGAGTACCTCTACCGCTACTGGCTCGATACCGGTGAAGCGACCATGCAGACGAGGGACCACAAAGAAGCTCCGTTTCGCGGTATGTATGCCGACGGGCGGCACCCGCTGCTGATTCCCTCCACGCAGAACAACATGGTGTCTGACGAAGGTACTTCCTCCGTCCGCTTCCAATTGGCGCCGCGATTAGTAGACCTTTCGCAGCGCTCGCGCGAATCGATCATGGACGAGCAGGCCGTCACGTATCGCGTCATGGCACAGGAGCTTGAGCGCGAGGGAAAGGTGAGGCCGTTCGGGGTCGTTGACGGCGAAAAGATCAGCGATGTCAGGAATTATTTTTACATCGAGGCTCACGCAGTTGGCCGCGACGCGGCTCTCGCGGTGCGTATCAGGAGGACGGGCGAGGACGTCTGGAGGAGTTCGCATCTGGGCCGCACCGATTTCGCGATCTCGAGAGACGGCTGGTTCCGCACCACCGTCGAACTGCCTCCGGGAACCGCGCCGGACCGCATTGGCGCGATCGGCGTCGAGTGCCTTTTCGTGAAGGACACCAGACCTGGCAAGGCGGATGCGGCCTCGGGCTCATGCCGCCTGGAAGCCGTGACCCGCTCGTTTTTTCTTGACCGCAACTACAAGCCTGGTATCGATCTGTGGCGGCTCTCATCGCCCCTGGAGATTCCGGCCGGCGAGTTGAGAGTTCTTTATAAAGGGGAATAGTCATATGGCGACACAAGCAACCTACGACGATGTAAACCTGATTTTGAAGTTGTTCGAGGTCAGGCGCGAAGAGAAGCTTCGGGAGGCCCGTGCATTCATGACAGGCAAATTCAAAGCTTCAACGCTGGAGGAGATGAACCAGATTTGTCCGCCCGGTTCTACGGAGCATGCCTACTTCAGAATGACGGTCGGCTACTGGGACATGGTGGCGTCGTTTGTGACGGCCGGAGTGCTGAACGCCGACTTGCTTTTCCAAAGCACCGGAGAGCTGGCCTTCACCTACGAAAAGATTCGCGAACTGACGCCGCAAATCCGCGCCGCCATGAACTATCAGGCCCTCGCGGCGAACATGGAGAAGGTCGCCGACGCGTATCTGGAGTGGCTTGACAGCCGGAGCCGGGGCGCGGCGGCGGCCTTTCAGGCGCGCGCCAAAGGCATGTAGTTCCGGCTCGTCCGGCTGCCGTTAGCCAATGCGGTTTACGCGGGCCCTCTTCTTACGCTGCCTGGGGGTCGTTTACTGCGTCGCATTTCTATCGCTCGGCCTACAGGTGAAGGGCCTCATCGGGCGGAGCGGAATCCTTCCGGCGGCCGATTTCCTCCAGGCCGTGGCTCAGAGCTACGGCCCGGAACGTTTCTTGCTGCTTCCAACCCTTGCCTGGCTTGACGCCGGAGACGCGGCCCTTATGGGCATGTGCCTCGCTGGCGCCATTCTCGGCGTTGTGGCCGGCGTAGCTCCGCTGCGCTGGCCCGTCTTCTTCGCGCTATGGCTTCTGTATCTGTCGCTCTCGAACATCGGACGCGACTTTCTAATGTTCCAGTGGGACGCGCTCTTGCTCGAAGCGGGTTTCCTTGCTATTTGGTGGGCCGCGACGAGCGAGCCCCAAGCCGCCGTCACGTGGCTTTTCCGCTTGTTGATCGGACGCCTCATGTTCCTGTCGGGCCTGGTCAAGCTGACGAGTGGCGACGATGCCTGGAGCGGCCTCACGGCGCTTCAGTATCACTTCGAAACACAACCTCTGCCCACGCCGCTCGCCTGGTACGCGCACCACTTACCTCCCTTGGCGCTCAAGGCTTCGACCGTCGCCATGTTCGGTGTCGAACTCGTCTTGCCGCTGCTGATCCTCGCTCCGCGCCCTTTCCGGTTCGCCGCCGCCGCCGGATTCGCTGGGCTGCAGGTCGTAATCCTCGCCACCGGCAATTACACCTTCTTTAACCTCCTGACGCTTGCGCTGTGTTTGACGCTCCTTGATGATGGCGTGTTCGGCAAGCCGGTCGAACCCTCTTCGAGCCTCAGGGTTCTCAGCTTCGCTCCGGCTGCGATCCTGGCGGTCTCGCTCTTTGTCCCCTCGTTCGGACGGTTCCAATTGTTCAATAGCTATGGACTCTTCGCCGTGATGACCGTGACACGTCCGGAGATCGTGGTGGAAGGCAGTCGCGACGGTGAGCAATGGGTCGCCTATGAATTCCGGCACAAGCCCGGCGACGTGCGGCGCCCACCGTCCGTGGTTGCGCCGCATCAGCCTCGGCTCGACTGGCAGATGTGGTTTGCCGCGCTTGGGACGGTGCGGCAGAATCGTTGGTTCGTGTCGTTCCTTGAGAGGTTGCTCGAAGGGTCGCCCGAGGTGTTGTCGCTGCTTCGCACGAACCCGTTCCCGGAGGCGCCGCCCAGGTATGTCCGGGCGCGCCTGTACGAATACAAGTTCACCGATCGCGCAACCGCGCGCGGAGATTGGTGGCGGAGAGAGTTCAAGGGCGAATATTGCCCGGCGATTTCGCTGCGCTGACAGGGCGGAACGTCTTGTGGGCGCACTTTCGAGTTACTTCGCTGCTGACGGGTTCTTTTGATCCAGGCTCTGAATCTTTCATGAGCGCTCGGGGCGCTTGTTTCGCCGAAGACTCATCCTGTCGCCTCGCTTCACAAGTAGGGACCTCCCTAGGCTGCCCATTCGCAGGCATTGACGTAGAATAAAGCATGGGCAAAGCTGCCAGGACGTTCCTCAACTCCGTACTTCCGTTCGCGATCGCAATGTCGATTAGCGCGCAAACGCCGGTGCCGGTGATTACCGCTGTTACTCCTTCACAAGTCGCTATCGGCGGGCCCGATCTCGTAATCAACATTACTGGTACCGGTTTTTTGCCGAACACCGGCGGCGGCATTGCAGCCGTCGGATCCCAGGTCCGGTTCAACAGCACAGCCCTGGTCAGTACCTTTCTCAGCGACACCAGCCTGCGGGCTGTAATTCCGGCCGCGTTCACCGCCCGCCCGGGGACGGCGTCCATTACGGTGGTAAACACCGCCGTCGGGGCCGATAACGTGACTTCAAACAGCGTGCCATTCCTGATCGGCACTCTGATAACAATCACGAACGCTTCCCCCTTGCCGCCGGCAGTTCAGAACCTGGCATACGCGCCCGTAACGTTCGCCGTCACAGGCGGCGTGGCGCCATACCGGTTCGTTTTGGCGACGGGATCTGTCCTGCCCGCCGGCCTCACACTGACCGCGGCCGGCGTGCTCGCCGGAACTCCCACCGCGACTGGCGACTTTAACTTCTCCATCCAGGTATCCGATGGAGGGCAGGGAATTGGACTGAAGACTTTCGCGCTTTCCGTCCGGCTACCGGCGGCCCTCGCCGTGTCCGAAGCCAGTTTAAGTTTCGAAGGGATCGTTAATGGCGACCCGCCCCCCCCCCAACGCGTGCTGGTGGCGGCTGAAGATCTCCGCCTGCCCTACACGGTTCGCACGGACGGCGCGGCTTGGCTCACCGTCAGGCCCGCTGCCGGCGTGACCCCGGGCGGCTTTGCCGTCTTCGCGGATCAGGCGGGTCTCGCGCCTAGTGCGGCAGGCTCGCCTTACAAAGCCATCATCTCCGTGGTGGGTCCGGCCGGTACGCTCCAGATTCAGGTTAGCTTCACGGTGAGCGATGTCCCGCCGGCCATCGGCGTTTCTCCGAATCTGCTGAAGTTTTCCACTCGCATTGGCGCGCCCGCTCCTCCTCCGCCGCAGACGATCCTCGTTCGTAACTTGGGCGGTCGTGGCCCTCAGAACTTCACCGCTTCCGTTGTAGGAGCAAGCCCGTGGCTGCGGTTGTCGGCGGCGAGCGGCCGGACGGTTATCGGCCAACCCGCGACGCTCGACGTTACGGTGGTTCCGGCGGGTCTTGCCGTTGGCGTTTACCGCGATGTTGTGCGGATCGCCTCCCCTGCGTGCGTCGAACCGAACTGCGATGTGGCCGTCAATCTCGTGGTGACGGCGCCGGGCGGAAGACTGGCTCTGAGTCAAAGGGGCATTTTGTTCGAAGCGAAGCGAAGTAGCCCTGTTACGCTCCAAAATACCATTGCGATTCAGAACGTAGGGGAGGGAACGCTGAACTGGACTGCGGAATTCATTTCCGGACCTGCCGGCGTCTTCTCGTTCAGCGGGCCATCTACGGGAATCGCGAACGCCACCACGGTCGGAACGCTTACCGTTTTGGCGAATCCGGCCGGACTGCCTTCCGGGGCGGTCTACGGACGCGTAAGGGTAACCGCGCCCGAAGCTACGAATTCCCCACAAACTTTTACCATAGTATTTAATGTCGTTCCGATCGATGCGCCTAACGTTCCCGTACTCGAAAATGGTGGAATGGTTTTTGTCGCGCAGACAGGAGCGTCGGCAAGGGATCAGCGGGCCCGCCTGACCACGGGGAGCCTCACGCCGGTACCCTATTCGGCTTCCGTTTCCACTGCCGACGGCGCGGCGTGGCTTTCCGCGAGCCCCGCCTCCGGTAACATATCTGTGGGAAGCCCCGTCACGCTTACCGTTAGCGCGAACGCGACTCGGTTAGAGCGCGGAGTGTTCACGGGCGAAGTGAACATTTCTTTGGGCGGATCTTTGCGGTCAATCAACGTAATTCTTATCGTTGTACCGAGACCCCCAGCGGCGGCCTTCGCGGTCCGGGAAACCGGCGCGTCCGGTCCAAGGGCGGCCGGTTGTACTCCCGCTAAGCTTGTGGCTGTGAGTAACGTTCCCGGCAATTTTTCGAGTCTGGTAGCGTGGCCGACGCAGGTGCAGGTGCGCGTATTCGACGATTGCGGCGACGCTGCGGCAGCGGCTCAGGTGGTGGCGTCCTTCACGAACGGCGACGCGCCGATCGCACTCCAATCGAGCGACGCGCGGAATGGAACGTACACCGCCACCTGGACTCCGACCAAAGCTGCCGCGAAGATGACCGTTACGTCCACGGCGTCCACCCCGGGACTTGCCCCGGCGACGGCGGTGATTTCCGGCGGGGTCAACCCGAACAAGGCGCCGGTCCTCACGCCGAACGGAACGGTTAGCAATCTCAACGCGAAGGTTGGAGCCGCGCTCGCGCCTGGAACCGTGGCTGCGATCTTTGGTTCTGAACTCGCGAGTTCGGCCGAATCTCCCGCTTCGGTCCCGCTACCCACTTCCTTCAAGGGAACCACCGTTTTGATTGGCGGTCTCGAAGCCCCTCTCTACTTTGTCAGCAGCGGCCAGATCAACGCTCAAATTCCGTCGGAACTGGCGCCGGACAAAGAGTATCAGGTCCTTGTTACTGTGGATGGCGCGCTGACGTCTCCCGAGGCGATCTCGCTTTCTTCCGTGCAGCCCGGAGTCGCGGCTTTTGCCAATGGGCGTATCATAGGGCAACATGGCGATTTCAGTTTGATCGACTCAAACAACCCCGCGAGATCGAACGAACCGATCGTCGTTTACCTTATTGGTCTGGGCGAAACAAACCCCAAGGTCCCCTCGGGTACGGCGTCGCCTTCAACGCCGCCGCTGGCAACCGTCGTTTCGCCGGTGACAGTGACTGTTGACGGCAGGGACGCGGAGATCTTCTTCGCGGGTCTGACGCCCGGCGCGGTCGGTCTTTATCAGATCAACTTCCGCGTGCCGCCCGGGTCGCGTACGGGTGATCTGCCGGTCGTCATCACTCAGAAGGGTGTGACCGCGAACTCCACGGTATTGCAGGTACGCCAGTAGACACGACGGGCTAAATGGCATCTGAACTCGTCTGTTTCGAGCCTCGCTGCCGCATGCGTTTTGCGGTCACCGAGCCCATCTATAACTGTCCAAAGTGCGGCGGCCTGCTTGAAGCAGCCTACTCAAACGCGATTGATCCGGTAGCTCTGAAGCGGACTTGGCGCGCGCGGCGGATGAGCAATGCCGCGATCGACCAAAGCGGTGTCTGGCGCTACCGGGAATTGATACCGTTTCTGGACAGTGACGCCCACATCGTTACGCTGCGGGAGGGGAACACTCCCCTCCTCCCCGCGCCGAAGGCGGCTGCGTACGCGGGCCTTGACCGGCTCGTGTTCAAGCACCAGGGCTTTAACCCGACCGGATCTTTCAAAGACAATGGCATGACCTGCGGCGTGGCGCAGGCGCTGCGGCTGGGCATGAAGCGGGTGGCGTGCGTTTCAACCGGCAACACGTCCGCCTCCATGGCCGCCTATTCGAGCGCCGCCGGACTCGACCCCATTATCTTCATCCCGAACGGCAACATCTCCTACGGAAAATTGGCGCAGGCGCTCGAATATGGTGCGCGCACTCTACAGGTGGAGGCGAACTTCGATCAGATCCTGGCTCTGGTGCGCGTACTCGCCGGCCGGCTCGGCATATACCTGTTGAACTCGATCAACCCGTTCCGCATTGAAGGACAGAAAACGATCGTGATCGAGATGATGGATCAGCGTGACTGGAACCCGCCGGATTGGATCGTTCTGCCCGGCGGCAACCTTGGAAACACGTCCGCCTTTGGCAAGGCCCTGCGCGAATTGCGCGATCAAGGGTTCATCGATCGTATCCCAAGGCTTGCCGTTGTCCAAGCCGATGGCTCCGCGCCATTCTACGACCTGGCGCGCCAGCCCGCGGGATCGCCGCTTGTTCCGGTCGGACATCCTGAGACGCTCGCGACGGCCATCAAGATTGGCGATCCGGTGTCATGGCCGAAAGCTATCCACGAGGTCACCTCATCGGCGGGCGTCGTCGAAAGGGTGACCGAACAGGAAATTGCGGACGCGAAAGCGGTGATCGGGTATTCCGGTATCGGCTGTGAGCCGGCCTCGGCGGCGACCCTCGCGGGCATCCGCAAATTGACGGCGGCCGGGGTTGTCGACAGGAGCGCGGACGTTGTAGCGGTGTTGACGGGAAATGTTCTGAAGGACCCGGATTATATCTACCGCTATCACACCGGACAACTTGAGGGGCCGCACGGAGCCGCCATTCGGGCCACCTTCGGCAACGCACCCACGGTTGTACCGAACGACGCGGAGAAGATCGCCCCGCTGTTGGGTTAGATCCGGGAATTGCCCCGGCGCCGCCCGGGGCTTTCTGGCCCCCACCATGCAGGCAAGCGTTGTCACCCTCTTCCACAACCACGACGACCACAGCGGCATGGACGCCCACCTGGGTAGCTCCCGCATTTGGGGGCCGCCGGCGACTGGATAATATAGCCGGACTGACCGGCCCAGGAAATCTTTACATCCTGCGCGGCGCATCGCAGCGCGAACGGCGTTAGCAGCCGCAGACGCAACATGACTGACTTCCTGGCTTTCAACACGTCCGGTGTAAATCACAGGTGGCTCGGGTCGCGGTTGACATGCACCCGCCGCTGACATATTCTCACGGAATGATCTTTCAATTTGCCCTCCCGCTTGTATTGTGCGCCGCGGCCGTTGGCGCCGACTTCTCCGGCGTTAAGGTGCTTCCCCATAAGCTGGTGCCGAACTGGCCGCAGCTTCCGGCCGAATGGAATTTTGGCGAAGGCACCGGTGTCGCCGTGGACCCGAAAGACGATTCGGTGTGGGTCTTCAATCGCGGCGCGCACCCGGTACTCCAGTTCGACCGCGGCGGGCGGATGCTCCGCGAGTGGAAGGACGTGCCTGTCGTGGCGGCACACGGCATCGGCGTCGATTACGACTCGAATGTCTGGCTGGTCGATGTAAAGGGCCACGGCGTCCTGAAGTTCACCCCGGCCGGGCGGCTCCTCATGGTGATCGCCCAGCCGTACAAGCGGCCCGGCGACAACGATACCGAGTACGGGTTCAACGAGCCCACCGGCATCCGGTTCCGGCCGGACGGCGGGTTCTACGTCTCGGACGGCTACATCAACCAGCGCGTCGTTCAATACACGAAAGACGGCGGCTACGTCCGTCACTGGGGCAAGAAGGGCACGGGCAACGGCGAGTTCGACATCGCTCACGACGTGGCCATCGACAAGTCCGGCAAGGTCTATGTCGCCGACCGCACCAATGCGCGCATCCAGATCTTTACCGCGGAAGGGAAGTTCCTCGGGAAATGGGATCACGTGGGGAATCCGTGGGGCCTTTGGTATGCCCAGAAAGAAGACGCCCTCTACATGTGCGACGGCCACGCTAACCGTGTGGTGAAACTCGGCATGGACGGCAAGATTCTCGGCGCGTTCGGCAGCTTCGGCAAGTCGCCCGGGAAGTTCGATTTCGCGCACCACATGGCGGTGGATTCCGAAGGGTCCATCTACGTGGCCGAGATCAAGAACTGGCGCGTGCAGAAGTTCTCCGCGAAGTAGCCTTCGGCTGAGCTACTGCGGCGCCGCCGCAACCGGCAGGACATTTGCGAGGCGCGATCCGCTGAGTGGAACACTATCCGCCGGACGATCCGGATCTGGGCGGACGCCCCGCGCGCGGCTCGCTCGCATTCGGGTTCCCGTCAAACTGAGGGAAGTTGCTGCTGGCAAGGTCCACTCCTGTTGCGTTCAATGGGCCAGGTTCCGGGGCGGACGGCGGCGCCGTTGATCATCGGGCGGAATCACAAAACCGCGGTCGCCGCGATTCCGCCCATTTTTCCTTGCGGCGGGCCGCCCTCTTCAGGCATAGTAGAAAAAGGCGACAGCAAACTCATGTAGAGCGCTTCGGCAGAAAGCACGAACAGCCTTGGGACGCGCTTGAGGTCCTCTGCGCCCGAACGTAGTCCGCAAGGCGTGTTTTCATGGCGGAGAATCTTCTCTTTCTCACCGAATTGACGGGGCTGCCGGTATTCGATCTCAAAGGCCGCCGTATGGGCCGCGTCAGGGACGCCGCCATTACGCCGAGCATTCACCCCGCGCGCGTTGACAGGTTTCTCGTCGGCGGTGGATGGGCATGGCTTAGCGTCCGCGGCGAACAGGTCGCTTCCATCTCGCTCGACGGCATCCGTCTTTCCGGCGAACAGCTCACCCCCTACCACGACGACGAATACATGCTGCGCATGTGCCGCGACCTGCTCGATCAGCAGATTATCGACGTGAACGGGCGGAAGGTCGTGCGTGTCAACGACGTGACCTTCGAAATCCGAAAAGAGGAGGGCCGCGACACGCTGTGGGTGCTCGAAGTCGACGTCGGCATTCGCAGCATCTTTCGCAGGCTTTGCCAGGGCGTGATCCCGCCCCTCTGGATCCGCCGCGCGCAGCAGCCCATTCAGCCCAATTCCATCCGCTGGGAGTTCTGCAACATCGTTGAACCCGATCCCCAGCGCCGGCTGCGGCTCAACATCTCGAATCAGATGCTGGAGAGCATGCATCCCGCGGACCTTGCCGACATCGTCGAAGATCTGAGTCCGGCCGAACGCGAAGCCATTTTCGAAACGCTGGATAGTGAAGTGGCTGCAGGCGCGCTGTCCGAAGTCGAGCCCAAGATGCAGGCCAGTATCCTCGAATCGCTCGAACCCGAAAAGGCCGCCGACATCCTTGAGGAAATGGCGCCGGACGAGGCTGCCGACGCGCTTTCTGAGCTTCTCGAGGAGACCTCCGACGAGATTCTCGAAGAGATGGAAGGCGACGGGAAATCTGAAGTGCGCGAGTTGCTCGAATTCGAAGACGACACCGCGGGCGGCATGATGAACACCGAATATGTGGCGCTTCCGGAAGAGGCGACCGTGGCCGACGCGCGGGCGGCTCTTGATGGCGTCGCCGCCCAGGAAGACGCGGACGTGCTGGAAAGTCTGAATACGCTGTTTCTCACAAGCGCGGACGGCGTCCTGCGTGGCGCCGTGCCGCTCGGCCGGCTCTTCGGGCAACCGGAGTCCGCGCCCCTCGTTGGCCTCATCTCCGAACGGCTGATCCACGCCCGCGTGGACGAAAAGCAGGATCGCGTCACCGAACGCTTCGACAAGTACAATCTGCTCGCCCTCGCCGTGGTCGATGAAAGTGGCAGGCTCGCGGGCGTGATTACGGCCGACGACATCATCTCGGTCCTGCGTCACCGTTAGTCCGAGACGCCAGATGCTGAAACGCTTCCGCCATCACATCGCCGTGTTCCTTGCCGTCCTCGGGCCGGGGTTCATCACCGCCGTCGTCGACAACGACGCTGGCGGCATCTTCACCTATTCCCAGGCCGGCGCGCGCTGGGGTTATCTGCCCCTCTGGACTCTGCTGCCTGTCACGCTTGCTTTGATCGTCACCCAGGAGATGTGCTCCCGGATGGGAGCTGTCACCGGCAAAGGGCTGTCGGATCTGATTCGCGAAGAGTTCGGCCTGCGCGTCACGTTTCTTGTCATGATCATGCTGGTGCTCGCGAATTTGACGAACATCATGGCCAATTTCGCGGGCATCGCGGGCGCGCTCGAACTGGTCGGGTTGAGCCGCTATGTTTCCGTACCGCTCGGAGCGGCGGGGATCTGGTGGCTCGTGGTGAAAGGGAACTACCGGAGCGTCGAGAAAATATTCCTTTTCGCGTGTCTGTTTTATGTGACCTATGTGATTTCCGGAGTGCTGGTCGAACCGAACTGGAAGGCCGCGGCGCTCTACAGCGTGCGGCCGGTACTCATGCTGGACGGAGCTTATATCACGATGTTGATTGGCATGGTGGGCACAACCATCGCGCCGTGGATGCAGTTCTATCTTCAGGCCGCCGTCGTGGAGAAGGGCATTTCGGCCAAGGATTATCTGGAGTCGCGTATTGAGGTGATCGTCGGTTGCATCATGACGTCCGTCATTGCGTTCTTCATCATCGTCGCCTGTGCGGGCGCAATCTGGAAATTCGGCCCGAGAGATATTCAGGATTCGGCACAAGCCGCGGCCGGGCTCAAGCCGTTCGGGCAATGGGCGTTCTTTCTCTTCGCGGGAGGGTTGCTGAATGCGTCGGTGTTTGCTGCCTGCATCCAGCCTCTGTCCACGGCGTATTCGGTGTGCGAGGGACTCGGCTTCGAATCCGGCGTAAACAAACGCTTCGGCGAAGCGCCGATATTCTACTGGTTGTACACGCTGCTCATCGCTGCGGGTGCGGGAGTGGTGCTGATTCCGCGGTTCCCCATCGTGAAAATGATTCTTTTTTCCCAGGTGCTCAACGGCGTGCTCTTGCCCGTTGTCCTGATCTTCATGATATTGCTGATCAATAAGCGCGATCTCATGCAAGAATGGGTAAATTCGAAGAAATATAATCTGGTTGCGTGGACCACGGTCGTGGTAATGATCGGGCTGACGCTGGCGCTTGTGGGGACAAGCATTCGAGGCTTGTAATACTGAGATGATGGACGAACAGCTTTTTAGGAAGAGAGCGGACGACTCGCTCGCCGCGCTGAACCGCGCGCTGATCGCACTGTCGGAGGAGGTCGATTTCGACGTCGATTTCAACGCCGGGGCGCTTTCGGTTGAGTTCGAGCGCCCGCCAGGGAAGTTCGTCGTCAGCCCAAACACTCCAGTGCGGCAGGTTTGGGTCTCGGCCCATTCGAAAAGCTACAAGCTCGATTGGGACATCGTGGAGAACGCTTTCGTCCTCGCGAGCACGGGCCAGACGCTGAAGGAACTGATCCAGGAGGCCATCGGGAAACAGTTGGGAGAGGACGTAGAGCTTTAGCTCCGGTGATGAAACAACCGTTGCGATTATCACGCATAGAGGCAGGCGCTCGTCTTTTGCCGCCTGTCTTTTTCATCACGCACGTCAGGAGATTTTTGAGCTCGATGTTCCGCCCCACCGTCTCCTCCGTCCCACTTAAGGATTTCGGACAGTTATTTCCCGCGAGGCCCTCAGCCGATGCCGCAGGCTGATCGGGACCGCGCGGATCTTGGGCGCTTCGGATATGCCCAGGAACTCTTCCGCGGCATGGGCGGATTTTCGAATTTCGCCCTTTCGTTCTCAATCATCTCCATTCTGACGGGCGCGGTCACGCTGTTCGGGTACGGACTCGAAATGGGCGGCCCGCTCGAAATGAGCCTTGGCTGGCCTGTCGCGACGATTCTCACTTTGACTGTTGCCGCGAGCATGGCGGAGTTGACATCGGCGTACCCGACCGCGGGCGCGATGTACCATTGGACCGCCGACCTCGGCGGCCCAGGTTGGGGGTGGTTTGTCGCGTGGCTCAACGTCTTCGGTCTGATCGCCGCGATCGCGGGCATCAATTTCAGTTGCGCGCAATTCGTCCTCCCCTTTCTCGGACTCCCTTCGAGCCACTCGTTGCTGCTCGCCATGTTCGCGTTCGTGCTGGTGACGCAGGGCGCGTTGAATCATTACGGCGTGCGGCTGGTCGCTATCCTGAACGACCTCAGTGTGACCGTCCACATCGTGGGAGTGCTCGCCGTCGTGGCGGCTGTCTTCTTCCTGGCCCCGAAACAACCGGCGGCATTCCTTATTCAAGCCGTGAACAGTAACGGGCGAAGCTGGTATCCCTGGGCGTTCGTGCTCGGACTCCTTCAGGCGCAATGGACCTATACGGGTTTCGACGCTTCGGCGCACATGGCCGAGGAGACGGAGGACCCGCGGCGGCGCGCTCCCTGGGGCATCGTATTGTCCGTGCTCGTATCTGGCGTGGTGGGATATCTGCTCGTGATTTCGTTGACGCTCGCGATTCGCGGAATTCCCGAAGTCCTGGGCGCGAAGGACGCCGAGGGGAACGTGATACCGGCGGTAATCGCGATTCTGCAACAGGCGTTGGGGGCGAAGGCCGGAAACGCGATGGCGGCGTTGGCATCAATGGCAATGTGGTTTTGCGGGCTCTCGACAATCACCTCGGCGTCGCGTACGTTGTTCGCTCTCGCGCGGGACCACGGCACGCCGTTTTCCGAAACTCTACGCGCCGTGAGTGCCGCGCATGGCACGCCTGGCGCTGCCATCTGGGCGGTCGTGGGAGCTTCCCTGGGCGCGATGCTGTGGACGGGCGCGGTGCCGATCGTCACCTCTCTCAGCACCGTCGCGCTGTACATCGCCTATACGATTCCCGTGGTGTTCGCCTACAGAGCGCGGCTTCGCGGCTCTGCCTGGCCAACTGAAGCCGTGTGGAGCCTGGGACGGTTCGGTGGCGCGGTTAATCTTGCGGCAATACTTTACGCGGGCTTCATTTCCGTGGTTCTAATGATGCCCCCAAACGAGCTCGCCGGAAAGACGCTGGCCGGTTTGATCGCCGGGCTGGGGCTGTTGTACGCTTTGATTGCGCGGCGCATATACCGGGGACCCGAGTGGAGCTCCAGAACTTCTCATCGCGCCGCAACGGGAGAATCAGGTTCATGAGTGTCGCGGAAGTGGTTCGGGAAAAGCTGGGTCCAAGGCAATTGTTCATCAACGGAAAGGGTGAGGACTCGGCGAACGGGAAGTCGATTGAGGTCCGTAATCCGGCCACCGGAGAGTTGCTGACTACAGTTCCGGACGGCGAGGCGGCGGATGTCGACCGCGCCGTCGCCGCGGCGCGCGCGAGCTTTGAGAAGAAAACGTGGCGCGCCCTCGACCCTTCGAAGAAAGAGAAGATCCTTTGGAATCTGGCGGAGATCCTGGCGAAGAACGCGGAAGAGCTGGCGGTCCTCGAATCGCTTGAGAATGGCAAGACGGTTCGGGAGGCCGCCGGTTCTGACGTGGGTCCCGCGATCGACGCTTTCCGCTACTACGCAGGCTGGGTTCGGAAGATTTACGGCGAAACCATTCCCGTGGACGGCGGCTTCCTGAATTACACGCTGCGCGAGCCCGTGGGAGTGGTGGGCGCGGTGGTGCCCTGGAATTATCCATTACAGATCGCGACGTGGAAAGTTGCGCCCGCGCTCGCATGCGGCTGCTCGGTGGTGCTGAAGCCATCGGAAATGACGCCGCTTACGGCGCTCAAGCTCGCCGAATATGCCATGGAAGCAGGCGTCCCGGAAGGTGTGCTGAACGTCGTCACCGGCTACGGGCATACGGCGGGCGAGGCGCTCGCACGCCACATGGACGTCGATAAGATCAGTTTCACCGGCAGTACGCGCACCGGGCGGGCGCTGCTAAAGGCGTCGGCGGAATCGAACCTCAAGCGCG
>SYKU01000473.1 GCA_005808865.1 Acidobacteriota bacterium
CAATCCGCGCCCTCTCGACCAAACGGTGCTCCGTCTTGCCTTGGCGGGTCCATCCCTCTAAGGTCTTCATCTCTTCGTCGCTGAGCTGAAATTTCGCGGACTTTCGGCGCATGACTCAACATACAGTAGTACCAGAACTACTGCAACTAGACACTAGTAGCAAGCCGCCGGGTCCCACAGGGCTTACCGCAGGCGCGGGAACTGCCGGGAGCCGACCCGCGAGCGAAGCATGAGATCCTGGGCGTGTTTGAGCCGGACACGGAAAGACCTTCGGAAGGCAGGGTAAGTAAGCCGCCCCGGGTTTGGCAAGATGATCGATCTCCGGAGCCGGCAATCAGATCGTGATCCACTGCGAGGGCGTGCGGCCACCGCCGCAGCGGCCCTGCCCGGCTGATAACCTCAATCCAAAAGCACAAAGGAATTTCCGGGTCGAGTTCCGAATTTCGCGGCTGCCGGCGCGGGATACCTCCCGAGCGACGGCCCGGTCGAAGGCAGAGAACCGGGAGTCGAGGGAGTGGCCGCTGCGAGCCGCTCCACCGGGCGCAAGAACCCAAGCAGGCACAAAAGAAGCGCTGGTCCGGGAAAGCGCTGACGCTTGCCCGGAGAGAACCCACTTCAACCAACTTCAACCCTAATTTCCCGGAACGCCCAAACAATACAACGCCCCCCGCGTGCGCAGGTACATTCTGTTCCCGCTGAAGGCCGGCGTCGCGTAGCATTCGTCGTCAAGGTCGCTCGACGCAAGTATCTCCCACTCTCCGCCCGCCTTCACAACCGTTGCCTTGCCTGTCTGGCTGATCAGGTACACCTTGCCGTCAGCGCCTACCGGTGACGAATAGTACGTGTCGAGCGCGCCCGTGAGACGCCCTTGCCTCAGAATCCGTCCCGTCTGCGGATCGAGGCTCGTCAGGATTCCGCCGTCCTTCACCAGATAGAGTACCCCCTGGTAAAGCAGCGGCGATGGCACGTTCGGCAGGAACTTCTGCATCCGCCAGACCACATTCGTGTCCGTCAGATCCCCACGCCCGCCGTGTTTCACTGCCACCAACGCGTTCCGGGAGGCGCGCCGCGCGCGATAAAACTCCCATTCCCAGCCGTCCACGAACTTGTCCTGATTAAGATCGAGCAGGTAGTAGCCCTTCTGCTGACGGGGGTCGAACGCGAACTCGTTCTCCGTGAGGCGGCCGTCGCTGTTGTCGTCATGGAGCTTGAGGAACTCGGCGAAGGTGGGAGTCTCGGTCGGGGTCTCCGCTTCCCCGCCCCCTTCCCACCAATGCGCGTAGATCATGTCGCCGTCGATCACAGGCGTCGATTTCGGCTGCCACGACATCCCTCTGATCCACCACAGCTTCTCGCCGGTTCGCGCGTTGTACGACGTAAGCTGATACGCGCCGGGGATTATCACTTCCGCCGGTCCGTCTTTCGGCCGCAGGATAGCCGGGGTCGAGTAACTTCGCGTCGCCTCCGGCCGCTCCACTTTGTAACTAACCTTGCCCGTCTCCTTATCAACGCCGATCAGGTAGGAATTGGCGTCCTGGTCGCACAGCATGACGACGAGGTTCTCGAACAGGATGGGTGAAGACCCGTGTCCGTTGACATTGTTGAATGGGCCAAGCGGCAGGCGCCAGCGCTCCTGGCCGTCAAGCGAATAGGAAATCAGACCGAAGTCCCCGAAAAACACGACAACGCTCTTGCCGTCGGTGACCGGGCTGGGGGACGCGGCGGAATTGGCAGGTTGAAAGCGTTCAAGACGCGGTCGCGGCACTTCGCGCCGCCACAGTATCTTGCCGGACTTCCGTTCCAGACAAATCGTGTAAAGCCTCCCGCCCTCGTCGACAATCTTGTCCCGTCCAGCATCCGAACGCTTACCCCCCTCCGAAGCTGTAAGGAAAATCCGGTCGCCCCAGATCACGGGCGACGAATGCCCCGGCGGAAGATCCGTCTTCCACACAACGTTCTTCGATGGCCCGAACTCCGCCGGCAGGCCAGACGCTTCGGCAACGCCCGTGCCGTTGTTGCCGCGGAATTGCGGCCATTCGGCGGCTGCGGCCGTGGTGCACATCAGCCACGCGAGGCAAGATCGGCGGAGGATAATTCGCATTTCGTCATAATACCGCCTTTCCCACCACCTGTTACACTGAAAGCTCCCCATGCAATGGAGTAAGCTGTTCATCCCGACTCTGCGGGAAACACCCGCGGAAGCCGAAGTGCCCAGTCATCAGTTGTTGCTGCGCGCCGGCTACATTCGCCAGCTTTCGGCCGGCATTTACAGCTATCTGTTTCTCGCGCAACGCTCGCTGCTCAAGATCACCGCCATCGTGCGCGAAGATATGGACGCCATCGGAGCGCAGGAAATGCTGCTTCCCGCGCTGAACCCGGCGGAGGTTTGGCAGGAGTCCGGCCGTTGGGACGTCATGGGCGCGAACCTGTTCCGGCTCAAAGACCGCTGGCAGCGCGACCTGTGTCTAGGCATGACCCATGAGGAAGTGATGACCTCGATCGCACGGGGTGAGATGCGCAGCTACAAGCAGTTGCCGCAGATCTGGTATCAGATCCAGACCAAGTTCCGCGACGAGCCGCGGCCGAAGTCCGGCCTGCTGCGCGTCCGGCAGTTCATCATGAAGGATTCGTACTCCTTCGATCTCGATGCCCCCGGCCTCGACACCGCCTACGACAAGCACTACGAGGCCTACTGCCGTATTTTCGACCGGTGCGGCCTCAAGTATTCCGTGGTCGAGGCCGATTCGGGCGCGATGGGCGGTAGCCAGTCTCACGAGTTCATGGTCGCGGCGGACGCGGGCGAGGATTTCATCGCCATCTGCGAGGCTTGCGGCTACGCGGCGAATCTCGAAAAGGCCGTTTCCGCGGCGATCTCGCCCGCCTCGGCCGATCCCGAAGGCGATCTCACACCCGAAGCGTTTCACACACCTGGACGCAAGACCATCGCCGAGGTGGCTGAGTTCACAGCGCTCCCGCAGACTTCGCAGATGAAGAGCCTTGTGATGAATGCGGATGGCAGGATTGTCCTGGTCCTGCTGCGCGGCGATCACCAACTGAGCGAGACGAAGTTCGCCGCGGCCGCCGGCGCAAAGGAATTCCGCCAGGCGAATGCGGAGGAAATCCGTCAGGCGTTCGGCGCCGACGCGGGTTCGCTTGGCCCCGTGGGCGTGACAAACATGCGTATCCTCGCCGACACGGCGCTCGAAGGCCGCCGCAACATGATCGCTGGCGCGAATCGGGACGACTATCACCTGCGCCATGTCACGCCCGGCGAGGATTTCAAGGCCGAGTTTCGCGAATTGCGTCAGGCCGCCGAAGGCGATGGGTGCACCCGTTGCGGCGCGCCCCTCGCGCTGAAGAAGACCATCGAACTCGGCCACATCTTCAAACTCGGGTACAAGTATTCCGAGTCGATGGGGCTGAAGGTGCTGACGGCCGCGGGCGAGGAAGTGAACGTCATCATGGGTTCGTACGGCATCGGGATCGAGCGTGTGTTGAGTTGCGCGATCGAGCAGTCGCACGATAGGGACGGGATGGCGCTGCCGCCCGCGATCGCGCCGTTTACGGTGGTTGTCACACCGGTGAACGCGAACGATCCCGGGCAGCGGAAGGCCGCGGAAGACATTTATCGGGGCTGCCGCGCGCTTGGGCTCGACGCGCTTCTCGACGACCGCGACGAGCGTCCCGGCGTCAAGTTCAAGGACGCAGACCTCATCGGGATACCATTCCGTATCACCGTGGGCAAGAAACTCGCGCAGGGAATGGTGGAGTTTGTCGAGCGGAGCACCCGCGCGAGCGTGGACGTGCCGGTCGCGGAGGCCGCTGCCGCGGTGAAAGCGAAATGTCCGTAGACTGGGGCGCGATCCGCGAGGAGTTTCCATCGCTCTCCCGCTGGACCTATCTCAATACGGCGACGTTCGGCCAGATTCCGACGCGAGCCACGAAGGCCACTGAGGGCCACTTCGAGCGCCGCGACGAGTTCGCCTGCAACGACTTCCTCAGTTGGTTCGACGATGCCGACGCGATCCGCGCCCAGGTTGCGCAACTGATCCAGGCCACGCCCGCCGACATCGCGTTCGTCATGAACGCTTCGACGGCGTTGTCTTTGCTGCTGGGCGGCATCGACTGGAAGCCGGGCGACCGCATCGTGACACTCGAAAACGAGTTCCCGAATCAGTTCTACTATCCGTCGCTGCTCGCGCCGCGCGGCGTGGAGTTCATGGAAACCTGCTGGGACCGCTTTTACGATTCGATCACACCGGGGACGCGCCTGGTTGTGATGAGCACCGTGAGCTACATGACGGGATTCCGCGCGCCGCTTGAAGAGATCGGCCGGTTCCTTCGCGAGCGCGGCGTGATGCTGTTCCTCGACGGAACGCAGTCGGTGGGCGCGCTCCAGTTCGACGTGCGGGCCGTGCAGCCGGACATGTTCGCCGTCCACGCCTACAAGTGGCTGCTTTCGCCGAACGGCGCGGGGTTCATGTACGTAAGCCCGGGGCTGCGCGAGCGGCTCGATCCGAATGTGGTCGGCTGGCGCAGCCATCGGGGTTGGCGTAACCACGACCGGCTTCATCACGGCCGGCCGGAATTCAAAACGGAGGCGGAAAAGTACGAGGGCGGCATGCTGAATTTCGCCGCTCTCTACGCGATGGGCGCGTCGGTGGGCATGGTGCTTGAACTGGGTCCCGAGGTGGTCGAGGCGCGGGTCAACGCGCTGGCGGCGCAGGTGCGCGAAGTGCTGCGGCGCGCGGGCGCAAGGCTGTTGTTCGATGAACTGCCGCATTACGATTCGCCGATTGTCGCCGCAAGTTTCGACGGCGATACCGAAGAGATGACGCGCAGACTAAAAGCCGAACGGGTGTTGGTGGCATCGAGGCACGGGCGCCTTCGTGTCTCGCCGCACTTCTACAACAACGAAGCCGATATCGAGCGCTTCGCCTCGGTGCTGCCCGCGGTTTGAGGCTGCGCACGCTAAACCTCCTCGGGCAGTCCGTTGTGCCGGCTCAGCCCCGCAGGCGCAGCCAACGCGCCATCAGCGGCACGCGCAACCTCCACTTGCCGCCGCTCGGCAGCACCAATTGCCGCCGCAATACAGAATCTCGAATCGCGACCTCGCCAGGGGCTTCTTGTTCCTCCACTCCACGGAACGCGGAAAGGTACTCCCATTCTCCGGGCGCCGAACACTCTCCCCGCATCAACTGATACAGCACGTTCTGTCCGGAGACCGTCGCCTCGTCGAGCGCAAGTTCCATCAACTCCGGCGTCACCGCCGCGGCCCCTGCGTTGTTGAGAAAATCCACCAGCGTTTCGGCGATCAGTTGCAGCAAATGAGGCCAGCCTCCAGCCTCGGCGTGGATGCGCTCGATCCCGCCCGTGCCCCAGATTTCCGGTGCGAACCTGGGGCGCTCGCCTGCCTTGGCGAAAAGGGGAGAATGTTTGAGCGGGTCGGTCAGCAGCAGCCGCGTTTCATCCAGCGAGAACGGCGGAATCTCGATCGTCCTGGCGGAAACCAGGTATGAGGTCCACTCGGCGTTTTTGAGCTCGGTAATCTGGTGACTTCCGGCAAAGAGCCAGATGATCTGCCTGTGCTGCTGGATGGACTCGCGAATCACCGCCAGGAGGTCTTTGGGAAATACCTTCTCGCCGATTTTCACGTCGATGTTCTCGTACTCGTCGAGCGCCAGCAGCAGACGCTTGCCCGCGGCTTTCAACTGTTCGTTCTTCCTGCTCAGATATTGCGACAGGCTCAGCAAATCGTTTGATTCCCCATCCGAAATCCTACCCGCGAAGTGCGGGAGCGAAGTGAACGCCGTCGCGTCCTGCATCGAAATGACGCGCGTCACGACAGGCGCGGGCAGGAATCCATCCAGATTCGCGAGCAGCGTACTCTTTCCCATTCTTCGCCGCGCATACAGCACAATCCCCGGGCACCCGGTTGCAAGCGTCACCTGTTGATCCAACCGTCCGATCACGGCATCGCGGTAGACGAACGCTTCGCCTTCACGGTTCACGGGATCTCCCGCGCGAAATGGTTGACCGACAGGCTTACGCGTCAAAATGCTCCGCGCCTCGTCCAGTTGCCGCATCGCAATTCTCCGCCATTCGAGTGCCGCGGCGCTGAACTCGCTGGCCAGAGGTTCTTTGAATCCCGCGATCCGGTGTCGAAAGCTCTCGATCTCCTTGACCAGAATCTCCGCCAGGGGCTCACGCAGCATCGCCCGCTGAGCCGTGTTGAGCCTGGCCTGTATCGTCACGATTTCGCCCAGACTTCCCGCCACTTGCTGCGCCTGTTCCAACAAGGTTCCCGCGCCTCGCGGCATCCGTGCCGCAATGTCCTCCAGGCCAGGCAAATCGGCAATTCGCTTCGATGCGCGAGCCAGCAGGATCAAACGGGCACGGATTGCCTCCATGCGTTGACTTGGATAGGAGGTGAGGAGGCGTTCGATCTCGGCCTCGCCCCTGCCGGGATGGAGTTCGGCAAATGCCACCAGCAGTTGGTCCAACCCGCGAAAAGGAACGCCGCATAGGTCATCCCAGGCGGCCGGGTGGAAAGGATATAACCGCCCCCGGGCTTTCGGCCAAACAAAGAAGGGGTGAGCAAGAAAGTAATACGCCCTTAGCCCACAGATCCCAACGGCCATCCCAAAGGCGATCCCATCGGCGATCCCACCGGCCATCCCAACGGCGATCCCAACGAGGATCCCACCGGCGATCCCACCGGCCATCCCAACGGCGATCCCAAAGGCGATCCCAAAGGCGATCCCAACGGCGATCCCAACGGCGATCCCAACGGCCATCCCAAAGGCGATCCCAACGGCGATGTCAAGGACCACATGCCAGTTCCAGCCGGTATAGGTCAGTGAATTGGTTGCCACTCGAAGGGCAATCGAAAAAACGGCAGCATACGGCAACCCGTGGAGGTAGAGGATTGCGGCTGCCCGGAGGGCTCGGACAAGGCGTAGAGATTTCAGCGTCTGATCCAGAAACTTCGGCCGCCGGTACAGGATTGCCAGCCACCAGAGGGCGGCTTTATGGCTCTTTCCATCGAAGAGCCGAATCTCATCGAGCGGCAGCGGCGGCGTCACGTCGCGCGGCCCCGCAACTCCACGGTCTTCATTTGAATCATACTCAAGGAATTCGTGGCAGGCAGTAGCGTCGTATACGGTGCGCGCGACTCTATAAACAGCACGAGTTGTCGTTCTTCCACTAGAAATTTCAATGCGGAAAAAAAATCTTCCTTGTAATTGTTCGCGCGCGACCTTAAGACGTCGAAGTGCCGGAACGCCAGGCGCACCGGTCCTGGGGCCTCCATTACGCCCAAGTGCAGATCCCGTAAGTCGTCCGGGGACTTCCGCGCCACTACGGTGCTTCCCAATGCGCGCAGGATTTCCGTGATGAGGCTCTGCCTCCCCACCGTAGCGCCGCTCTCCAGGTCAACAATGGCGAGTTGCCCAAGATCCGCACGAAGCTGGGCCAGCAAGCCCTTGCGGTCAGGCGATCCCTGCACAACCAGATTGACCGACCGTCCGTCGAGCATCGCGTCCCGGACTGCTCTTCGCGCCCGCAGCCACTCGGCAGCCGAAACGCCGATGTTGGCCCCAAACTTTTCCGTCACAAGATCCCATTGGTCTCCATTCGAGTCATCGACAAGCTTCACGTAGAGGGGGTTCGGACTCTTGATCTCCGGCGGTAACGTGCAGGCTTCCCTCACAACCGGCAACACGCATCCCTTACTGAAGGATGGATCCGCCGCCACCGCCCGCTTCATTTCATGAAGACAAGGGGCGCTCGCCAGATAATCGGGGGATAAAACCAGCAGATGAATCTCGGCTCGATCCTGGATCGCGTCCATCTGCTCATACATAGCCACTCCGGCCTGAAAGCGAAGGGCGTCGATCAAGACGTCCGCACCCCAGGCGTTGAGGACGGGGCATAGGGTGTTGCGCACCCAGTCTGCCTGTTGGTGCGAATAGCTGACGAAGACGCTTTTGCCCATATTCGGATGCCGCGTCCTCAGAGTATCTCACGGCTACGAAGACGACTTGCGCTGCTACTTGATCTCCCGGTGCCCGCGCCGCCGGCTACGCCGTGCCCGCCCACTTCCGCACCGTTTGACCGCTGAGCGCGGCGAGCAACTCCCGCATGCTCTTTCGGGTCACCGGATCGCGAAAGTCCGGTGCGATTTCTGCCATGGGCGCGAGCACGAAGCGGCGCTCGCGAAAACGAAGGTGCGGTACGGTCAGCTTCGGCGAAACGATGGTGAACCGGCCATAGAAGAGAATGTCGATATCAATAGTCCGCGGCCCTTTCGGCACGACGCGCCTGCGGCCCATCTCGACTTCGATCCGGTTGATGCGCGACAGCAACTGAAGGGGGAACAGCGCCGTTTCGGCCTCGACCACCTGATTCAGGAACCACGGCTGGCCGGTGACTTCCATCGGCTCGGTTTCGTACAGAGCGGAAGCCCGTTTGATCCGCGCCCCTTCCCGCTCAAGCAGACGGCGCGCGGTTTCGAGAGCCTCCTCGCGGCGGCCCAGATTCGCTCCCAACGCCAGATAGACGGTCTTCATCCAAAGAGGCCGGGCTGGTCGCTCGCCTTCAACCGCTTCTTCACCTTGAAGTAGTCGAAGGCCCGCTCCGTGCCCACGCGGCCGCGCGGTGTACGGTCGAGAAACCCAAGCTGAATCAGGTACGGCTCGTACACTTCCTCGACGGTGCTCGCCTCTTCGCCGATCGACGCCGCCACCGTGTTCAATCCAACCGGCCCGCCGCTGTACTTCTCGAGCACGGTCAGCATGATCTTCTGATCGATCTCGTCCAGGCCGTATTGATCCACTTCAAGCAGATCGAGCGCCGTGCGCGCGATGTCGATTGTCACTTGCCCGTTCGCGCGCACTTGCGCGTAGTCGCGGACGCGGCGGAGCAAACGGTTGGCAATGCGCGGCGTGCCCCGGCTGCGGCGGGCAATCTCATCCGCTCCCGGATCGTCCACCTCCACCTGAAGGAGGCGCGCCGAACGCTGGACGATCTGCTTCAGCTCCGCGACGTCGTAGTGATTCAGCCGGATTACCAGGCCGAAGCGTCCGCGCAATGGCGCGCTGAGCAGGCCTTGACGCGTGGTCGCGCCGATTGCCGTGAAGCGTGGAATGGGCAGCGAGTGGGTGCGCGCGCCCGGTCCCGCTCCCACTAGGATATCGACGCGGAAATCCTCCACAGCCGAGTACAGCATCTCCTCAACGTCGGGCATCAGGCGGTGAATTTCGTCAATGAAGAAAACCTGCCGGGCGCGAATATTGCTGAGGATGCCCGTCAAATCGAGCTTCTTCTGAAGCACAGGCCCGGAGGTTTGCTCGAAGTTCACCTCAAGCTCTTCCGCGATGATGGAGGCGAGC
>SYKU01000474.1 GCA_005808865.1 Acidobacteriota bacterium
AAAACGGATAAGCCCTTCCTTTTCAATAGAGCGCTTTCGAAAACGCGGAAGTTGGGTTAGCTCTTTCGAGCGGCCTGTACATGAATTCAGCCGGCGAGCGATGTTGGTGTGCCCGGCCTATTCACCTCGAAACACCTCCGCACGATGAGGACGAAATTGTGTTGAGTCGCCGGATTAACCCGAAGTAGGACTACCCTGCCGTGATGGCGGTGAAGCCCGCGCTGAGCCCCAATCTGCTGGAGATCCCTATCCAGCATCAGTGGAATGCGGCTTCGAATTTCGCCCAAACAGAAGACAGCGGAGCCTCTCCATCCGTGGCAATCGGTCCCGGCCGAACGCGCAACAGGCCCGTCAACATGAAGCATTTCAACGATTCGCTTCGGAAACTTTTCTCCGGCGAGGCAGCCCAGGATAGTCCGCCAAAGACCACGGTCTCGGACTCACCGAACGCGGGAAGATCGGGAATGAATTCGACGGTAAGCAGGCCCGCCGGATCACGGGCTTGCCTGCTTGTATCCTGCGCTCGAATTCGGTGCGATCCATCAGGTGCGTGACCGAAGACCATCGCGGCGATCAGAGGCTGCGCAGGAACTCGATCATCAGACGGTTGACGTCATCCGGACGTTCCTGCTGAATCCAATGACCGGCTCCCGGGAGCAGTACTTTCCCTTTAAGCTTTGGAACGTTCGACTCCAGCGCATCGAACTCCAAGCGCAGAAACTCAATAACCGGGTCCTTTTCGCCCGCGACAAACAACGCAGGCTGGAGGATCTTCGCACCGTCGAGAAACGGAGTCAGCGCCCAGTTCCTGTCCATGTTGCGATAGTAATTCAGGCCCCCGGTAAAGCCGGTCCGCTTAAACTCGGCTTCGAGGAAATCGAGATCCTGTTCGCTAATCCACGGCGGGCGCTTCGCCGCAACCGGCGCAGGCAACCCGGGATCCCGCGCTGGGCGGAACCGATCCTCGTCCGGCGCTTCTCCCGACAACGTGTAAAGCCCGCGTAACAGGCTGGACCGAACGTCAGCTTGCAGATAGGTCTCAGCCATAGGAGACCGAAGGAAGGCCTGGTAGAAAATCTGCCCGGGGTAGGTATGTTGTTCCCATTGACTCGGGCTTATCGGCCGCCGGGGCACATAAGGGACGCTCAGCAATACACCGGCGCGGAACAGATCCGGGCGAAGTAGCATGAGCTGAGATGCTATCAGCGCACCCCAATCGTGACCCGCGATGATCGCGCCCGTTTCGCCCAGCGCCTTCACCAGACCCACGATATCGCCCGTCAACTGAAAGATGCCGTACTCTTCGACCGGCTCCGGGCGGTCCGTCTGCCCGTAGCCCCTCAAGTCAGGTGCTATTACGTGATATCCCTCAAGCGCGAGCGCCTCGAACTGATTCCGCCACGCATACCAGGATTCGGGGAAGCCGTGCAGCAGCACAACCAACGGCCCGGCCCCCACTTCGGCAAAGTGAACCCGGATCCCGTTTGCCTCGACGAATCGATGCGTGACTTCCGGAGCCATACTCATGCCGCTTCAACGCCCCATCCAGCCGCCATCCACCGTAACGATGGTCCCGTTGACGTAATCCGACGCACGCGACGCGAGAAATACAACCACGCCCTGGAAGTCGTCCGGTTCGCCCCAACGGCCGGCCGGAATGCGCGCGAGAATGGCTGAGCTTCGCTCAGGATCGTTGCGGAGGGCCGTCGTGTTGTCCGTACTGATGTATCCCGGAGCGAGGGCGTTCACTTGTATGCCCTTCGCAGCCCACTCGTTTGCGAAGGCCTTCGTCAGCTGCCCGATCGCGCCCTTGCTTGCCGCGTAGCCAGGAACCGTGATGCCGCCCTGAAACGTCAGCAGCGAAGCCGTAAAAATGATCTTGCCGGACCCGCGCGCGATCATCCCCTTTGCGATTTCACGGCTCAAGATGAACTGGGCGTTAAGGTTGACTTCTATGATCTTGTCCCAGTAATCGTCCGGGTGATCGATGGCAGGCTTCCGGAGAATCGTACCGGCGTTGTTGATCAATATGTCAATCCGCGGGCACTCCTCGTTGACGCGCGCGATGAACGCGTACAGCGCTTCGCGATTGCCGAAGTCGCAGGAGTGTCCTGTGAATTTCCGCCCGAGTGCGGCCACCTCCCGCTCAACCTCGCTCTCCCCAGCCTCGAGCGACGCGCTAACGCCAACGATATCCGCCCCGGCTTCGGCCAGAGCCACCGCCATCGCTTTTCCGATCCCGCGCCGGCATCCCGTAACAAGCGCGACTTTTCCATCGAGACGAAACAGATCGAGCACGCCCATGCTAGTTGCCCGAACACCGCACGAGAATCTTCATCACATCACCGCCCTTTTCCAATTGCCGGAAGCCGTGTTCAAGTTGATCGAGCGAGTAGACGTCGGTGATCAGCTTGTCGAACGGCAGACTGCCCGAGGCGATGAGCGAAATCGCCTTGTCGAAATCTTCGTGCTCATACACGCGCGTCCCAATGATGCGCAATTCGCGCCAGAAGCAGCGGAACAGATCGACCTTCGTGGGCTCCGCGAAGATGGCGACCACGACAATCCTCCCACGGACGCGCGGCAGCTTTGTCATCATCTCCGCGCCCGCGGCTGAACCCGACACTTCGAATACTGCGTCTGCCCCGGCGCCGCCTGTTTGAGCGTTGACGAACTCGACGAGATCCGTGTCGCGAGGATCGACCACATCAAGCCCGAGGTCGCGCGCCAGTTTTATGCGGAACGGGTTCACTTCGCTCACGACCACGCGCGCGCCGGCGTCCCTGGCGACAAGTGCCACCAGACTGCCGATGGGACCGCCGCCCTGGACCACAACGAACTCCCCGGCCGTCACCTCGCCCAGGCGTACGTCATGGCAGGCGACGGCAATCGGTTCGACAAGCGCGCCGTGTTCGAGCGATACGTTCGCGGGTAACCTGTGAAGGGTGTGTGCCGGAACTGTCCAGAGAGCCTGGAGCGCACCGGGTGCGTCGATGCCGATGAACTTCAGTTTCAGACAGACATGGCTGTGGCCTGCCTTGCAAGCCGGGCACGCCCCGCAAGGATCGAGCGGCATGACGGTAACCCGATCGCCCGGTGCGAAGCCGGAAACGCCCTCGCCTATCGCGGTGACAGTGCCCGACATCTCATGCCCAAGCACTTGCGGGAATTGGACGCGGTGATCCATTTTGCCGTGAAACACATGCACGTCGGTGCCGCAGATGCCGCAATGCGAAACCTGAATCTGTACTTGTCCTGGGGCTGGCGAGACGGGATAGCAATCCCCCACCCGAATGTGTTCCTGACCTTCGTAGTATGCAGCTTTCATTTAAGAGTGAGTTTAGCAGAACCGTTCGCAGGGCTTGAGCCGCCTAGAACGGACGCCGCAAAGGGAAGCCCTTCCCCAAGCCTGCCCTGCTAGGGCCCTTGCCGCTCCTGGCGGCCGCCGTTTCCATGACCCGGCTTACCTCACTTCGGCGCACCGCCAGCCGTCTCAAGCGCCGGCCCGTGCGCACTCGCCTGCGCGAACACCCCTGCCGCCCTCCGGTTCCAGCGGAACGAAGCTGTCCCGCGCGGTCGAGTGCCCCCACCGCCTGCACCGGAAGTCAGTTTGACCATCCCACTCAAACAGGTGTAGCATGGTCATCAATAATGAAGATCGCCGTGATCTGCGTTCCATTAAGCTTGGCTCTGACTCAGATCTCAGCGGCCGCCGCCGGTCCCGACCCGTTCACTCCACAGCAGCGCCGGTATTGGGCTTTTCAGAAAGTGCGCCGGCCCGCGGCGCCCGCCGTTGGCAACCGGAACTGGGTTCGAAATCCCATCGACGCTTTCATTCTTGGAAAACTGGAGCCCAAGGGCATCTCACCCGGGCCCGCCGCCGATAAGATTGCGTTGATTCGGCGGGCGTATTTCGACTTGACAGGACTGCCGCCGGCGCCCGCGCAGGTGCGCGCTTTTATCGAGGATTCATCGCCCGCGGCATTTGAAAAAGTTGTCGACGAACTCCTGGCGTCTCCCCATTACGGCGAGCGTTGGGGAAGGCATTGGCTCGATGTCGCCCGTTTCGCCGAAAGCACGGGATTCGAGGACGACGTCACACGGCCCAACGCATGGCGCTACCGCGACTACGTGATCGATTCTTTCAACAAGGACAAGCCGTACGACCGCTTCGTCCGCGAGCAAATCGCCGGCGACGAATTGTGGCCTTCCGATTTCGACGCCCGCACCGCCACCGCTTTTAACCGGCACTACGCCGAAGAGGGAAATCAAAAAGACCTGCTGATGGCGCGTCAGGAGATGCTGCACGACATAACATCGGTCACCGGATCGGCCTTCCTCGGGCTGACCTTCGAATGCGCCCGCTGCCACAATCACAAGTTCGATCCCAGTCTCCAGCAGGACTACTACCGCCTCCAGGCATTCTTCGCAAACGTAGGCCAGAGCGATGGATTTCCCCTTGCCCCGCCCGAACAGGTACGGCAGTACCGGCAACAGTTGGCGGAGTGGGAAGCGCGGTCGCAGCCCGTCTGGGACGAGATGTCGAAGCTCCTGATGTCGAAGCGAGCCTATTCCCCCGCCCAACTGCTGGCGCGCTATCCCGACTACGTCATCGAGGCCATGGGTAAACCCGGCGCGGACCGCACGCCGATTCAGACGTGGATGGCTCACCTGCTTGGAACCAAAACCTGCAACACCTGCCCTGTGCGCCCGAAGCCGCATCTCGATCCCCAGTTCCGAAGCGTGGTTTCGAAATTGAACGCGGCGGAGAAAAAGCGGTTCGATGAGCTCGAGTCCGAACTGGAGAAACTCGCTTCCTTGAAGCCGAAGGATCTGCCGCAAGGCACGGGAATGATCGACGTCAGCGGAGAAGCCCCGCCCACTCACGTGCTGGGCGTCGGCTTGTATACGGCTCCGCAGGAGGAAGTTGATCCCGGTTTTCCCACGATTCTCGATAGCCAACCCCCTGCCATCGCGAAGCCCGCCGCGTTGCCTTCCACGGGGCGGCGGACGGCCCTCGCCAACTGGCTCACCGATCCGGACAATCCACTGACCGGCCGCGTCATGGTGAACCGCGTCTGGCATCATCACTTCGGGACCGGCATCGTCGCGACGCCGGGCGATTTCGGAATCATGGGCTCTCGCCCGACGCACCCCGAGCTTCTGGACTGGCTCACGGACGATTTTGTGCGGAACGGCTGGAGCCTGAAGCGCCTTCACCGTCTGATCATGACTTCCAGCACCTATCGCCAAAGCTCCGGCAATCGCGAGCAGGCGAGGGTTGCGGATCCTTCCAATCAGTTGCTCTGGCGTTTTCCCCCTCAGCGTCTGGAGGCCGAGGCCGTGCGCGATTCGGCGCTGGCTGTGGCCGGTCTCTTGAACACGGCCGTGGGCGGCCGCAGTGTCTTTCCTCCGCTGCCGGCCGGCATGCCGAAGCCCGTGGGCGGCTGGGATCTGTCCAAGGACGTAAGCGAGCACAACCGGCGCAGCGTCTACATCTTCGTGCGGCGCAACGATCCTTATCCGATGCTGAGCGCGATCGACTTTCCGGATTCTCATGATTCCTGCTCGCGCCGAAACCGTACCACCACGGCCCCGCAGGCGCTGACGCTCTTGAACGGCAAGTTGACCGCTGAATGGGCGCGGCACTTCGCCGGCCGTGTGTTGGATCAGGCCGCGGGCGATCCCGGGCGGCAGGTGGAAGCGGCCTACTCACTGGCCTATTCGAGGCCGCCCGATCCGTGGGAAAAAGACACGGCGCAAACGTTTCTCGCGCGCCAGGCGGATATCATTGCCGCGCAGACAGCGGAGGAAAATGCCGCCCCGGTTCCCGATGTTGCCGCTGCTGCCGGTGATGCAGCGTCGCGGGCTAGGGCGGCCGCCCTGGTGGACTACTGCCTGATGCTTCTGAATTCGAACGAATTTGTGTACCGCTTCTGATGCCCAATACAAGGCTACATCCACGTTCCGAAACGCGGTCCCGCCGCCGCTTTCTATCGGGCTCCGGGAGCGGACTTGGCGCCCTCGCATTGTCGCACTTGCTCAGCGATAGTGGTGTTTTGCCCCGCGCTCTCGGCGCCGCCGCGGATAAGCACCCGCTGGCGTCGAAGCGCCCGCATCATCCGCCTAAAGCGAAGTCGGTGATTTGGCTGTTCATGGAAGGCGGCCCCAGTCACATCGATTTGTTCGATCCGAAGCCTGCGCTCGAAAAGCTCGCCGGACAGCGAACCCCCGAATCGTTCAAGCTTCCCGTAACCAGTGCCACCGGGTCGCACCGGATGCCGCTTGTGCCGTCCCAGCGCAAATGGAAGCAGCACGGCAAGAGCGGCCTCTGGGTGTCCGACTGGTACCCGCACATTGCCGGCCAGGTCGATGATCTCGCCGTCATTCGTTCCTGCTGGGCGGACGGTTTGAATCACGTAGGTTCCGTCCGTCAAATGAATACCGGGTCGATCCTGGCAGGACGCCCATCGCTCGGCGCGTGGACCACGTATGGGTTGGGGGCGGCGAATCAGAACCTGCCGGCGTTCGTGGTGCTCACCGACGATAGAGTTGTGCGGGGCGGGCCGACGAACTGGAGCTCCGGATTCCTGCCGGCAACCTATCAGGGAACGCACTTACAGAAGGACGGCCCGCCGATCCTCGATCTTCTCCCGCCCGGGCACGTCAGCGACCGTCAGCAGCGAAGCCGCCTGGATCTGCTCCAGGCGCTGAATCGGCATCATGCCCGCGAGTGGCCCTCGGAAGACGAACTGGACGCCCGGATGGAATCCTACGAACTGGCCTATCGCATGCAGGGCGCGGCTCCCGAAATCGTCGACCTGGGCAAGGAATCGGAAGCCACCAAAAACCTTTACGGCATGGACGACAAGGTCACGGCCAAATTTGGCGGCAACTGCCTGCTGGCGCGGCGCTTGGTTGAAAATGGCGTGCGTTTTGTTGAAGTTTATTGCGGAAGCGGAAGCGGATGGGATGCGCACAGCCAGTTGGAGGAGAATCACTCCAAGTGGTGCGCCGTTTCCGACAAACCGGTTGCGGGTTTGTTGGCGGACCTGAAGTCGCGTGGTCTCCTGGAAAGCACGCTCGTGGTCTGGGGCGGAGAGTTCGGGCGTACTCCTTTCACGGATACGAATTCCACGGGACTAAACCCGGGAAAGTACGGCCGGGACCACAATCCGTGGGGATTCACCATGTGGATGGCTGGCGGCGGCGTGAAAGGCGGACAGGCGATCGGGACCACCGATGAAATCGGTTTCCGCGCGGTCGACAAGCCCTATCACGTCCACGATATCCACGCCACCGTTCTGCACCTGTTAGGCTTGAACCATCTCAATCTGACTTTCCTTCACAACGGGCGTCCGGAAAGGGCGACGGTCAATTCGGGTACGTTGATCGCTGAAGCGCTTGCATAGAGCGAAGCCGGCGAAACCGTACGCGAACCGGAACCTCCTCCCTTTGGAGGCCCGGCGAGCCGGGCCGGCTGGTCGAAGCCGGGGCCCCGCCGGGCGGTTCCGCCGCGCGTCTTCTTACCGCGCCTCGAACGTATACCCGAATCCCCGCACCGAATGCAGAAGCGCAGGACTCACCGGATCCGGCTCGATCTTCTGACGCAGCCGCAAAATGTAGACATCGACGGTGCGATCCGTGACAGCCCGGTCGTGACCCCACACCGCGTCGAGCAACTGATCGCGGCTGAACACCACGCCGGACCTTCCCATCAGGTGCTCCAGTAGACGAAACTCGGTGGCCGTCAGGGCCACCGGCGTTCCGTTCCAGCGGACCTGCCGGCTGTCGCGGTCGAGTTCGATTCCGCCGGAACTGAGCACGCGGGTGGAGCGGTTCTGCGGGCGGAGTTGCAGCCGTATTCGTGCGACCAGTTCGCGGACGAAGAATGGCTTCACAATGTAGTCGTTCGCACCCAACTCCAACCCGATGATGCGGTCGGTTTCGGAGGCTCTCGCCGTCAGAAAGATGATGGGCAGGTTCATCAACTGTCCGTCGCCGCGGATGCGCCGGCACAAATCGAGGCCGTCTGAATCGGGCAGCCTGATGTCGAGCAAAACCAGGTCGGGCCGCC
>SYKU01000475.1 GCA_005808865.1 Acidobacteriota bacterium
CCTGGAACCATCGTCACGGTCGTCAACAAAGCGACGGCCCGGTCGCTTTCCACAGCGACGGGAAGCGACGGCGCGTATATGGTTCGAGAGTTGGAACCGGGCCGCTACTCCGTTCGCTTTCAGCTTAAGGGATTCGCAACGCACGAAGTTCCGGATGTCATCCTGCTCGTTGGCCAGACCTTGAAGGTCGATGCCACCATGCAGATAGGCGCAACTGAGCAGACCGTGCAGGTCACCGATAATGCGCCGCTGATCGACGTCTCGGCGGCCGCGATTTCACATAACGTGCCGGCCGAAGAATTCGACCGGCTGCCGAAAGCGAGGTCCTTCCAGGCTTTGGCGCTGCTCTCTCCGTCCGTGAATTCCGGCGAGATCGAGGGCGGCATCCAGGTGAACGGCGCGTCCGGAGCCGAAAATCAGTTTCTTATCGACGGAGTTTCAACCACAAGCCTGATCAACGGGAAGTCGCGCCAGGGTGCGATATTCGAAATTCTGCAGGAGGTGCAGGTGAAAACCGGAGGCATTGCCGCGGAGCACGGCGGGGCACTCGGGGGCGTAATCAGCGCCGTCACCAGATCGGGCGGCAATCAGTTCCACGGCGACCTCCACTACTATTACTACGGAAACGCCATCAGCGCCGGGCCGGTGAACCGCCTGCTGCTCGATCCGCGGACCGAGAAGGTGGCGAGTTTCGTCCAGGACGGCAAGTTCAAGGATAACAACAGCGAAGTTGGCGGCGCGCTCGGGGGGTACTTCGTGAAGGACAAACTTTGGTTCTTCTCGGCGTTCTCGCCCCGGTTCCGCCGCCGTTCGAACGACTACAGGTTCGGCGGCGGGACGGACAGTGGTTCGATCGCTCAAGAGCAGACCTATCACACGATGTTCAACAAGATTTCGTGGGGCCCCGTGAAGCGGGTCCGCGCGAACTTTACTTGGCTGTGGTCACCCACGAAGTCCAAAGGGAGCCTGCCTTTCTACAACGATGTCGCGAATACCTCGACCACGCCGCTCGCCGCAAACGCCGCTAGAAAGGACATCGGTTTCTTCGCGCCGCAATCGAGCTACACGGGCCAGGTTGATGTGACGGTGACCAGCACTTCGCTCCTGACGCTGCGGGGCGGCCGCTTCTGGGACAATTTCAAAGACACCGGCGTTCCGGCATTTAGTACCGTCGAGTACACGACCTCGGCCACGGCTTTGACCAACATACCGGCGCACCTGCGGCAGCCGATCGGGTTTAACAACACTCCCCGGCAGATAAATACCTTCCACGATCTGACTTCGCGAACCTATTTCCAGGCGGATTTCAGCAAGTATGGGAACTTCCTCGGCCAGCACAACATCAAGGTGGGAGGAGGCGTCTCGAAGACGGTCAACAACGTCGATTCAGCCTATCCGGGCCAGGGATTGGTGCAAATCTACTGGAACAGCACGTTTTCGAGCCCTACGCTCGGGCGGAACACGGGCACCTACGGATACTATGCGGTAACCGATCGCGGCGTCCGCGGGAGCACCGGCGGCAAGATCAACAACTTCTACATTCAGGATCAGTGGCGCATCGTTCCCCGATTGTCCGTGACGCTCGGCTTGCGTACCGAAAACGAAAAAGTGCCTTCGTTCCGCCGCGACATTCGTGACAACGCCTTTGAATTCGGCTACGGCGACAAGATCGCTCCACGTCTCGGCGCGAGCTACGATGTGTTCGGCAACGGAAAGCTGAAAGTCTATGGCAGCTTCGGCCGCTACTTCGACTGGGTGAAGTACGAACTGTCGCGCGGCACGTTCGGAGCCGATTTCTGGAAAGTCGCGTATCGCACGCTCGATACGACGGACGTGTTCTCGCTCAGTGGCACGAATATGCCCGGCCGGAACATCTGGGGCAGCGCGCCGGGCGACATACGAGACCGCCGTGTGCCGGCTTTTGATCTCGTGGCCAGGAACATCAAGCCGATGAGCACGGACAACATCAACGTGGGAACCGAGTACCAATTGGGTCCGCGGATGGTACTCCGCGCCAACTATGTTCACAACAGGCTTCGCCGCACGATCGAGGACCTCGGCGTGCTGGACGCTAAGGGTAATGAGGTTTACCGCTTCGCCAACCCGGGCGAAGGCGATGCGAAAGTGAACCCGGTCTCGGGCCCGACCAGGCTTTTCGACATGCCAAAGCCGGTCCGCACCTACGACGCGATGGAGGTGTCAGTTACGCGCCGCTTCTCAAGGAACCTGTTCGGCAGCGCGAGCTACGTATACAGCCGCTTATATGGCAACTACGCGGGTCTCGCAAGTTCAGACGACCTTATCAGCCCGTCCACAGGACTCAGCTCCGCGCAGGCGCAGCAGCAGGTAGGAAACGTAGCCCGCCAGGGCACTAACGCGAACCGCGCCTGGGATCTGGACGAAGTCTTGTTCGATTCCCGAGGCAACCTGGACGTAAGGGGCAGGCTGGCGACCGATCGCCCGCATGTCGTGAAACTTTACGGGGCCTACGATTTCAAATTCGGCACCCAAGTTGGCGCTTTCTTCTACGGCGGGAGCGGCACGCCGGTCAGCACTTACGTCAACACGCAACACCAGATTCCGGTATTCGTGAATGGCCGCGGCGACATGGGCCGCACGCCGGTCCTGACCCAGACAGATCTGGTGGTGTCGCATACCGTGAAATTCGGCGAAGTGAAGCGGTTGAAGTTCGAGTTCAACGCGATGAACGTGTTCAACCAAAAGACTGCACGAAGTCTCTTCAACTTCGTCAACAAGGGCGCGGGCACGCCTCGCCCCGGTTCTGCGATTGACCTGAGCAAGGTGGATCTGTTCAAGGGCTACGATTACAAGGCGCTCATCAACAGCACCTCCGATAGGGAGAACGCCTACGACGCGCGATACGGCAAGGCCGATATCTTCAACCCCGGATTTCAGGGCAGAATCGGCGTGACGTACATCTTTTAGGAGCGCCTACTTGCCCTTGCTCAGCTTGCGGAAATACTCCGCGACGGCTCCGGCGTAACCGGGAGGCACAGGTTCTGAAGCGCCGCTTCGGACCTGGCCTCCCTGCTTGTCGTCCACCTTGCGGCGCAGTTCAAATTCAAGCTGCTCAATGGCCGGGAGCGCCTGGGTGCGGAGCAGTTGCTCAAGTAGTTCCGGATTGCCCGGGAAACGACTGGGGTCGAGGCGCTGCATCTGCCGCACGATGTCCTGAACTTCCTTTCCCAGTTCGGGCTCCGAGCCTAGCGCCTGCTGCAATTGCGACAGGTCCCGGATCGTGTCGCGGAAACCACGCTCGAGCTCGATGCCGTTGTACTGACGGCCCACCTCCGCGTTTGGACCTGACAGGTCGCCTGTGTTCATGGCATTCCACCCGCGCGAGTCGCCATTGGTCTGCTGGCGTCCGCCTTGCGCGTTCTGACCGCCGCGCAGACCACCCGGCTGCTGGCCGCCCTGACTCTGCTGGCCCTGTTGACCCTGCTGGCCTTGTTGTCCGGGTTGCTGGCTAGGCTGCTGACCTTGCTGGCCCTGCTGCTGGCCGTCGCGTTGACCCTGCTGGCCTTGTTGTCCGGGTTGCTGGCCAGGCTGCTGACCTTGCTGGCTCTGCTGCTGCTGACCGTCGCGCTGACCCTGCTGGCCTTGCTGCTGACGTCCGTCACGCTGACCTTGCTGGCCGCGTTGGCTCTGTTGTCCCTGTTGCCCTGCCCGTGCCATCTGCTCGATCTGACGCCGAACCTGCTCCGCCTGACTGAGAGCCCGCGACAGTTCATCGCCGCCCTGCTGCGCGCGATCAAGCGCTCGCTGCGCCTCCTGCAGGCGCTCGCTGAGCTTGTTCAGCGCGTTAGTGATGGGCTGCTCGCGCATTACGGCGTAGGCGCCGAGTCCGCGCCGGATCACGTCCGAATTTATCTTCATCCGCGCGCCGAGTTCGTTCTGCTGGAGCTCGCCCAGTGCGTCGCGCAGCTTCGTCGAAGCCTGGCGCTGGCTGCCCGCGAGGTCGCGCGCGGCCTGCTGAAGGTCCCGCTCCATGCGCTCCACCTCGCTCTTGAGCCGGTCCTGCTCGGCCGCCAGTTGTTCCGCCTGCTGGCGGTTCTGGATGGTCTGCGCCGGCTGAGCCGGCTGCCCGGGCTGCCGGCCCTGATACGTCTGTTGCAGTTTCTTCGCGAAATCCTGCTGTTCGCCCGCGAGCTTGTTCGAACGTTGCGCGAGTTCGTCAACCTTGCTATTCGCCTGATCCTTGCGCATGCCGGATAGCAGTTTCAGCGCCTCTTCAAGCCGCTCGGCGGCACGTCGCGCTTCCGCTTCGCTCTGGGGCGTCCCGCTATTCTGCGCCGAACCCGCCCGCTCCATGTCCTTCGTCGCCTGCTGCAAACGGTCGAGCGCCTGCTTTAGTCCCTGCTCCTGCTGCGACTGCCCCTGGTTCTGCTGGCGCATCTGTTGCTGCATGCGTTGTTGCTGTTGCTGGCCTCCCGGAGAAGACGCGCTGGACTGCTGTCCGGACTGCCCCTGTTGTCCTTGTTGTCCCTGCTGTCCCTGTTGCTCCTGAGGCTCGCTGTCGCGTGTGAGCTGCTCCATCTTGCGCTGGAGTTGTTCCGCTTCACGCTTGAGCATCTCCTGCTGCCAGCGCTGCTGAAAGGATTGCTGATTCTTTTTCTGCTGCGCCGCCAGTTCCTGCTGCCGCCTGGCGAGCTGTTCAAGTTTCTGCAACGCCTCGTCGATTTCCTTGGCTCGCTGATCGGAGGACGCGCTCTGCTGGCCGGTTTCGTACTGATTCTTTTCCGTATCAAGCTCAAGGTCGAAAAGGTTTTCGAGATCGCGTCCCTGCCCCCCGCCGCCGCCTCCTCCTCCCTTATTTCCGAACGCGACTTGAATCTGACGGAACGTCGCTTCGGCGCGCAGCAGATGCTGTAGCGCTTTCTGCTCGGGCGCGAGCGCTGGCTGCCACTGCGATGCCTTCAACTTATCGGTCGCGGGACCCATGGCCTCGACCGCCTTTTCCATATCCTGCGCGAAGCTCTTGAATTCCGGATTCGAGCCGGTAAGGTCGCGGCTCTTCATGCGCTCGGCGAGCGATTTCGCCTGATCGCGCAGCTTCGACTGCACATCCGAGAGGAATTTTGCGTTCTCCGCGGCCGATACCTTATCCTTCGCCACACCCTTGAGCTGGTTCCAGGTCGCGGCGATGATTTCCTTCTGGCGCTGCGAGATCTTGCCCTGCTCTTCACCGCCCCCCCCACCGCCGCCGCCGGCCATCTGCGATTGCGAGTATTCGCGCTCGAAGGGCTGCGCTTCAATGAAATACATGTCGGTCTGCGCGCTTGCGCGGGCATCCCTTGCTGCCGCGTAGACGCTGACCAGATCGCCTGGAGACAGATTGAACTCCTCAAGCGAAATCATCGTGGAGCTTTCCGATTTTTTGGTCTGCCCTTTGAGAAGGGGCACTACCTTTTCCGGCGCGCCGTTGACCGAGTAATGAAGCTCCAGTTTACGGAGCCCGAAATCGTCATCTGCTTCGACAGCGATAGTGACTTCCTCGATCGGATTCACCTTGGCGTCGCGGCCCGGGCGGACAATCCGCACGTTGGGCGCGCCATCCTTTCGAGCCTCAATGAAATAATCTTCGCTGATCCGTACGGGCTGTTCCTTATCGAGCGCGGCGATGTGATAGAGGCCGTCTTTGTTAACCGGAACGACTGCTTTCCCGCCGTTAATAGCCACCGTTGTGCCGTCGTCGACGACGATCACACCATTTGAGAGCGGCTTGTCGGTTTCAATCGAGAGTTCCGCCTGGGTCCCTTCCACCGCTCGCAAATCACCGCCCGGATCTTCAACGGCTTCAGGAAGGCCGGTCCAGGAAGGATAACGGTAGGTCACGCGGATGCGCTTCACCCCCGGGAGATCGATCACGTTAAGCTTATAGGTTTTTGAGCGGACGCCTCCCGCCTCGACGTAATAGTCCAGGGACTCGGGAATACCCGCAAAGAGGAACTCGTAGGTAGAGCCGCCGGGCTGCGGCACCATTGCGGTTTCTTCCCACTTGGAGGTGCTCTGATACCTGGCGAAAACGCGAACGCGCTGGGCCTGGAAGCCGGAGAGGCGCGCGCGAATCAACTGTTCCGCCTTCTTGCGAACCGTCAAATTCCCCGGTTCCACCTGGATGTTATAGAAGGGTGCGGTTTCCATGCGCGGTGGACCGCCCCACAGCAGAGCGGTACCGTGGCCGAGGAATCCGGGACCGGATACGCCCAGCCAGATCAGGATGGCGGCTGCCGCGGCGGCGAGCGACCCAAAACCAAACACCCGCTTCGGCTCTGCGACCTGCGCGGCCTCCGCGGAACGGGCGACTTCAAGAGTGTCGGCGGCAAGCAGTTCGAGGAAGGGATCCTGGCCTTGCTTTTTCGATTCGGCGAAAGTCAGGAGCCGCTCCCCAAACTGCGGGAATTGTTGTTCGGCGCGCTTCGCGGCCGATCGCCTGTTGAGGCGCAGGAGCGGCAGGAGAAGGGCGAGTCCGATCGCGAGCGCGAGCGAGACGAACAGCATTACGCGCGCGGAGGTCACGCTTGGATCGGAGAAGGCAAACCAGTTGGCGATGAGAACAAGGACAACGGTAGCGCCGAGAGCTGCCGCCGCCACCGCCGCCACGCCGCGCGTGAGGGTCAGAACGCGCAACCGGCGTTCCACTTGCTTCAGATAGCCGTTCAATCCGTCGAGAGGATTCATGCCGCCTCCTTATCCACCGCCAGATGCCGGTTGCCCACGAGCGTTTCGGCAACCGACAATGCCAACACCGCCAACATCACATACCACCAGAACCGGTTCGGTTTCTTCTCAACTTCTTCAGACGCGCCGCCACCGGCTTGGTTTGGGGCAGGTGACCCTTGACCTGTATTCTGCCACAACGCACGCGTCTCAGCCGGAATCAGGTCGAGATCCGATTCCCGGCGGTCGGCGTTTACGGCTACCAACTCGTGGCGTCCGCTCTGCCGGCGAATGTCGTAAAAGCCCGCCGCTGTCAGGTCGAAGCTTTGGGCCTTGGCCGCTTCGGCCAGGGAAAGAGCGCGGCGGCCTTCGGGATCGAGTACTTCAACCGTGTTTCCGGACGCCGCGCCCGGTTCCCGGGCGGTTCGAAGGTCGAGAAAGGAACCAACCGCGACGCTCGACGCGCCTTCCTCCACGCGGCCGAGGTGACGCGAGGTCTGCTCGACGAACGGAACGAAGGAGGCGTGAAGAGGGAAATCGTTCGCGACATTGTCGAATGTTGAGGCGAAGACGATTACACGCCCTTCGCCGATCTGCTTTTCAAGCAGAAGCGGAGTGCCGTCGGCAAGCCGCGCCGCCACTTTCGCGTTACCAGGTTCCACACGGATCGATTGATAAAATTTAACGCCGTCCCAGCGGTTCGCTTTGCGGATGGACGGGTGCGCGGCATCGAGCCACGAGACGTTCTGGAAACTCTCCCGTTCGCGCGCGGCGTACTGCGTGCCTCCGATTGCGCCGCCGAAAACCGGTACGGACTTGCGCGTGGCGGAGTTGCGCCCGAGCGAGATCCACAGGGAACCGCCGGAACGCACGTGCGCGAGCAAAGCGTTCTCGAAGGACTGCGGCAGCGATGCGACATTCGAAAGCACGACAAAAGCGTACCTGGACGCTCCAAGGCTGACAGTCTGCTCAGGCGTCACCGTTTCAAGCGTGAAGGCGGCCTCGCTTCCGGATTCAAGGGCCGCGCGAAAGTAAAGTGAGTCGCGCGCGCTGGAACTTTCACGCACGAACAGGATAGGACGCGGCTCGGAACGTTCAAGCGAAAAGTAGAAGCGATCGTCGTCCGGGAACTGGTCCGCCGAATCAATTCGCACTTCTCCCTTTGTGAAGCCATGAGGCACGTCAAACGGAGGGATTTCGGCGCTCGCGCGTCCGCTGGCAGGTACCTCGACCGAGCGCACCGCCACTTCCTTGCCATTGAGCAAGAGAGTCACTTTGCGGGTCGAGCGGTCGCCGCCGTAGTTCACGACGGTGGCTTGAAGCCGGCTTTTCGCCCCATAAACACGGCGCGGGGAATTCACGGATTCAACGGCGAAATTCGGCAGCCGGTTCGCTGCCACGCTGTGGAGCACGAGCTTGACGCCATCGGCGAGTCCGAGGTCTGAAAAGTTCGGCGGCAAGGACGATTTCTGCATATCCGAGAAAACGTGCGCCTCTATGGGGGCCTTCGATCCCTGTGCGATGGAACGGAGTGCGCGGGAGAGTTCCGCGTATGATCCGCGCGCGTCGTCGGGCTTGATGGCGGAGATACCAGCGCGCACGGCCGCGACATCCGCGGTGGCCTCGCTCATCATCTGAACGCCGGATGAGAATGCGAGCGCCTGAGCCCGGCCGTTGGCGCTGAAGCCGGAGAGCACGGCTGAGGCCTCGCGCTTCGCCCGTTCCAGGCGGTCCCCCTGGCGCATGCTGAAGGAGCGGTCAACCGCCACGACGAGTAGCCTGTTCCCGCTGTCGAGACGGGAGGCCGGGAGGTTGATGAACGGGTTTGCGAAGGCCAGGGCGAGCAGAATGAACAGGAGCGTACGTAAGGCGAAGAGCAGCAGGTACATCAGGCGACGGTGCTTGACGGAACTTTGAGTGCGCCGCTCGAAGAACATGAGCGAACTGAAGGGAAGGGGAGTGGTTTTGTGTTTCTTGAGCAGGTGCAGCCAGACGGGGAGACCAACGGCGGCGAGTCCGGCGAGAAACCAGGGAGCGAGGAAGCCCAAAGTCAGGGCCTCCTCTGGAGGACGGCGGAGTACAACCATGCGTCCTGGCAAGAGACTCGAACAGGCGAGCCCTTAGCTGCCCGTGGCAGAAGCGCTTTGGCTCGCCATTCGCAGGCGAAACCGCCTGCGCCACCACTCCTGCTCAACGGCTTGCAGCGCTCGGTGGGGTAGGCATCCAGGCGGCCGGACTTCCGCCGCGGGCTGCCAGCGTGCCTGCGACACGCCGGGAGGCATCCCGGATCTGGTCCGCGGGCGACGTCCTCGCCGGCCTCCCGAAGGTGGATGACGCTGATTTGGCCGGCCCGGAGCGCGCCCGGGATAACCCGTGCGGACCAGCGGGCCTGCCCCATGATTTCAGAAGGACTCCCAGCTCCGGGAAAACCAATTGGGGTGGGGTTCTTAACCTGGCCTGCACCTGACATCAGAGTCTCCCCTGCCGGATGTTGAGATATTCGCGCAGACCTTCATCCAGCGGACGTCCCGTGTCCATCATGAAGTAATCGAGACCGGCCGATTTCGATTTCGACCGCAACTGCTCCACGTGTGCGTCAATCTTCTGGCGGTACTCGTTTCGGGCGTAATCGGGCGAAACCTCCATGCTGCTCTTGGTTTCGAGATCCACAAGCAATAGCTGCTCCTTGAACTTCGGAGCTATTTCCCGCGGATCGAGCACGTGAAAAAGAATCACTTCGTTGCCCCGGTGGCGAAGCGGTTCCACGGTCCTGATGACGACCTCGGGCTGCTCGTAGAAATCGGAAATCACGACGATCAGCCCGCGGCGGCGCTGGAACTGCTGCACGTGGACAAAGGGCTTCGCGAAATCGGTGTGCGTTCCGACCTCGGCGTGCTCAACCGCATGGAGAAGGCGGAACAACTGTCCCTGACGCGAACTGGGAGGGACGCAATTCCTGACGTCCTCGTCAAAAACGATAAGCCCGGCGTTGTCGCGCTGCTGGTTTGCGAGGTAACAGAGCGAGGCGGCGAGAAAGCGCGCGTAGTCGAGTTTGTTCACCGCATGCGAACCAAAACCCATGGACGCGGAAGTATCGAGGAGAACGAGAAGCTGCGTGTTGGTCTCGCCGCGATAGCGTTTCAGGAAAGCCTTTTCGGTGCGGGCAAAGACGTTCCAGTCGACATGGCGAAGATCGTCACCAGGGGCATAGGCGCGGTATTCGGCGAACTCCTGCGAGAAGCCGAAATCGGGTGAGCGGTGAAGCCCGGCAATGAAGCCCTGGACGACCGTCTTCGCGACGAGGTCGAGGCCGGAGATCGAGTGCAGCGTGGCTGGATCGAGGAAACGCTGGAGCATGGATTACTCGCGCGCTTACTCCCGCGGCGCCCCCTTCCATTCGAGCAACTTCTTCAGAATATCGTCTTGTTTCAGGCGGTCCGATTCGGCGTGGAAGTTCAGCAAGATGCGATGCCGCAACACCGGGATCAAAAGCGCCCTGATGTCTTCATAGGTGACGTGATAGCGGCGTTTCATCAGCGCGCGTGCCTTCGCCGCAAGGACAAGGAATTGCGCTGCCCGGACGCTCGCGCCGTAATTCACGTACTTCCTGACGAAGTCCGGCGCCGATTCGTCCGTGCTTCTGGTCGCGCGCACCAAGTCGATTGCGTGCCGCGCCACGGAATCCGCGATGGGAGTCATGCGCACCAACTCCTGGAAACTCAGGATCTCGGCCGCGTTGGTGACCGTATCCGCTTCATCGATGTGCGTGTGCGTCGTGAGATCGACGACTTTCATCTCCTCATCGGCCGTGAGGTAGTCGAGTACGGTGTTGAACAGGAATCGGTCGAGTTGCGCTTCAGGCAGCGGGTAGGTTCCTTCGAGTTCGATCGGGTTCTGGGTGGCGAGTACGAAAAATGGCGAAGGCAGCTTGTAGATGTTGCCGCGCACGGTGCAGGAGCGCTCCTGCATGGATTCGAGCAGCGCGGATTGCGTCTTCGGCGGCGTGCGATTGATTTCGTCTGCGAGCAGAACGTTGGTGAAGACGGGACCCTGTACGAAG
>SYKU01000476.1 GCA_005808865.1 Acidobacteriota bacterium
GCCGGGAATGATCATGGCATCGCGCGAACTTCTTGAACGGAACCCTTCGCCGACGGAAGCCGAAATCAGGCACGGCATCGACGGCAATCTCTGCCGCTGTACCGGCTATCAACACATTATCAATGCGGTCCAGGCTGCTGCAAAGGCGGGAGCATAAAATGTCAACCACTATCGCGACAACCGAAAAACTGGTCGGCAAATCCATTCGCCGGCGCGAAGATCCGAGACTGATCACGGGCACGGCGACCTACGTGGACGACCTGAAATTGCCTGGCATGCACCATGCCTGCATCCTGCGTAGCCCGCACGCGGCGGCGAAAATTCGCTCCCTCGATATCTCGGCGGCCCAAAGTCATCCAGGCGTAGTTGCCGTGTTCACCGGCCCGGATGTTGCCGGCGTGGGGCCTGTGCCGTGCGGCGCTTCGCTCCCCGGGCTTCGCGTTCCGCATCACGCGATTCTCGCCACGGACCGCGTCTATTATGTTGGCCACGCGGTTGCAGTCGTGGTGGCCACGGACCGCTACGTTGCCGCGGATGCCATCGACCTGATTGAAGTGGACTACGAACCAACGGCCGCGGTTGCCGACCCGGAGAAGGCTCTCGAACCCGGCGCGCCCGCTGTGCATCCCGAATGGCCGGACAATGTTTCGTTCACCTATCATCAGGAGGGCGGCGAACCGGACAAAGCCTTTGCGGAAGCAGAGGTTGTGGTGAAGCAGAGGATAACGAGCCAGCGGCTGGTTCCCATGCCGATGGAGACCCGAGGCTGCGTGGCCGAGTATCACACCGCGGAAAAGAGCCTCACGCTCTGGTCTTCCACTCAGATTCCACACCTGCTTCGCACTCTTGTCGGACAAATGCTGGGTTTGAGCGAAAACCGCGTTCGCGTCATCACACCGGAAGTAGGCGGCGGATTCGGCTGCAAACTAAACGTTTACGCGGAGGAAGCGCTCGCTGGCTTCGTCGCTATGAAGATCGGGAAACCGGTGAAATGGATTGAATCGCGGCGCGAGAATTTCCTGTGCACGATCCACGGCCGTGGCCATGTCGATTATTACGAGATTGCCGCCAGGCGCGACGGCACCGTGCTCGGGCTGCGCCTTAAGCTGATTCAGGACCTGGGCGCATACCAGCAGCTTCTCACCCCAGCGATCCCTACTCTTTCGGTGCTCATGATGCCGGGGCTGTACAAGTTCCGCAACATATCGGCGGACATCATCGGCGTGTTCACCAATTGCGTTCCAACCGACGCCTATAGGGGCGCGGGACGTCCTGAAGCCACACATGGCGTCGAGCGCATGATGGACCTGCTCGCTGCCGAGTTGAATATGGACCCGGCGGAGATCCGGCTGAAGAATTTCATTGGGAACGACGAGTTCCCCTATGCCACCGCGACCGGACTCAGCTATGACAGCGGCGACTACGCCGCGCCGCTCAAAAAGGCTCTCGACATGGTCAATTACCACGCGCTTCGCGAAGATCAGCGAAAGGCCCGCGAACAAGGCCGGCTGATGGGAATTGGCATTTCCACCTACGGAGAGATCTGTGCGTTCGGCCCGTCGCCGGCGACTCCGGCGGGCGGCTGGGAGAGCGCCACGGTGAAGATCGATCCCTCCGGTAAGGTTACCGTGCTGACGGGCGCGTCTCCGCACGGCCAGGGCGAAGAAACCACGTTCGCGCAAATCGCAGCCGACGAGTTGGGGGTGTCGATCGACGACGTGATCGTGTTCCATGGCGACACGGCGATCGTACAATACGGCATCGGGACGTTCGGAAGCCGCGGCACGGCGGTGGGCGGGGCGGCGTTATTTTTCGCGTTGAAGGACTTGAAAGCGAAAATCAAGAAATTCGGCGAGATGATGCTCGAATCGGACGATATTACGTTCTCGGGCGGCGTCTGCACTTGCAACAAAACGGGCAACACGGTGAGCCTCGCGCAGATTGCCGGTATGTCGTACCGCGCTATGCGGCTTCCGGTCAACGAGGAGCCGGGCATGCAGGCGACGCGCTTCTGGGAGCCGCCGAACTTTGCCTTCCCCTTCGGCGCGCACATCGTCGTGACCGAAATCGATCGCGAGACGGGGCACGTGGAGGTGAGCCGGTACGTCGCGGTGGACGATTGCGGAAACATCATCAATCCGCTGCTCGTCGCCGGTCAGGTGCATGGCGGCGTCGCGCAAGGGCTGGGGCAGTCGCTGTGGGAACAGGCGGTCTACGACGACACGGGTCAGCTCATCACCGGCGAGTTGATGGATTACGCCGTGCCGAAGGCGACGTCGATGCCGTGGATCGAAACCGGTCACACGGTGACGCCTTCGCCTGTAAATCCTCTGGGTGTAAAAGGAGTAGGCGAAGCCGGGACCATCGGCTGTTCACCGGCCGTCGTGAACTCCGTGGTGGATGCACTCAGTCCTCTGGGCGTCCGGCACATCGATATGCCGATGACGCCGGAGAAGGTCTGGAAAATTCTGCAAGGAGAACGGATATGATTCCTCAAAATTTCGCATACTCCTCTCCGAACTCGCTCGAAGCGGCGCTCGACCAGCTTGCCGACGGGAGCGCAAAGGTCCTGGCGGGCGGCATGAGCCTCATCCCGCTGATGAAGCTGCGTCTCGCCTCCCCCGAAAGCCTGGTGGATCTCCGCCGCGTGCCTGGCCTGAAATACATTCGCGAGGAGAACGGCGTACTTCATATCGGCGCGATGACCACCCACTACGAAGTGGAATCCTCGGTGCTTGTCCGCGCGACGTGTCCGCTGCTTGCCGAAGCCGCGGCGAGCATTGGGGACGTGCAGGTACGGAACGCCGGGACCATTGGCGGAAGCGTGGCTCATGCCGATCCGGCGGCGGATTATCCGGCATCGCTACTGGCGCTCGAAGCGTCGGTCACGCTCGCGTCGAAGGCGGGTGAGCGCACCCTCTCGCTCGAAGACTTTCTCGTCGATACCATGACGACGGCGCTTGAACCCGGCGAGATTGTGCGCGAGGTCACGGTAGGCGTGGAGCGGAACGATGTCGGGACCGCCTACGCGAAGATGTTGCAACCAGCTTCGGGTTTCGCGATTGTGGGCGTGGCGGCGCGCATCGGCACGGGATTCGCGCGCATCGGTGTCACGGGGCTTGCATCTAAAGCGTACCGGGCGCGAAACGTGGAGGCGTTGCTTGAGGGCGGGGCTGATGCAGCGGCTGCGGCGGCCGTGATCGCGGAGGGCATCGACGCGAACTCGGATCTGCATGCCTCTGCCGATTACCGGCGTCACCTCGCCACGGTATACGCGGCGAGGGCTATTCGCCAGGCGATCTCGAGGGCGCGTTGAAGATCGGCGGTTCCTACGAATTGGCACTGCCCCCGGCGCGCGCGTACACGGTGCTTCAGGACCCGTCGATCCTCGCCCGCTGCATGCCGGGCTGCGATCATCTGAACCGGATCGGGGAGACGGCGGAGGGCCACGTGGCCTACGAGATGAAGATGAAGATGGCCATCTCGAGCGTGCAGGGCCTGTTCGCCGGAACCGTGAAACTTGCCGATCCGAATGAGCCGACGAGCTTCCGCCTCATTGTCGAAGGTAGCGGCAAGGTCGGTTTCATGAAAGGCGAGGGAGTGCTTACGTTCGTCGCGAACGGCACGGGCACGGATGTCCGCTATGAAGGGGAAGTGAATGTCGGCGGCGTGATCGCGGGAGTGGGGCAACGCCTGCTCGACGTCACCGCGAAGCACATTATCAAGAAATTTTTCGGGAAGGTGGCGGCGGCTATTGGCGAGATGGAGTAGCCTTTCGTGCCTTTTCGTGCCTTTGGAACTTGACAATCGAACCAGACGCTGATATAACTAATCTGTTATGCGTCCGGATGCAGATTTCTACCCGCGTCTCATCAGCTTAACAGCCGAATGCAGGAGGGCGTCCGATTTTTCTCGTGTTCTCAAGCAGTTGGCTGAGTATGCAGGATCTGACGGTTGCGCCGTTTGGGAAATTTTTCACGCGGGAACGGGCGACCGAAAATACTTCAAACTTGCGGAGCATCTTCCGGTGGAAAATCCCGATCAGCATTCCCCTTGGTATTTCCTTCCCGAAGGCTGCATCACTGGCGAAGCTATCCGCACGAACACGACACGGGTGGTTGAAGATGTCGACGCCTGGATTGCGGATGACTTGCCACCGTTTGGACACCTGTTGAGGGATCGGGGGATAAAAACGTTCTGCTCGATCCCCCTGCCAGGTGGATTTGGGCCGAAGCGGGAGGCTGCAGTCAACTTTTATTGGAAGGAGAAGCGGTCCTTTCGAGGCGATCTGGAATGTGTTGATCTGGAAAATATTGAAAAGGCGGCGAGGACCATACCGGATCTAAATAATGGCGTCTTGAACCAAATGGGGTTCGAGCTCTTGACAACGGTTGAAAAGAAGCTGAACGAGGGAGGAGAGGTTCTCCAGAATGTTCTCCAATCCGTGACGGACCAATTTAACGCTGTCGAGTCGGCTATTTATCTTGAGGATCGCGCCAAGGCGCCTGGCGAATATGAACTCGCGGCGCACCTTTGGCCGTGGAATTTCCCCTTGAAGCGACAATATCTTGCAGGTGACCCTGGGATCACAGTCTGGGCGATCGACCACGATCAACCGGTTCGATTCGTCGATCTGCGCCAATTCGATGAGGAGAAGAAGACGCGCAATTACGCCGGGATGACCTGGACAACGCAGGATGATCTGCTCCAAAGCGCAAAGAGGCATTACTGTCATGAGCCCTTTCCGCCGCTGTGTTTCGTCGCTGCGCCAGTTCGCGACGGAAAGCGCGTAGTTGGCGCGATTCGGTGTTGTATGACTAGGACCGCTCCGCACTCATTCGATGAAAGCCACATCGCCATTCTAAAATTTGTGGCGGACCAGATCGGCCATTGGTGGGGGAATCAAGTGGTCTTGCGAAAAGAGACGGCAGACAAGGAGCGATTCAAAGTACTCGTAGAAGGAATTGCCACGATGCACGATGCCGCGTTCCGGCTTTTGAAAGATTCGAAAGAGTCGAGTATCAAGCCATTGTGGGATAAGTCATTGGATTTGATTGCTGACATAACACCCTGGCAAGATGCCCTCAGCATCCGAGCAGTGGACCCGGCGAAGCAAGAGTTGCATTTTGTTGCCACGCGCGGTAAAGCATGGGGGGAGGGTGGCGCCAAGCAGGCTCGTGCGCGCCTGGAGCGTCGATACCCGCTGTCGGAGAATTTTTGCGGATCTACAGCCGTTCGGGGTCGCAGAGTCCTTGTCGAACCTGAAGCCGGCAAGCCAGGTAAATTCCGCTCCGAGCTATTCCCGACCGCTACCAAGCTCATTCACGCGCCGATCATGTTCGGGCAGGAACCGATTGGCGTCGTGGACGTGAGAGGATTCGGCTCGAAGGCGATTCCAGCCAATCTGGGTCTGATGTGCGAACTGATCGGCCGCCAGTTGGGGTTATATCACTCTCTACACGAGCAGTTTCAATTGCAAAAGCGTCAGGAAAACAGCTTGGCGAGGCAATACGACGAGCAGAATCAGATCTACGAGGATTTCTTGCATCAGTTGCGCAATCCGCTGCTGAAGGCCTCGATGTTAGCGCAGAGGGCGGCGGACCCGCGGACCCGGACCGGCGTCGACCTGCAGCAGATTCGCTATTTCGTTCGGCGCGTACTGCAATTCTCCGAGAACCTGAACCATTTCATCGCGCTTTCCAAAGGCGAGCCGATTCAGACAAGGCTTGAGGTACTGACTTACGATTATGTGGTTGGCGCGCTTAACAAAATGGCAGCGGACGAGGCGCTCATTGTGCCTAAGGACCGTGGGTTGAAGTTCCAAGTGGACGAAGCCAGTTTTGAGCCTTTCCGACGCAAAACTGTTTTCGCGGCTAAAGACTTGCTCAACAATTGTCTGTTCAATCTCCTCGATAATGCCGCGAAGTATAGTTTCAGCAACACTGAGATCACCCTTCGCTGTCGAGCGCAGGAGATTGAGAAGAACGTGATTATTGCCGTAGTGAACAAGGGACACCGTATCGAACCTGCGACCAGGATACGGCTGATTGAGCGCGGCTACAGAGGTGATCGTGCACTTCTGACCACCGCCGGTGGCTGTGGAATCGGCCTTTGGATTGTAAAGCAGTTCATGACAGCGATGAATGGGGACCTCGTGATTGTGCCTACCGACCCCCGCGGGCTGAATGAATTTCGGCTCGTATTTCGAAGTCGCTGACTTAGAGTCAAGAGGAGACCGTCGTGAAGATTCTGATTGTCGAGGACGACCACTTTCACAAGCAGGTCATCGAAGAGAAATTTCGAGGGCACCTTGGGCCCGATACCAAGATCTGCTGGGTGCGGTACGAGAAGGAGTTCGTTCAGCGCTTTAATGAGATCGCCGAAATGCACTATGATCTGGCGATTCTAGATCAAATGATGCCGTGGACCGATGAAGATGACGAGGAGTATGACGCTGACGCGCCTAAGGACGGACCTCTTCGGGCCGGGACACGCTGCTGGGAACGCCTAAAAGCCAACGAGTCGACAAAGGACAGACCGGCGATCTTTTTTACAAATCTGGAAAAGAGGACAGTCCCTGACGGAGCTCCATATGTACGAAAGAAGGACGACGAAGAAATGACTCAATTGCTGCAGGAGGCTGACCGCCGGTTGTCCGAATACGCGGCGAAGATCAGGCGGCCCTAAGCTGACGCTCGCAGCGCCCCTCTAACCATTTGCGTTCCCAATAACTGGTGTTATCCGTGTATGGCTCTCTAACGGTGACCTGCGAAGAGAGGCTGAGCATCAATGCATTCATCACCCATTCATGGGCACCCCCCTCCTCCCTGAGATGCTTCAAGACATCGTCCGGAAACATGGGGGCGGTCGAGCGAAACTCTCGCCAGACGTCGCGGTACGCGTCTGCCAGTGACTTGACGAACACACTCTTCCGCACGCCAGGTCGAAGCGTGTAGGCCGTAATCTGCGATCCTAGAGTAACCTCGTGGGCGTTAGGCGCGCCCGGGATTCGAGCCAAGCCTCGAAGCCCAATGCTGAAATCGCGGTAGGGCGCTTCTAGATCGGCCTCCTCAATTTGGTCCTTCCACACATTGAAAAAATGGCTGGATTCCTGATTGTGCATTATCGCGTTCAGTAGCGCCAGACCTGCCCTGCTTCGAGTCAGCCGCGACTGCGACCGGCCCCGCAGACGTTTGTAGTTGGCATCAAGGCCTACGCTGAACTCTAGCGGTCGAGGCATTTTGGCCACTAAATCGAAAAGATTGGCGTCAAGCGTATCGGGTTTCCGAATGCCGCTCTCGATGCCATCCGCACGCCGCTCCATGCAGGATCGGAGGCGCCTGACCAGCATCGGTTGCTCTTTTTCCTCGCTCGGTAAAAATCCAGCTAGAATCCAGTACGATGGAGGTTCTTCGTCGCCCACGGGGGGAAGGTCATAGCCTTGAAGCCAAGTCTCCAATTGATCGATCGGAGCATGATTGTCGAGCCACCGAAGCACTTTCCGCCGCATTTCGGCAATCGGACCCGGCTCGTGCAATTCTTTCGGTGGTATGTCCCTCAGGAACACCGGGTCTTCCTCGAAGCTTGGACGCTTTAGAAATTCCGTAGACCTGAAGGCGACAGCTTCTTCCACCAGAGAACCATACGTCTCCAGCGAGACCTTGAGGTGGCACCCAAGCGTCTGCGCGACGTTCGCAAGAGTAGCAAGATTCCATTTTCCGTAGCCGTCCCTTTCCATGCGGGCGATTCCCGGCTGCTGCGTGCCGATCATCTTCGCCAGTTCCTTTTGCGTCAACCCGCGCTGCATCCGGACAGCAGCGAGCTGGGAGGCGATCCAGGTATGCAAGAAACCCTCCGAGTATCCCTCTCTCGTTTCACGGTCGCGAAAGCTGCGGATTAACTCTTCTCGACGGTCGCCCTTGCCGTCACGAGAATCGCTCATGACTCCTCCTGTAAACGCGATGATCCCCCAAAATCAGGTGACGCCTCTCGGAAGCTACCGCAGGCGCGTCGGACGGATGAAGCTTGCTATCCCGCTCGGTCGCGCCTACCAAAAACGTGCATGCGGATTCACCCGCCAGCGGGCCGCGGCACATCATGATGCGCACGGCCACACTTCCGTTGACCCGTAACTTATAGATGTGCTTATCGCGACTGTTGTTCAGCGGCCCCGCCACTAAATTCGTGTGGCTCGCAAATTCAAACGTCATAGCTTCAAGGGCATCTAATTTCTGATCAAGCCGCCCTCGATCTCTCTTTCCTAGACGGATATCGTCCGCCCACTTCAAAATTGCATTGCGGCCTTGGAACTGGTAATCCCATAGGATCATCCCTTCCATTATCTTAGCCTCTCTCGCAAAATAACACAAGTGTTATGTTTCATTTTTTCCAATGCCTGACGGGTTTCGCGTAGGATCCCAAAAGCCGTCTGGCGTGCTGACCACGAAATTTCCAGGGGGAAACATCTCCCAGGCCGTCTACTCTTCCGCGAAGCCCGGTTGCAAGCCAGTGCTGATGATCAAAGCGGATCGGAACATGGATAAACTCGGACACCAGATCCGGGAAGGGCCTCGGTATCAAACGCAAATCCATAGCGAAGCCGCCCTTTTCGGGTGTCAGCTTTCCCGGCGAAGGAAAGTGGTATTGGAAGAAGCCGATATCGAGCTGTGTCGGCCGTACGAGTTGTCCCACCGCGCTGACCGGGTACCGGATTGCGATTTGATAGGCGTTGCGCCGCCGCCACAGTCCGACAGCCGCGTTCCAACTCGATGGGACGGCGGCGTCGATGCTCTTCTCCAGCAGGTCCCAGGACCCGGCCCAAGTCGGCCGGTTTCCGCGTAGTCGCCACTCCGCACGCAAGAGTTCGTTCACCAGGGGCGCTGCCGCGCCGACCGTCGCCGCCGTCGACAAGATATCCTCAGCTCCCTTCAGTAGACTCTCGTCCAGGTTCCAGCTCGAGTCGATGGGTTCTGTCGTTATCTGATGGACAAGCCGCGATACATTCAGGACATGGCCGAGGTCGAAGGACGGCGGCCTCGAAAACCGGACAAAATTCTTCGCATTCCGGTGGGATAGATAGGTTTCAAAAGGCTGTCGGCTCACCCATTCCTCGACGTAGTCGACGAGAGCCTGTTTTAGCTCGTCTATTGAACCCGGCCGGTTTGTGACCTCAAAGAAATGCTCGGCGCGCGCCTCGCTCACGCGATCGTCGTGGATAAGATTCCATCCAATGGCTCGATTCGATTCTTCGTCGTCGGCAAGCATTTCGCTCGCCAGTCGAGCCAGATCTTCCAGGGAATGCGTACTCTCGCGACCAAAAATACGCGACATGGAGTGAATTTTATCAAAATAAGAAACCAACTCTTAACAAAATTCTTGGGGATTAATTCGGATGGCACGGACCAGGCTGCGGTAACGACTTCGACATTTATGAGGAACTCGTTCACACCTACAGTCCCATGTAATCGGCCACCGTTTTCATCGCCTCGAACGCGAACGACTTGCGGCCCTCACGGCTCTTCCACCAACCTTCGGGCGTGAAGAACTCGTCCTTTGCGGGGATCACGCGGAACTCGATGCCCGACGTCAGTCGGTCGACGTTGCGCCCGGCGCGGCGCGTATGAAATGTGCTTGTCACCAGTAGCGCGCGCTTCACACTCCGCCGGTTCAGTTCCTTTCCGATGGCGATCACCTCCTCGGTAGTTGAGAGTGCCCGGCTCTCAAAGCGCTCGAAGTATTCGCGCGGAAAGCCGCTGCGTACCGCGTGGTCAATAGCAAGGTCGCACTCGCACAGATCGTAATGAAAGGGGTTACCGCTGACTAGAGCCTTCCGTGCATAACCCTGGCGGACCAGATCGCCCGCCGCTCGTACCCGCCGGCCATAGTAGTCGCCGCCCAGGACAACGGCAAACTCCGCCTGGAAGGGCTCGTCAGAGCGAACCAGAAATCGCCCCAGAGCGGCGAGCCAGAGCGTGGCCGTCGAGCCGAGAGCCGCAACAAACAGAGCCGCAAGAAAGAAAAACCGGCGGCGCGTCACGGCTTTGCTTCGCGGTAGTAAGCCATCAGGTCAATCCAGGCGGGCTTGTGCCCAAGTTGGCGGAGAAAGGCCGAAACCTGGCCGCGGTGGAACGAATCGTGGTTCACCAAATGCAGCAGGATGTGCCGCACCGTATTCTCATAGGGCTCGCCCTGCAAGTTTCGATAGGACACGACTCGATTCCATCCATCTTCCGTCAGGCCCTCGGCCATGGCGACATAACGGTCTAGTAGCGGAAGCCAGTCGCGGTCGAACGCCTCGATTGTCCATTGTTCGCCCGGAACGCTCGAAGTTAGGCGAGGCGTTCCTGTGATGCGTGAGTACCAGGCGTCGTCGGCCTGAAAGATGTGGCCGATCGTGGCGGCAACCGTGGGATACGCCGCTCCCAGGTTCCGGTTTAGATCCTCCAGCGCGAGTATCCGCGCGGAGTCAAGACACTTGCGTGAGGCCCAGGCGTTGTAGCGAACATGATGCACCAGGTCGGACAGCAGCATTACGCCATTATTTCACTATCGCTAACGTAAACGTAGCGGCGAATTCCGCCGATAAGCTCCATGCGGGTATGAAAGCACCATTACGAGCATGCGTCTTGGTCGGGATCGTGTCCTGGGCCGTAACCGGCGTGCCCTCGGCGTGCGCCGCCATGGGACTGCACAGACCAGGGCAGGACTGGAAGACCTCGCCAGGAGGACGTCCATGGCGGATCGGAATCACGGAGCATCCGCCATTTGAGGTCGTAAGACCGGACGGCACTGCCGGCGGAGTCGCGGTCGAGATCGTAACCGAGGCGGCGCGCCGGAAGGGCATTCAACTCGAGTGGGTAGTCAAAACCGGCAACATAGAACACTTGCTCCTGAACGGCGAGGTGGACTTGTGGGCCATCCTTTCGGACTTCCCCGCTCGAAGAAAACACATTCATGTCACGGAGCCTTGGCTGCGTAACGAAGTGTTTCTCCTGTCGCTCGAACGCTCGGGCATCGGTACCGCGGACGCCGCTGACGGTCGAAAGGTAGTCCATGCGTTAGGGTCTTCGAGCGCCGAAGCATTGAAGCGTCTTCCGCGGGGCGCACGGTTGTCGCGGGCGGAGGACGCCGCGGATGTGATCGAGGCGGTTTGTTCCGGATCTGCCGATGCGGGTTTTCTCGACTCACGCGATGCTCAGTTTTGGCTTCAGTCTCAGGGTCTGGAATGCCGGAAGAACCTGCGGGCCACTCTTGTTCCGGATGCTTTCAGATTGATGGCCACCGGCGCTGCACCGAAAGCGGCGAAGGCGGCGGACGCGATCCGGTCGGAGATCGTAAACCTCGCGCGGGATGGCACCCTCGCCCAAATTTACGCGCGGTGGTTCCTGAACTCCGGCAACGATTTCAAGGCCAGCTTCGCCCTGATCGATGCAAACCGGAAGACGTGGACGCTTTACGCCGGCATCATCGCGCTTGCCGCGGTTGTCGCGTTCATGCTGCATCAGAACCGCCGCGTCGCATCCGCCCGAGCGGCAGCTGATCGCGCCAACGCTTCGAAGTCGGACTTCCTCGCCAACATGAGTCACGAGATTCGAACGCCGATGAATGGCGTCATCGGCATGAGCGCACTGCTGCTCGAGTCCGGTCTGGACGCCTCACAGCGGGAGATGGCTCAGATTGTCCGGTCGAGCGCCGAGTCGCTGTTGTCGTTGATTGACGACATTCTGGATTTCAGCAAGATCGAAGCAGGGAAGCTCTCGATCGACGCGATTGATTTCTGTCCGTCCGAGATCGTGAGCGGTGTAGTGGACCTTCTGGAGGCGCGTGCGAAAGCCAGAGGACTCGATCTTCGAGCGGAGATTGACGCGAGCGTGCCCGCGGTTCTCTGCGGCGATCCAGGCAGGCTCCGCCAGGTGCTCGTAAATCTGATCGGAAACGCAATCAAGTTCACTGAATCGGGCGAAGTTGTGGTGCGCGCAGAAACACGTGGGGAAGACCCGGATCACAAGTTTTCGATTCTGTTTTCCGTGATCGACACCGGCATCGGAATTCCACCGCCAGTGGCGCAACGCTTGTTCATGCCGTTCACACAGGCAGATTCGGCAACAACTCGAAAGTACGGTGGAACCGGACTCGGTCTGGCGATCTGCAAACGGCTCGTCGGTCTGATGGAAGGGGATATCGGTTTCACGAGCGTGCCAGGCAAAGGTTCGACTTTCTGGTTCACGGTCGGGTTCAAACCGGCCGTCGCCGCAAAATCGACGCCGCACCCTCCCCGGCGGAGGACCGCGCCCCATCGCGTGGGAGGCCGTTTGCTGCTCGCGGAAGACAATGCAGTGAACCGTTTGGTTGCCATTCGGATTCTCGAAAAATTAGGTTACTCCGCCGATGCCGTACCCGGGGGCCGGGAGGCCCTCGACGCGATCGAGGCGACTCCATACGACCTTGTCCTGATGGATTGCCAAATGCCGGGCATGGACGGATACGAGGCAACCGCGGAACTTCGCCGGCGCGAAGGTTCGGAGAGGCATACGCCAGTTGTGGCCCTTACGGCGAACGCCATGTCGGGAGACCGTGATAAGTGCCTCGCGGCAGGCATGGATGATTACGTTTCAAAACCCATCCAGATTGTGAAGCTCGCCGAGGTGATCGCCAAATGGACCTCCGCGGCGGTGCGGGAAACTAAAGTGGATCCCCTCTTACGCGAGAACCTCGCGGATTTTCCCCGCTAGCGTCTCCGGCGTAAAGGGCTTTTGGAGAAAATTCTCGCCGGGGGCGAGATTACCGTTTCGATGGTCCGGATTGTCGGTGTATCCCGACATGAAGAGGACCTTCATGCGGGGATAGGTCACCCGCAACTGGTTCGCAAGCATGGGACCGCCCATCCCGGGCATGACCACGTCAGAGAACACAGCCGCGTACCGACTCGGATGTTCCTCCAAGAGACGCAGCGCAGCCTCCGCGTTCCCGGCCCAGGTGGTCTCGAAGCCAAGCTCTGAGAGGAGCTGCGTTGAGAACTGCCCGACCTGCTCGTTGTCCTCGACGACCAGGACGTGACCGTGCCCGCGCGCCTCGTCGGATGCCGCACTCTCCAGGGCCGCCTCAGCGACGGCCGCCGGGACCCGCGGCAGGTAAACCTTGAACGTCGTACCCTCGCCCGGCGTGCTCTCCAC
>SYKU01000477.1 GCA_005808865.1 Acidobacteriota bacterium
GTAATGGGAAGAAACAGCTGGAAAGCCCGGAATGGAAAGCAATGGTGGACTCCCTCCGCCCCTGCGGGGCGACGGTCGTCCATGGAAATGGCCGGCTGCTCGGCGACCTTCGGTCGCCTACGCGCCGGATGGTTTTGGTGACGCTTGGAAGGCCCGTCGAACATAACTTAAACAAGGCCAAAAATGGTCTTGACTTTGGGGTCCACTTTAGCCTGAAATCCGAAGGTTAACACTTAACCCCATTCTTTTCAGCGGCTTGCAGGCTGGAAAACCAACTTCGCCGAAGTTGGCTTTCCACAGCGTAAACCATTCAAAATACGTCGGATAGTCTTTGAAATGATTGCAACTTCGGATTTCAGGTTTAGACGAACTCGTCTTGCCGGTTGCTTGCGACTACCCGGAACTTCACCGGCTTCCGTTCGCAAGGCAAATTTCAACCTGACGTAGATGAGCCAGAGCGATCCATTCTCACTTCATTTGCTTAAAGGCTTCCGCGATGGACCTGATCGATTCGTCGCACCTTTGGCAAAGTGTGCGGAAGTGGTGCATGAATTCCCGATATTTGTTGAGGACTTGCTTCTTGATGTCCAAGCCTTCCCTGTCGGAAGCGTGTCCTTTTACCTTGGTACGGTAACGGCGAGCCTCTTTGAGTGGGGCGACGAGGTTCTTCGCATCCTCTTCCGCGAACCCGAGCGCCGCAAGGCACTCCTGCAACAGCACAAGCGACCCCGACTGTATGTCCGGGGTTCGTCCCATTGACTTCGCGTTACCCCTGAGCCACTCCGTTTCGAATCCCTCAACCACCAGTTGATCGAGATGCAGGATTTCATTCGCCCAGTCGTCGGCAGAGGATGTGACTGGATAATGCAGTTGGTTGGGAAGCTTTTCGGAACGAAGCGTCCACCAAGGGACCCTCGGGCCTGAAAAAAGCCGCGCTCATTTCGAAAGGCAGATCGCATTCGGTGAAGTAGTTGGCTGTATGTCCCGGTGCGCAGGAGATTTCCCGAACGGCGTTATTTTTTAGATCGTGAGCGATGAAGGAAGCGTATTGCCTGTCTTGCGGTACCGTGTGATCGAAACGTCTGATGATCGCTTCTCGTGTCGCCGTGGAGCGGACCAACTGAAACCCACGTGAGTAACTGGCATATCCTGGCTCCACATGGGAGCGATAAAACATTTCGCCGTCGCCCTGAAGGCGCGCACGGTACGCGTCCCATCCACCGAAATCCCGCTGATAACGCGTGAAATCGAAGGTCCGTACGCTTACGGAGTTCGTAAGAAAAAGATATTCATCGAGGATGTTGCGGTTGAAAGTCACAACGTCCGCGCCGAACTCGCCCCCCTTGCCTGGCCGTTCTACGACGCGAATCACGTCTTCCAAGTCGCCGCGTGCGTCGAGACGGCAGTACGCATGACGTTCCTCCATGAAGTGAAGATCGAAGACGTGCGTGAACTTCTGAAGAATCTCGTAATGACTCTTCTTGCCTGTACGCCCCTCAAAATGGTGCGCAAACACAAGTTGTTCGCCTTGGGCAAGAGTCTTGCTCCCCGTGTGGTTGAGCGGCGGCGAGATCCAAACCGAGCGCGGATCTGAGAATCTGACATCAATGGACCATGACGAGCTCGCGTCGCAATTCCAGGACATGAGGTCGTCGACGTCCGGCGGATTCAATAAGGAAGCGGGAACCAGAATCGCACGAATGAAGGTTGATTGATTCGCCGCGTAGACGACGAATTCGTCTTGCTGACTGTTATCGCGCAGGAAGGCGAGGGCGTCATCCATCGCCAACCAGGTATCGAAGCATTCCTTCGCTAACGGGGGCTCCGATATCTGATGCAGTCTGTCAACCGGGTCAGCCATGCTTCTTCGGTCCACAGATTCTATTATGCGATTACCGGCGGCCGCCGAACGCCGACTGCAATTCGCCAGTGACTTCCTCAAGCGCCCTCTTCGCCGAATCGTAGACGGCGGCAAAGAGGGCGAAGCCGTGGTTCATGTCCAGATAGTTGGTGCATCGCACGGGCACGCCGGCACTCGAAAGGCGAGCTGCGTACGCAAGGCCATCGTCCCGTAGCGGATCGTACTGCGCCGTAATCACCAGCGCGCGCGGCGTTCCGGAAAGGTTGCCTGCTTTGAGCGGCGAAGCGTAAGCGTCACTGCCGTCGGAGAGCTTTGAGAGGTAGCTCTTCCAGTAGAAAATCATGGCGTCGCGGCTCAGTCCGAAGCCCGTCGCGTTCTGGTGGTAAGACGCGGTATCCACGTTGTCGCTCGTCGCGGGGTAAAGCAAGACTTGCAGGGCAAGGTTCGGTCCGCCCTTGTCGCGCGCCATCAGCGCAACGGCGGCGCTCAGGTTGCCACCCGCGCTATCGCCCGCGACGGCGAACCGTTCGCCATCCGCGCCGATCTCCTTCGCGTGCTGGGCCGCCCACCTCAACGCTGCATAGCAATCCTCCACCGGCGCGGGGAACCTGTGCTCGGGCGAGAGCCTGTAATCGACCGACACCACCACCGCGCGGGCGCGGCTACAGAGAGAGCGGCAATAGTCGTCGTGCGTATCCACGTTGCCCAATACCCACCCGCCGCCATGAAAAAACGCGAGGACGGGAAATGGCCCAGCGCCTTCCGGTGTGTAAATACGGATCGGGATGCGGCCGCGCGGGCCGGGGATTTGGCGGTTCTCCGCGCGCGCGATGCGGTCGTTCATCCGGGGTGCCGAGAGAATACGCTTGTTCACGAGCGCCCGCATCTGCGAGATTGGCATTTCACCGTACGATGGCGTGGGCGCAGCCGCGTCGAGCAGTGTTTTCAGTTTCGGCTCGAGCGGTACCGATTGGGCCACAGGTGGATAATTGCGCAGATAGCCAGCCGCATCGCGATTCTGCGCACGCGCCGCAAGAGTGAGTACGCAGACTAGCAGGCAGCGTATATGCCGCCGGATCATCGAACCGACTTCCCTTTCGCTTCGTACTCGTCGAACTTCGTCTTGAAGGACTCGTACCCGGGCCTGCCCATGAGGCCGAAAATGAATCGCTTGCCCAACTCCACCCCCTCCTGATCGAAGGCATCGATGTTGAGCATTTCGCCCGCGAACGCGGTCTCAAACTCCATCAATTGCATGAATGCGCCCAGATGAGCCTCGTCCAGGCGGTCGATCGTGAAGGTGCAGTTCGGCCTTTCCACCGCCACCATGGCGGCCGCGGTGGCGCGGCGCTCCGCATCGATCAACTTCGCGAGCGACTGGCCCGTCAAATAGTCGAACGCGGGTAACCCGAACTTCGCGGAGGGAATCTTGCTTTTCTCCGCGGACTTCGCCACGGCCCAGAATGTGAAAACCTTGTCGTTCGGCCCTTCGATATAAAGCTGGACCTGTGAATGCTGGTCCGTGGTCCCGAGCGCGGCTACCGGCGTCTGGCCGGCGTTCACGGTTTTTCCGGCGCGCGTCTTTGCCTTGCCCAGCGATTCCGCCCAAAGCTGCCGGAACCAGAATGCCAGACCCCACAGACGGTTCGCGTAGGGAAACGCAACTTGAATGCTTTTCCCCTTTCGTGTCATTAGAAGGTAGTGCGCGAGCGCGGCATGCAGAGCCGTGTTGGCGCGGAGGTCGGGCATCCAGCAGCGGTGTGTCATCTCCGCGGCGCCCCGGCACAGCTTCGCGATGTCGATTCCGATGAGCGCGGCGGGCAGCAATCCCACCGCGGACAAGACGCTGAAGCGTCCGCCAACGTTCGCGGGCAAGCCAAACACGCGGTACTTTTCACGCTCCGCGAGCGCTCCCAGGTCCCCCGGACCCGGCGACGTCACGACAGCGATGCGCGTAGTGTGCTTCTTTCCCAGTGCCTGCGCGAGCCACTCGCGCACGATCAGGAACGTAGCGATGGTTTCGGCCGTGGATCCCGACTTCGCCACCACCACAACAACCGTCTTTTTGGGATTCATCGACGCGAGCGATGACGCGGTGAACGCCGGATCCACGTTGTCAAGGATCACCAGCCGCGGACGCGCCGCGGTGAACGCGCCCTGCACAGGATGCGGACCGCGCATGCCGCAGTCGAGAGCCCAGGCGCCGAGCGCGCTGCCGCCAATGCCTACGAGACATACTGTGTCGTAGCTACCGCCCAACCCGGCCGCGTAGGCCCGAATGGACTTGATGGTAGCCTGATCGAAGGGTAAGTGGGGAAATCCGTATTTTCCCTCCTCGCAGGATTTCTGAAAGGCGCGCAGCGCTTCGATCGCGAACGCGCTTTCCCGCTGGAACTCTTCGGCCGCGAGGCCATGCTTCTCGCCCACCATGCCGGCGAGCAGGTTTGTGTCGTCAAACTGAATTGTCATGAAAGAGGGACTCAGCGGCGTTGTCCGCCGCGCGGAACGATGGTCGGAAACGTTTTCGAGATATGGTCGTGCCAGGCGAGGCTTTCTTCGTCGACCAGCGCCCAGAGCAGGCCAAGTCCGCCAGAGGCGTAGCTCAGCAGCACGCCAAAGAAGCGGATTCCCCGCTCGCGGCTGTCCGGAGGAAAGCCGTCGAAGTTGATGGTTTGCAGCCGCATGAGTCTCATGCCCGCGGTGCCTCCACCCGCAAGAGACCAAAGCGCCGCATAGAAAAGCGTTATCACCGCGAGCACTCCCGCGAAGGCGAGGCCCGTGTTGCGGCCAGGAGGCAGCGTGCCGCCTGAAAAGTAGAAAGTCGTTACGAAGACGCCAAACGCAATCAGGATCATGCTCCAATCGAACGCGGCGGCGACGGCCCGATGCATCGGGGTCGCGACAGGCGCGTCGCAGGAAATGGTGGCCTCCACCGTGGTGCGCAATCTGCGCGGCTCGCGCGGATGGCGGACGGCCGCCTCTTGAAACTCCAGTTGCGGCTGAACCGGAGCGGAATTTTCGGGAACCTGAGCCTGCTGCCGAAGTTGCCCCGTGGCGCGCTTGTTTACCTTCGGCCGAAGCGCGCGGCCGTCATCATGAACACCGCCCGGAAACGGGAGGATCTTGGACGGAAACAAGACGCCCTGACTAGGGGAACTTACACCGGCGCCAGCAGCAGCCGCAGCCGCAACTGGCGAGGCAGCTACCGGCTGGACTGCGGGCTTATCCGCAACCGCCGCGGGCACACGAGCCTCGTCCATACCTGCCTTTGGGGCGAGGGAACCCTCCACCGGATATGTGTCCGGTGCGCGGCGCGCGCCCGCGGAATGCAACCGCCGTCCGCAAACACGACAGCGGTGTTCGTCCTCGTTGTTCTTCGCGCGGCAGTAAAGACAGTTCATCGATTGTGCCTTGCCGCTTGCGGCAGGCTTTTAACCCGTGCTACGTTTTCGGTTGGCCCTTCCCCATCGTCTGAAACCGGAATTGGACCCCATCCCTCTAACTAACATATTTGTGAAGTTTTGTCACGCGATCCCACTATTACAAGGACTATTCCTATTGGTGGCGAGTACTGGAACTACAGCAGGACAGGTTTATCGCCCCAACCTGCCGGCGCCGCGCCCGCAGGCGCCGGTTGCCGCCGTCTCGAAAATTGTGCCGGCGCGTCCAAACGTGCCCGCTCGCGACGAGGTTCTGATAAAGGCTGTAACGCAGATCGCTGAAGGGCCATGGCTGCGGCTTCGGGGACACGCCGAGATTGAAACCACGGAGATGCTGATCCGCGCGGATGAAATGGACTACAACCAGGACACCGGGGACGCGGAGGCCCGAGGCGCCGTTTATTTCATGCATTACGAGCGCAACGAGGAACTTCGCGCCGATAAGGTGGAATACAACATCGCCGAAGAAACCGGCAAGTTCTACAATGTCCGCGGCACCGTGAAGACCGCGGTCGATGCTCGCGCCGGTGTACTGACTTCCACGAACCCTTTCTATTTCCAGGCGGAATGGGCAGATAGGCTATCCGAAAAATTCGTGCTCCACAACGGTTTCGTCACCAATTGCAGATTGCCGAAGCCGTGGTGGACTCTGCGCGGGCCGAAGTTCGACGTGATCCCCGGCCGGCGCGCCATCGCATACCGATCCATATTCCGCGTAAAGGCGGTGCCCGTGTTCTACGCCCCGGCTTTCTACAAGTCGCTTGAGCACGCTCCGCGCCGCAGCGGTTTTCTGTTGCCCAACATCGGCAACAGTTCCCGTCGCGGCAAGGTGATCGGCGTCGGGTACTACTGGGCGATGAATCGCAGTCACGACGTCACCTACCGTGTCCAGAATTTTACCGCGCGAGGGATCGCTCATCACGTGGAAGCCCGGGGAAAACCGCGCGCCGGCACCGACTACGACGCGGTGTTTTACGGAGTCAACGACAGAGGCCTGCTGCTGAAAAACGGAGAGCGCATCAAACAGGGCGGGTACAGCGTGTACATGGCCGGACAATCCGATCTGGGCCATGGGTTCTACGCGCGCGGCACTTTGAACTACCTTTCGTCACTTACCTTCCGGCAGGCATTCACCGAATCGTTCAACGAAGCCATCTTCGCCGAGGCGCATTCTTCCGCGTTCGTGTCGCGCCACTGGTCAAGTTACAGTTTGAACGTTTTGTTTGCCCGCATCGAGAATTTCCAGAGCAGCCAGCCCGGCGATTCCGTGGTGATCCGCAAGCTGCCGGAATTCAACTTCTCGAGCCGTGACCGCAAGGTCTCCAGCCGCGTGCTGCCGGTTTGGGTTTCGTTCGACTCCACAGTGGGATTGCTCCGGCGGACGCAGCCCCTATTTCAGACGCGGCAATTCATGGAACGCGCCGATTTCGAGCCGCGCGTGATGACCGCGCTGCGCTGGAAGGAATTTCATATCCTACCCAGTTTTTCGGTTCGCGGCACCCGTTACGGAGAACGCCAGGAATCCAACCCGACAGTTGAGGACCCGTTTCAGACGAAAATTCGGGGGCAGAACTTCAACCAGACATCCAGAGAGTTCTTCGTCGATCTGATTGCGCCGTCGCTTTCCCGGGTCTACGAGCGCAGGCTGTGGCTCGCCGACAGGATCAAACACGTGATCGAACCAAGGGCGTCGTTCCGGCACGTGAGCGGCGTACTCGATTTCAATCGATCGATTCGCTTCGACGAGACCGAGTTGCTCTCAAATACCACGGAAGCCGAAGTGTCGGTCGCGAATCGATTCTTCGCCAAGAAGGGCAATGTGGTCTCCGAGGTGTTGAGTTGGCAGGTATGGCAGCGCCGGTATTTCGATCCTGAATTTGGCGGGGCAGTCGTGGACGGAAGGCGCAACGTCCTGATCAGCTCGGCGACGCTGACGCCATATACGTTTCTGTCCCGCGCGCGCAACTATTCACCGGTCGTGTCAGTAGTGAGGGCGACGCCGGTTTCAGGCATGGGCGTTGAGTGGCGTTCGGACTACGACCCTCTCCTGGGCGGCGTAGCAAACAGCGGATTCACGGTGGATGGGCGCGTTTCGAACTACTTCGCGTCGGTCGGGCACAACCATGTACATTCGGATCCGATCCTCTCGCCGAGTTCAAATCAGTTTCGCGGCCAGCTTGGTTTCGGCTCGGCAAACAGGCAGGGGTGGACGGCGGCGTTCACGTCGATCTACGACTTTCGGCTTGGAATCATGCAGTTTGCCACCACGCAGGTGACGTACAACTCAGACTGCTGCGGTATCAGCATCCAATATCGAAGGTTCAGCTTCGGGACCCGCAACGAGAACCAGTTCCGCGTGGCATTCGCGCTCGCGAACATCGGGACTTTCGGGACGCTGAAGAAGCAGGAACGCCTGTTCTAAGCGGAGTTCGTGTAGACTCGTTCCGGAACCGCCCGCATCACTCGATCCCGCCTTGCTTCCTTAGGAATGCGGCGGTCTGGCATTCAGAGCCCGGAAAAAGCAGCTTGTACCCCAATGGCGTGCATTCGACGGTCTCGCACGGCCGCTCATAGTGTCCGGGACCACGCGCGCGTACCGACAGGTCCGCTCCACGCTCGACCAGGAATCGCACCGTGGGCAACCCGGCATCGTTAGGCTCAGAACTCCTATGGCAGAGCCACAAGTAGTTCAGAATGATCCGTGTTTTCAGAGGCTTGGCCCGTGAGGTACGTTAAGAAATCTCGGTTAAGATTCGTTGGCTCTTAGCCGGGAGCCGATCACACTGGACGCCA
>SYKU01000478.1 GCA_005808865.1 Acidobacteriota bacterium
CCAAGATTCATCTGGTTGCCGCAGATGCTCGAACGGCAATCACGTTCGCGTTATCCCCCGGCCACGCGCACGATGCGCCTCCGGGCCGGGAACTCCTGAATACACTCCCTGCACTGCCGGAAGGGGTTTCCTGCATGGATGGATCGAGCCTACGAGGACAATCAAACCGCGTCGAACCTTGAGAATGCGACCGCGCCCTTTACAGGAGACGCAATGAAGTGGAGCGCCTATTTCGCCGACTCAAAGGCTTCCGCCGCATCTTCTCCCGTTTTGAGAAGCTCGACGTGATGTTCCTTGACTTCGTTCACTTCACTCTGATCGCCGATGCTCTCCAGTAGTGTTAACACGCCCTAGTCGAGGAGAAAGGGCCTTCACAAAAGGAAGTCCGGACGCCGCCGCAGCAATATGAATATGGCAATACCCGGCAGCAGCAAAAGGGTGGTTGAAGGCTCAGGCACAGCTTCGGCCATGCCATACATTGGCGGCGCGTTCCCATTGAGCAAAGTCGAAAAGCCAGTTTGAGCGTCGATCCGGTAAATGGCGCCGAAGGGCGGTGGGGCGAATGGGAATTTTTCAGGCACGCCAGGCAAGACGCTGGCTATGAACGTCCCTGATTCCCAATCGTAAGCCAAGTCCATCACGCCGTCTCCAGGCGGAATCGAAACCGTGTGTCCGACGGGGACAGACAGGCCGGAGAAGGGATCGATTCGCCACAGGAGATGATCATAGTTGCTCACCCCGTAGATTCCACCATCGGGACCGAAGGTAATGCCCTCGATTAACGCCGGCGGCCCCCCCCACGAACGCGCCGCCGATCGCGTAGACTCCGGACGGATCGATACCGTAGAGTCCGGCAGATGAGTCGAAGGCGAGGTCTGTGGTACCGTTGATCAACGGCCCGACGAGGTTGCTGTTCCCAAAGAGATCCACCGTCCAAAGGTTGACGCCGGACGTGATGTAGAAGACTCCAGGCACCGCCGAGCGGCTGGCCCCGGCATGAAAGACGAGTGGGTCCGACACCAACGTGGTGGCGCCCGTGGCCGAATCGATGCTATAGATACCCGAGGGTCCGAATCCATATACTTGGCCCGCGACCGACGTTCGGCTGCTGAAGGCGAGCATCGCCGAAACCAGTAATACAAACCGTCCATGCTGTTTCATTCCTGATTCTCCTTTGATGATTGGCCCGGCGCGCCCAGGAAGGCCGATCATAAGACTCGTGTCCTCGGTAGCCCTCGTCATGACGTCACCTGCTCAGAAATCCCTATCGTGGACAGGACGTGCTGTCCTAACTTGAGCAGCGCACCATCATCGTCAAGGTTGACCGACGTGCCTGCCGCGAAACTTGAGACGTGTCAGGGTCGCTTTATTTTGATCAAGCGGTCCTCAACTGGCTCACGCCGCGTCCGAGAAACTGAGGTGCAATTTGTGCACCGGCGTTGGCACGCATGGTTAAATGCTCAGGGGCGAACTCCCGCCTGTTTTTCGGCTTGCGCGCCTGCGCAGGGTGGCGCAACCCAGGGGTATATTGCGCCGGGATGGGCTTTACGCCACACTGGCCCGGAGTCTCGCCAAAGAGAGTGATCCTTCAAGCTTTGTGTCAGGCAAGTCTCATCGCTTCCTCGGTGTAACGCGCGACCATCGGCCTCATAATAGCGCTCACTCGGCCAGTGCCTCCGCCGAGTCGTGGCCAAGATGGCCAAGACAGGGCAGGCCCGTCCGAGAATGGCGGCGAAGCGGGGCATCCGGCGTGAGTCTTCTTCGCGGAAAACGGTCAGCCAAACGCGCACGTGCCGCTTCCCGCTCTTGCCGCCCGCTGAAAGCCGCCACCCCGAAGTGATAGACTCCAAAGTAATCCATGCGCTCAGCCTGGCTTGCAGTAGTTGCCGTGTTCGTTACACAGAGCGTCTTCGGCGCCGAGCCCAAGGCCGTCTCTGTCCATCCGTTCACGGGACGGCCGGGATTGTCCTTCGCTCCCACGGTTCGCGGCAATTCTCTCCGTAAAACATGGGCAATTTTTGCTGAAAACGTACCTTTCACAGCGGTCGTCGAGGCCACTGACGCCGAACCTCCGGGCGAATCTTACGGCCGCAACAAGACGCCGTTCGATCTCGTTCGTCTCCGCGTCCAGGTTACGCCGGAAGCGAAGCCCGGACGCTATTCATTCCGCCTCGTCACCGACGATGGCGTTTCGAATGCCCTTGCGATCTACGTGGTTGAGCCGCCAGTCGTAGCTGAGCCTCCGGGGGCGCACGAAACGCCGGACGCCGCAGTCCCGGTGAATGACTTTCCAGTCGTCGTCAACGGACGGATAGCTGGCCGGGGCGAAACGGATTACTTTGTTTTTGACGCGAAAGCGGGTCAGACGCTCACCTTTGAAGCGATTTCCGGTCTGCCTTCCATCGCCGCGCCGGGCAGTAACGCCAACGGATTCGACCCTTCGCTGAGCGTCTACGAAGCGTCCGGAAGCTGGTTCGACCCCAAGCGGCTGAAGCGCATCGCTTGGAACGACGAGCCGCTATGGGTGATCGGTCAGATTACAGACGCATACCTGGTACACAAATTCGAAAGGGCCGGCCGTTATTATCTGCGCCTCGCAGCGTTCTCAGGTCAGGGTGGGCCGGACTACGGCTATCAGCTTCGGATTCGGAACGGCGAAATCCCGGCCGGCCCAGCGTCTCCAGGCAAGCCGTGGGACGAGCGCGGATTTTCCCGCCGGCTCTCCGCGTCGCGGCTCAACGAACTCGCGGAGCGAGGCGGAGCAAAGCAGGACCGCCAATCGGTTGAGACCTATCGTGCCGCTGCCGATCCGATCACCTTCAGGCTACCCGGCACCATCGAAGGGGCGATCCTTCAACCAGGTGAAACACACCGCGCGCGCTTTCATATCGACGGTTCGCAAGACATCGCGATCGAAGTGGAGACGCCCGCCGCCGCACCTCCCGTCTTCAATCCCATCGTCCGGCTTCTGGATGCCGCTGGCGGCGAAGTCGCGACCAATGTCTCGACGGGGCGCGGCGCATGCACGGGCGCGATGTTCAAGTCGATCGCCGCGAAGACCATCGTGCCGCTGCGCGACCCGGGCGACTACACGCTTGAAGTTCGCGACACCACGGCCGATCTGGCCGATCCCGGCTTCCGCTACCGCGTCCAGATTCGTCCGCAGGTGCCGCACATCGGCCAGGTACGCGTTGACGACGACCACATCAATCTGGTCCCCGGCGAAGCGAAAACCGTTCGTGTGAATTTCGACCGCGAGGAAGATTATCGCGGCGCGATTGCCGTGACGGTCGAAGGGCTTCCGCCGGGCGTCGAGGCGCTAGCTGGAGCGGATTTCGATCCCGACAAAGACCCGCCGCTTTCTCCCGGCAAGCGCGAACGATATACGGGACGCACGGAACGCACGGTTGTCGTGTTTAACGCAGCGTCCGCCGCGCCCGTCACTGCGCTTCCTCAAGTCGCGACGATACTCGTCCGGCCCGTCGTAGATGGCAAGCCCGGCGCGGTCGTCACAACCAAACAGATTCCTATCATGGTGGTGGGCAAGCCGTGAGACGCCTTTTTGTTTTCATTTCAATTTTGACTTTTTCGTCCCTTCCGGGGTTCTCCAAGCCGATCAAGACCGTACCGGCGGTAGCCACGCTGAAGGGGTCGGGCGCGAGTCAGCAGTTCCTTGCGATCGCTGTTCAACCGGACGGCACGGAACTCGACGTTACCTCCGAAGCCGCGTGGAAGGTTTCAGACCCCGCACTTGCCCGGTTCATCGCGCCTGGGCGCCTGGCCGCCACGGCTGACGGATCTGTTACGGTGACGGCCAGTCTTGCTGGAACACCTCCGGCGCGGACCGAAGTCCGCATCGAAGATTCGGCGAGCGTCCGTCCATTCAGCTTTCCACGCGATATCGGGGCCATTCTCACCAAGCGCGGCTGCAACGGTGCGGCCTGTCATGGCGGCGTCAAGGGACGCGGCGGACTCAAGCTTTCCGCAAGCGGCCTCTTTCCAAAAGACGACTACGAGTGGATCACGAAAGGCGGCGTCTATCAGGTGCTCTCGACCGAAGTGAAGGGGGACCGCGTTCCGCGCGTGGATCTTGCGAATCCCGATCAAAGTCTGCTCCTCACGAAGCCCACGATGGCGGTGGCGCACGGGGGCGGGAAGCGCTTCGACACCGATTCCGAAGACTATAAGGCCCTCCTCGGCTGGGTGAAGAGCGGCGCGCCATACGGTGTGGCGACTGGCCCGAAGTCCGCGAACCTCACCGCGCTCGAAGTCTATCCGTCCATGGCTGTGATACCCGCCGGGGGCAAGCGCCGCCTGCTTGTGACCGCGCGCTTCAGCGACGGCCACACGGAGGATTTCACCCACCAGGTTCTTTACGCGACGAACAACGCCGACGTGGCGACGGTAGGGGAGGACGGACTCGTCAGCGGCCACCGCCTCGGCGAAACAGCGATTCTGATTCGCGCCGCCGGACAGGTTGCGAGCGCGGGCGCGGGCGTAATCGGACCAGCCATTCCCAACTATCCGGCTGTGCCATCCGCGAACTTCATTGACAACGCCGTCTTCGGCAAGCTGAGGAAGTTCCACATCCTGCCCTCCGCGCTCTCGAGCGACGCCGAATTCCTCCGCCGCGTCTGTCTCGACCTCACCGGTACGCTCCCACCTCCCGCGCGCGTGCGGCAGTTTATCGCGAGCAAAGATCCGCGCAAGAGGGAGAAACTCGTGGACAGCCTTATCGGTTCACCCGAGTACGTCGATTACTGGACGTTCCGCTTTTCCGATGTGTTTCGCGTAGCTATCTTCGCAAACGGACTCTATCCGAAGTGGAGTCAAAAATACTGGGAGTGGATTCGCGCGAACATCGAGACGAATCGCCCGTATGACGATGTGGCCCGGGAGCGCCTCTCCGCGCAGGGCTACGGTCCCGCCACACGACACTTCATTCCCTACAACCAGATCGCCCCCGCGCAGGACGCCATGGCCGAAGAAGTCCGCGTCTTTTTCGGACGCCGTCTCGATTGCGCCCAATGCCACAATCACCCATACGAAAACTGGAGTCAGGATCAGTTCTGGGGCATGACGGCGTTCTTCTCCCGCCTGTTCAAGATGGGCGCCGTCGTCTTCGATCACCCCACCAACATGGACCTGAGTTCGAAAGACGTGGACGGCAAGATCGAACTCATTCATCCGCGCACGAAGGCTGTGGTTCAGCCCGCGTTGCTTGATGGCTCGCCCATCGATCACGCGCCCGCCGGTAATCCCCGCAAGGAACTGGCGCGCTGGATGACATCGCACCCATACTTCGCCGAATCTGCCGTGAATCGTATCTGGAGCCATTTCTTCGGCCGCGGCATTGTAGATCCGGTCGACGACTTCCGGTCTACCAATCCGCCCACGCATCCGGATCTTCTTGCGGCGCTCGCGAAAGATTTCCGCGACCATGGCTACGACCTGCGCCGTTTGATGCGGACCATAGTTGCGTCGCGCACTTATCAGGTTTCGTCGCTGCCGAACGGAGCGAATCGCGACGATACCGTGAATTATTCCCATGCACTGCCGCGCGCCCTTGACGCTGAGGTCCTGCTCGACGCGGTGACGGAGGTAACCGGTGTCCCGGAAACCTTCGCGACGGCAGTCAACGACGGCCAGTCGGTAGGCCAGGCTCCCGTGGGTACACGCGCCATCAATTTGCAGGACCCCGACATGTACTTCTCGCGATTCCTCGAACTTTATGGCCGCCCGAACCGTGGCGCGATCCCGGAGCGGAGCGGAAAGCCGAATCTGTCGCAGGCGATGCATATGCTCGCAGGCGCGAGTTACGTGGATCGCTTGAGTTCGAAGGACAGCCGTCTGGCCCGTCTGCTCGCGTCTGGTGCGTCGGACGGCGCTATGTTCGAGGCGTTCTATCTCGCCGGGCTCGGCCGCCCGCCGGCGCCGGAAGAAACACAGGAGTTGCAAGCGATCCTCGCGAAGCGGGGCGACCGTGAAGCGGGATTGCGGGAGTTCGTCTGGGCGTTGATTAGTTCCCGTGAGTTCGCGGAGAATCATTAATATGAAACACCCCACCCGCCGCCGCGATTTTCTGAGCGGCGGTTCTCTCGGCTTTCTTGGTCTGTCGCTCGAACAGTACCTGGCCGCCGCAACGAAGTCGCCGGAAAAGGCCAAGGCCAACTCGGTGATCCTGTTTTGGCTTGAAGGCGGTTCGAGTCACCGGCGGGATGAATAAGTAATTGAAGGACGGCATTTGGCTGGCGCAAAGGCGAGCCACGGTTTCTTGTGGCTGGAATCCGGCATTCGTAGAAGCCATTCTCAAAGTGACACCGGATGAAGCCTGACACCATCTTCACGGCAAAACGGGAAAGCGCGCGGCGCTGACGCCGCCGCGGGCGGTCATGCAATTTCAAGCGCGAATGTTTTCGAGTCCTTCCACGGGAACGATCCGCGCAACGCGCTTCATGACGGCTTTGTCGCACTGGGCCTTCTTCAGGCCGTAGGCGGCCTGCAATCGCATCCATACTTCGGGAGAACCGCCAAAGAGGCGGGACAGCTTGAGACACATGACCGCGGACAAGGGCCGGCGCTCCGCCAGAATGTCATGAAGCAACTGACGGGACACGCCCAACGCCTTCGCCGCGGCAGTGACCGCCAAGCCCACGGACGGCAGGATATCCTCCCTGATAATCTCGCCTGGATGGACAGGCGGCAGTGCGTTCATTTTTTCCATGTATACCCCCTAATGGTAGTCTTCGAAATCGAGGTCCAAGGCATTCTCGCCCGACCACCCGAAAGTGATCCTGTATTTCCCCCTGACACGTACCGACCAGCGTTTCGGGTTGCCTTGCAGACCGTGAAACCGCAAACCCGCGATACTCAGGTCCGCCGGCCTCACCGCTACGTCCAGCAATTGTATGATGCGCACGCATTTCCCTGTCGCATCGGAGCCGATCCGGCAGGTCTTTCCGGTAAGGTAAATCTCTCTAAGCCCTCTGTGCCTGAAACCCCCGATCATCTCTCTGATAAAGAGCGTAAGACAATTCAGAAGGACTGTCAACTAAATAGTTGTCTACCCTGGATACGATTCTCCAAGTCGTTGCCGGCAATCGGCGCCGTGGCAAGACTGTTTTCCATGCGGCTCCTACGTTGCGAACCGGAACACCGCCGGCGCGGCGCCTTGCCCTTCAGGTCGATGATCGCCCAGTGTTCCTCCCGCTGCTGGATATGACCGGGATCATCGGTCGCGCCCCTCCCTGGCCGCGGACAGATGAAGGCGTTGCGTGAAGGGTCCGGGTATCCCCGTCCGTCTCCGGTAGCGGACGGGCGGACATCCAAGAGGCGGGAGTCCGGCCAAGGTACCCATCCCCGCCTCATCCGGAGCCGCCATTCATCGCTGTCCCTATGCAGCAGGTAGTAGTGAAAGCGGTCCCAGATCTCTCTTTGAACTGCTCGCGCTCGAACTCGCGCGCCGCGACGGCCACTACAACGCCTGGTAGCTACCGCAAGACTCCTGCCGGCCGCTTCCGGCTCCATAGGCGGCGCTTTTTCAACCCGGACGCCACCCGGTCGCGGGACACCAGCAGGCGATGCATATACTCGCGGACGCAAGTTACGTGGATCGCTTAAGTTCGAAGAGCAGCCGTCTGGCGCGTTTGCTCGCGTCCGGCCCGGCGGATTCGGGTATCTTCGAAGAGTTCTATCTCGCCGCGCTCGACCGCCCGCCCGCGCCGGAGGAGACCACGGAGTTGCAGGCGATCCTCGCGAAACGGGAAGACCGTGAAGCGGCGTTACGGGAGTTTGTCCGGGCATTGACTAGTTCCCGTGAGTTCGCGGAGAATCATTAATATGAAACACCCCACCAGCCGCCGCGATTTTCTGAGCGCCGGTTCTCTCGGCTTTCTTGGTCTGTCGCTCGAACAGTACCTGGCCGCCGCCGCAACGAAGTCCCCGGAAAAGGCCAAGGCCAACTCGGTCATCCTCTTTTGGCTCGAAGGCGGTCCGAGCCACATCGATACGTGGGACCCGAAACCGAACAGCAACTTCAAACCGATGTCGACGAACGTCGCGGGCATCCAGGTCTCGGAATTGCTGCCGAAGATTTCGAAGAAGATGGACAAGCTGGCGGTTGTCCGTTCCATGCACACGCGCGGTAACGACCATCCGCAGGCCACGCATTACGTGATCACGGGCCACGAGATCAACCCCGCGATGCAGTTCCCGAGCGTGGGATCGATCGTAACGAAGGAACTCGGCCCGCGCAACGCCGTGCCTGCGAACGTGCTGGTTCCGAAGTGGGAGCGCGGCCGGCAGTACGAAGACTATTTCCGCGCGTCTTTCCTGGGCGGCGATTACGACCCGATGTGCATTCCGGACCCGAGCAAGCCCGATTTCCAGGTGACGGACCTGAGCCTGCCGAAATCCGTATCGCAGGCTTCGGTCGACAGCCGCTCGGCCTTTCTGAAAGCGGTGGACCGGCGCTATCGCGCGCTCAACGAAACAGTGGAGCACGCCGACATGGACGCCTTCACGGCGCAGGCGTGGAAGATGATTTTGACTCCAGCGGTGCGCGATGCCTTCGACCTTGCAAAAGAGCCGGACAAGATGAAGGAGCGGTACGGTAAGGATTCGGTGGGGCAATCGGCATTGCTGGCACGGCGTTTGGTGGAAGCCGGAAGCCGCTTCGTGACCGCGGCCGGCTATCACGGAAATTCGTGGGACACGCATAGCGACAACGACAAGGGCCATCGCGATCGTTTGGCTCCTACGCTCGACCGGACGTTGACGGCGCTCATCGATGATCTGGACGAGCGCGGGCTACTCGACACGACGCTGGTGATCGCGATGGGCGAATTCGGCCGCACCCCGGCGATCAATCCAAACCTGGGCCGCGACCACTGGCCGAACTGCTGGTCGCTCGCGCTCGCCGGCGGCGGGATCAAGACCGGACAAGTGGTAGGATCGAGCGACGAGAAGGGCTTCAACGTGACGAGCCGCGTGGTCTCGATGGGCGATCTCTACGCGACCGTGTACAAGGCGCTCGGGATCGACTGGACGAAGGAATACATGAGCCCCATCGGAAGACCGGTTAAGATCGCCAATTCGCTTGAAGACAGGACAGGGGAACCGGTGAAGGAACTGTTGGGGTAGGGAGTGTCTGGCTCGCGGCAGCCAGTTGCACGCTCTGGTGCGGGGCTTCACGCGTTTGCCGCGATTTAGGCGGATGATCATGGGCGATGAGTGCTGGAGAAAGACGAACATGACGCGAAGGCTCGTTGCGGTGATACTGGTGTGTTGTTTTGTGATCGCCGGGGCGACCCGCGCGCAAACATTGAATCGTGAGATGCGGGATTGGCCGACAGGGTCAGCAAGGTCAGCAAGGCCCTCGTAGACTTTGGTTGGCAGTTGGGCTATTCTATTCGATTCGAACTTTGCAG
>SYKU01000479.1 GCA_005808865.1 Acidobacteriota bacterium
GCCCCTTTCGGGCAAGGCCTTGATACAGCGCCAGAGATAGTCGTGGTTTAGCTCTTCCGCGGAAGGTCCCTTGAAGCTGAACACCTGGCAACCCTGCGGGTTCAGGCCGGACATGACATGTTTGATCGTGCCGTCTTTACCGGCCGCGTCCATCGCCTGGAAAATAATGAGCAGCGCGTACGTGTTCTGCGCGTAGAGCTTGCTCTCCAGCTCGGCAAGCTCCTTCACGCCCTGCTGCAATACCGCCGCTGCCTCAGGCTTCGTCATCTTCACACTGAAGCCAGGGTCGTAGTCATCCTTCAGGTTGATCTTCCTGCCTGGAGGAACCAGCATCCGGTAGAACAATTTTTCGCGGTATTCCTCCTCGTTCTTCCTGCCCTTCGATTCCGCTGACATCGCCTCTCCTTCTCGCTCCTGCTGAGATGGAGATATGGTAGCATCTGGCTACTTTTTTAGCGTCCTGATGTATGCGACCAGATCATCCGCTTGTTTTCCCGTGAGGCCGGCAACGGGTTTCATTTTTCCCGTGCCGTCCGTGATGGCCTTCTTCAGATCCGCGTCGGATGCCTTCTGGACCTCCGCCGAACCAAGGGATCGCATCGTAACCTTTAACATCTTCGCCATCCCGGGATTGCCTGCGCCATCGGCTGCGTGACAAGCTTTGCAGGACTTGTCAAAACTCACCTTTCCCGGATGATCGGCGGCTGCGGCCAACACGGCAGACAACGCCACAACGGATAAGACACCAATGAACGATCGCATTCAAGACTCCTCCGCGACGATTCGCAGCAATTTCAAGGCCGCGTTTTCCCGCCGGAAATTCCCCGCTTGGGCCCTTGAATACCCTGAACGTGGGGGAAATGCCCTCCGCCGTGCGTCTCTCCCCCCTGCGACCTCGATATGCCGATGACGTAGGGAGCGGTATGCAGTTCGCTTCCGCGGACCCCGAGCGGCGGAGTCGCCCTGATGCTTTGGTCTGCGCCTCATTCAGCGTGATTGCAATGGGAGGCCGCCCGCATGCGGCCTATCCCGGCGAAGCGGCCTACACTGCCATGCCTTGTCTGAGATAGAATCGTGGCTGATGCATCTCAGGCATTTCGGAAAGAGTACTCCTCCAGTAAAAATGAAAGAATCGCCCTCGGCAGAGTGGGGCGGGCGCTTTCGCCTGACGCGGCGCTGCCTGATTTCGAGCGCCGCCCACTTAGCCTGCTCGCTAGTCTTGACCGCCCTAACCGCTTTTGCGCAGGTCGATGGCCAGGCTTTCTTCGAAAAGAACGTCCGTCCCCTCCTCGCCCAACATTGCTTCGGATGCCATTCCGTTTCGAGCAACGTCGCGATGGGCGGCCTTCGCGTCGATAGCCGTGAGAGCATTGAAAAAGGAGGCGCACGCGGTTCCGCGCTGGCCGGCTCCGACGCCGAGCAGAGCCTGCTCCTCCGCGCCGTCCGCTATGCCGACGAAAAACTGCGCATGCCGCCAACCGGCAAATTGAAGGATGGTGATATCGCCATTTTCGCTCAGTGGATCAAGATGGGCGCGCCCTGGGGAGCGCAGACGGCGAAAACCGCATCGAAGCTTCAGGAATATTGGGCCTTCACGCCTCCCAGGGAGTCACCTCTGCCTGAAGTGAGAGACCGGAACTGGGTGAAGTCGCCGATCGACGCCTTTATCCTCGCCGGCCTGGAACAGAAGGGTTTGCGTCCTGCGAAGGCGGCCGACAAGCGCACCCTGATTCGCCGCGCTACGTTCGATCTGACGGGCCTTCCTCCCACGCCCGAAGAAGTGCGTGCCTTTCTCGACGATTCCACGCCCGGCGCTTTTAGCCGTGTGACCGACCGTCTGCTTGCATCACCCCGCTACGGCGAGCGCTGGGGACGGCACTGGCTTGATGTCGCCCGCTACGCCGATTCAAACGGGCTCGACGAGAACCTTGTCTACAAGAACGCCTTCCGCTATAGAGACTACGTGGTTCAGGCGTTCAACAAGGACAAGCCTTATGATCAGTTCGTAACAGAGCAACTCGCCGGCGACCTCCTGCCGCCCTCCGGAAGTCTGACCTCCGATTTTGAGCGCTGGACGGCCACCGGCTTTCTCTCGCTCGGCGCGAAGATGCTCGCCGAAGACGACCCCGTGAAAATGGAGATGGACATCGTCGACGAGCAGCTCGACACGACCGCGCGGACATTCATGGGACTGACGATTGGCTGCGCGCGCTGCCACGACCACAAGTTCGATCCGATCCCGCAAGCCGACTATTATTCGATGGCCGGGATCTTCAAGAGTTCGAAGACCATGGAGAACTTCAAGGTGGTGGCCAAGTGGCACGAATTCGTGCTCGCGCCCGAGGAAGACCGGAAGAAGTTAAAGGAGCATGAGAACCGGATCGAAGCAAAGCAAAAGGAAATCAACCGGCTCGCGAAGGTGGAAAACGACAAGCTGGCGTCGGCGGAAAGGCTAAAAGCGGGAGAGTACCTGCTTGCCGCGGCCGACATCGAGCGATACGAACAGATTCATCTCTCACCGGCGCTCGAAGAAGCCGGCGACACGCCAAAACCGGGCATGGTGGTTGTCGAGGCAGGCAGCTTTGAACAAGGCAACGTTTCACGCAAGCTCGAAAAGGGGAAAAGCAATGTTCCGGAGAATGGGAAAGGACCCCATTTCGCTCAGTATGAAGTCGCCGTCGTTAAGGCTGGCGCATACCAGATCGACATACTCGATCAGGAGAAAGGCGCCGGCACCGCGGATATCTGGATCAACGATGTCCTTGAGAAGCGCGGCGCCGAGCCGGTTGAGAACCGTGAAGCGTCTCCGGACGCAGGCGGCTGGTCGGTAGAAGGAATCGTTCCTCTTAAGGCGGGAACGAACACTCTCCGCTTGCAGCACAAGTCGCGTTTCCCCTATTTTGCGAAGCTCCTGATCGCCCCGAGCGTTCTTCCGAAGGGCGTTCTCGCGCCCAAGACCGCCGTCCAGACCGCGCGCCAATACGGTATCAACCCCGGTATCCTGGACCAGTGGGTCGAGCAACTGCGCCGCTCAAAAGGCGCGCCAAATTCGCCGTTTTACGCGTGGCTCACCTACGGAACAGGCGCTGGTCTTGAATCCTGGACCTCTCCGGCAGCGGCCCTGTTTCAGAATTTCAAGCCGGCAAACCGCGCCGAATTGGCCGCACGCTATCGGGATCTGTTCCTGGAAACGATCAAGCGATGGGAGGCCGCGAATCCGGAAGGCGCGAAAGCGATCGAGAAAAACCAGGACGGAAAGGATGACGCCAAGGAGACCCCTCTCCCCGACCCCGGTTACGAAGCCCTCCGCCAGGCGCTATACGAGAAGTTTGGACCGTTCCGCCCACCCACGGACTCCAAGCAGTATTTTCCGGTAGCGGCTCAGGAACGGCTCGCACTCCTGGAGAAGGAGCACAAAGAACTCGAAGCGGCCACGCCCGACCTGCCGCGTGCCATGGGCGTGACGGAAAGCGCCACCATCGGCGACTTGCCCATCCACTTGCGCGGCAGCCATTGGACGCTCGGCCAGGTGGCGCCTCGCCGCTTCCTGCGAGTCATCGCCGGAGAGAACCAGGCGCCTCTTGGCTCGCAATCGAGCGGACGCCTCCAACTGGCTCAGTGGCTCACGCGGAATGACCATCCGCTCACAAGCCGCGTGATGGTGAATCGCATCTGGCGCTGGCATTTCGGGCGCGGCATCGTTCCGTCCACGGATAACTTCGGCCGCCTCGGCGAGCCTCCAACGAATCAGCCTCTGCTCGACTGGCTTTCAGTCCGCTTTACTTCGGGCGGCTGGTCGATAAAGGAGATGCACCGCGTCATCATGCTGTCGAACGCCTATCAAATGAGTTCGGATCTCGACGCGCGCGCGGCGGATATAGACCCTGAAAACCGGTTGCTGTGGCGCGCCAGCAGGCGGCGCCTCGAGGCCGAAGCGATCCGCGACGCCATCATGGCGGTTTCAGGCGATCTCAAATTCGTCGAGGGAGGGTCTCTGCTCACCTACAAGGACCGCCAGTACGTTGCGAACACCTCGAAGCGGGGCGCGATCGATTACGACCGCAACATTCGGGCCGTGTACATCCCCGTGATCCGCAGCTCGATGTACGAAGTCTTTTCGGCCTTCGATCTGCCAGACCCGGCTGTGCCGAACGGCGACCGGGACTCGACCGTGGTGGCGCCGCAAGCCCTGTTCATGATGAATGGCGCAACCGTGCTGCAACACACAAAGAAGATGGCGGACGGGCTGCTTGCGCGGCGGGACCTGGACGACGCGGGCCGGATTCGCGACGCCTACGAGAGGGCGCTGGGGCGTCAGCCGGAGCCCAAGGACATAGACCGCGTGCTTACGTTTATTGCAAGCGTGGAGCGTGCCATGGAAGGCCGTAAGCCAGCCGCGGCGGAGCGGCACGCATTTGCCTGGCAGAGCTTCTGCAAAGCTCTGATTTCGTCGAACGAGTTTATTTACCTGAATTAGCTATATGAACCACCACTGGAATTCTTATCTTAATCGCGCCTTATCGCGCCGCGATCTGCTGCGTGTGAGCAGCGCCGGCTTCGGCAGCCTTGCATTGGCGGGACTGCTCGGGCAGGAGGCGCAAGCCGCCGCAACCGTGGGCACGGCTTCGGCAGGCCCACTGACTCCGAAGCCGCCTCATTTCGAACCGAAGGCGAAACGCGTTATCTTCCTGTTCATGCACGGCGGTCCATCGCAGGTGGATACGTTCGACTACAAGCCGTTGCTCAAGCGCGACCACGGCAAGCCGCTCCCCTTCAAGCGGCCGAAGGTTGTTTCGAGCGAGACCTTCAATCTTCTGCAATCGCCATGGGAATTCAAACAACACGGCCAGAGCGGCGCGTGGGTCAGCGAACTGTTTCCGGAGTTGGCGAAGACCGTCGACGACATCTGCTTCATCCGGTCGATGTGGGGATCGAACTCGCGGCACGGCGGCGCGTTGCTTGAGATGCATACGGGGAGCGATACGTTCGTCCGGCCAAGCATGGGTTCCTGGATCACCTATGGACTGGGCACGGAAAACCAGAGCATGCCCGGCTTCATCACCATCTGTCCCACGCAAAGCCACGGAGGCGCGAACAATTTTGGATCCGCGTTTCTTCCCGCGCCTTATGCCGGGACGCCTATCGGGTCGGTCGGAATTCCGGCGCGGGAAGCGAGGATTCCGTTCATCTCGAACACCGAATCGCCAACCGATATTCAGCGGATCGAGATCGACTACATCCAGGAAATGAACCGCCGGCAACTGGAGGGAACGGGCCCAGATCGCGCGCTTGAGGGCCGGATCGAATCGTTCGAACTGGCGTTCCGGATGCAAGCTGAAGCGCCGCAGTTGCAGGATCTCACCGTGGAGACCGAAGCCACGCGAAAACTGTACGGACTGGACAACCCCATCACCGAGGACTTCGGCCGTCAGTGCCTGATGGCCCGCCGTTTTTCCGAACGCGGCGTCCGGTTCGTGCAGGTCAGCCACACTTACAAGTGGGATCAGCACGGTCAATTGCGCCGCGACCATTCGCAGAACGCGCGCGAAGTGGATAAGCCCATCGCGGGGTTGCTCGCGGATCTGAAGTCCAGAGGGCTGTTGAAGGACACGCTGGTTTTATGGGGCGGGGAATTCGGCAGGACGCCGACCGCGCAAGGCTCGGACGGGCGCGATCACAACCCGGAAGCGTTCACGATGTGGATGGCGGGTGGCGGTGTCAAGGCCGGACTTCAATACGGATCGACCGACGACTACGGCTACTACTCGGTCGTGAATAAGGTCCACTTCCACGACCTCCACGCGACGATTCTGCATCTCATGGGAATGGACCACAAGCGTCTAACGTATCGATACGCCGGTCGCGACTTCCGGCTCACGGACGTTCACGGGGATGTGGTGAGGGACATTTTGGCTTAGCGGATTCGCTCCACTCGGAGAAGTGCAGTGGCGGTTGCCTCCTCTTCACGGCCATGAAATGGCGCCCCTTGGCACCCTCGATTTGACACGCCTGTAGCGCCTTGATGGTCTTGCGTGCCAGAGCGCGCGGCTTGAAGACGTTGATCGCCGCCTGTCTCTGCCCGGCCACGCGTCGATTTGCCCCCTGGCTCACCGCGGATTCCCGCCACTGTATTGTTGCGGAATATTCATTCGAACTGTAACTGCTTGCCTGTTACCTGGATTATGCATGGGAACGCGACTCGGCGCACCGGTATGGTGAGCGGTGGCGCGGGTGCCGATTGACTGGGCTGAAGCTGCTCTGATCGTCTCTTTTTAGTAAGTCACGAACATCTCTGTCTCCCCTTTTCCTGGA
>SYKU01000480.1 GCA_005808865.1 Acidobacteriota bacterium
ATCATAAACCCATATTCAACTGTAAATATCGATCAGCAGGAAAATATGTGTGCCACTAGGATTTCTCGTTCGAGCGATCCGCCGCTAGTGAAATCAATAACTTAGAGGGTGCTTCGCGGTGCAAAGTGTCGAAGATGAGTCAGAGGACGGGCGACCACGCCCGCCGGCATAGTTTTGAGTAGTGCGAGTTGGCAATACCAGACGCCATTCGGAGGGCGTCGTTGGTGACAGAAACGACTTCCACGTTTGTTTCTGGAGAGAGTTTCCTGTTCAGCGCGTCCATTCGGCAATGCGGAAACGAAGACTTCTACTGCACCTTATGGACAGCCGCGCCGCCGGTTTCGTAATCAGCCGCCCGGTGGTACAATTCCCTCTTGCTGGAGGCTCCGTGAACTATTCGAGACGAGACTTTCTTGCGCAGATTGCCGCCCCCGCGGCCGCGGCGGCCGGTCCGCGGCCCAACGTGCTGTTCATCGTTTCCGACGACCTCGACTGCCGCATCCGTTGCTACGGCGATCCGGTGGCGATCACTCCCAACCTGGACCGTCTCGCCGCGCGCGGAGTCCGATTCGACCGCGCCTATTGCCAGTATCCGCTGTGTAATCCGACGCGCTCCTCTGTGCTCTCCGGCATGTATCCGGTCACCACCGGAGTGCTCGACAACAACACCTACCTCGAGCTCGACGAAGGGCAGAGGACCTTGCCCGAGTACTTCGAGCAACAAGGCTACGCGGTGACGCAGATGGGCAAGATCTTCCACGGACCGAATCGCGGCATGCGCCGAGGCGCCGCTAAGCCGCCCCAGGCCAATCAGGCATGGTTCACCCCCGAAGAGCGTGCGCGCCAGCAGGCAGACGACCCGTCGCTCTGGAGACGGACGCACAGCCCTTACCGTAATCTCGTAATCCCGAATCCGCAGCAGTACGCATGGGCCAACGTCTATGGGCCGCTGCCGGCCGGTGACCGGGGGCCCGATGCCCCGGTTGCGGATCAGGCGATAGATGTCCTCCAGATGGCCTCCGGAAGTGCAAAGCCCTTCTTTCTCGCTGTCGGATTCGTGCGCCCACACGTTCCGCTGACCGCGCCCAAGGAATTCTTCGATTTATATCGAGCCGAGGCGATGCCGCTGCCCTCCGACTTCGATACCGAGCCCCGCAGCATTGAAGGATTTCCAAAGGATGAGTTCCGGCAAAACGCCGATCTGTTTGCGGGGCGGGCCTTCACCGCGACCGAGGCCCGGGAGGCCATGCGTGCCTACTATGCATGCATGAGCTACATGGACGCTCAATTGGGCCGTGTGCTGGACAAGCTTGACCAAACGGGCTTGAGCCGCAACACCATCGTCGTTCTGTGGGGCGATCACGGCTGGCATCTCAGCGAGAAGGGCATGTGGGCAAAGGGGACGCTCTTCGAGGTTTCCGCGCGAGGTCCCGTCATCATTGCCGACCCGCGGCGGAGGACGGGCGGGCAGGTGTCCCGCCGCGTGGTGCAGTATCTCGATTTGTATCCAACCTTACTCGATTTGTGCGGACTCCCGCAGGCGTCCTGGCTCGAGGGAACCACGCTTTCCCCGCTGCTGGCAAATCCCAAAGCTCCATGGAACCGTCCCGCTTACACCTTTCAGGTGCGCGACTGGTACTTGGGGCGGTCCGTCCGCAACGAGCGTTGGCGATATACCGAATGGGACGAGGGACGCCGGGGCTCGGCGCTCTTCGACCATAATACGGATCCGCAGGAAATGCGTAATCTTGCACAGAGTACGGCGCATGCGGCGGTGGTCCAGGAAATGAGCGCGCTGCTAAGGAAAGGACCGCGGATGAAATGATCCTCGCCCGTCTCCGCGCGTGTTGGCCGTCAGAACATGAACTTGAGCGCAAGCTGCATTCGCCGCGGGGTTCGTGCAGAAATGATTTGTCCAAAACGGGCGTTCACCTGGTTGCCGGCGGGGTCGAAGCGGGCCGTTAGATCCAGACCATCGAACTGGGCGTGGTTAAACGTGTTATAGGTCTCCCACCGGAGCTGGAACCGGTAGCGCTCGCTGAAGATCACGTTCTTGTATAAACCGATGTCCCAGTTGCCGATGCCAGGTCCGCGTAGACTGAATCTCGCTGCGTTGCCGAGAGTTCCTCTGGCTGGCCTGGCGAACGCGGCCGTGTTGAAAAACCTAAACTGGTTCCGTTCACTCCTGGAAATCTCGGCCTTACTTACCAGGTCCGGGCGAATGGGCTCGTTCGGCGAACCGCTGATGTCCGCGGCGTCCGTTGTAGTCACGTTGACGGCAAGTGGAGCTCCGCTCACGAAACTACTCATGCCGGTGAGTTGCCAATTGTCCAAAACTTGTCGGGTGAAGCGATTCGACCAGCGCTGACTGATCTTAGGAATATCGTAAATCCAGTTCATGTTTACGATGTGAGTACGATCGAAAGCCGCGCGCTCGTAGTTCCGGGATCTGAAGTCGAGGTACGGGCTGACCGCGCCGCCATCGCCGGTGCTCATCGTCTTTGACCACGTCCACACCCCGCTGATCTGCAATCCCTTCTGGAAACGTCTGTGCGCCTGAACCTGAAGCGAATTGTAATTGCTATTCGCGTTATATGTGACGTAATTAATGTTGCCAAAGCCTGGAAACGGCCGAACGAAATCGGGTGGCAGCGGCCGGCCCGGATTACTGAGATCCTGGTTCTGCGGAAGGAAGTTCGCACCAGGCCTCAGGCCGTTCAGATTCACGCTTTGCCTCAGGTGCCTGCCGAGAGAGCCAGCATAGGCGACGTCCACTAGAGTGCCGAAACCCACATCCCTTTGTACGCCAAGGCTGAAGCTCATCACCGTCGGCACTTCGCCAGAACGGGCGATCGAGTTCATGTTGCCTGGAAAGCGGGCCGCCCCCGCGCTCAGCAGGTCAGCCGCGTATCCGTTAAAGCTCGTGGGAGTGAAAACGAACGGTGGATTCTCCGTGAATGGAAGAACGATGCTGGAGTCATCACGGTTATACGATATGCCGAACCCGCCGCGCACAGCCGTCTTTCCGTTCGCGAAAGGGTCGTAGGCAAACCCGAACCGGGGTCCGTACTGCACACCGCGATTCTCGTAGAGTGCCCGCGGATAGCTCTTGTTCTCGTTCGCGGCCACCACTCCGTTTAGGGGGTTTCCCCCCACGATCGAACCGATTAGCGGTGCGGAAACCATCTGGCCCGTGACGGGGTTGAGTCCTACTCGCTGACCGCGGGCATCGCGAATCGGCTGAACGAGGATAGCGGCTTTGGAAAAATCGTAGAAAGCAGGATCGAACGAGGAAGCGCGTCCGTGCTTGTCGTACTGCGGCTCCACGATGGCAAAACGCATTCCGTAGTCGAGCGTCAGCTTCCGGGTGGCCTTCCACGTATCCTGTGCATACCACTCGATATTCCAGAAGCGCATGTTACCCTGCGGCCGGTTGTCCGACTCCGAGTAGGAGCGGTACACGCCGAGCAGGGCGTTGGAGTAGGCCCAGTTTGTGTCCAACGGATTGTTTACGTCGCGCCCGAAATCGAACGAGCCATTAAAGACTGAGGCGCGTTTGGCAAACCGCTGCGTGCGGTCAAGATAAATGCCGGCCTTGATATTGTGAGATCCCTGAATCTTCGTAACGTTGTCGCTGAACTCCCAGGTATTGTCAACGCCTCCGAATGGGTAACGGGACTCGAATGCGATATTCGCGGCATTCGGCACAGCCCCGAAGCTGGACTGCGGAATCAGATTCAACGGGTTGATCTCCGGGCGCCGTTGCGGCAAGTTGATTCCTAACTTGTCGCGAGCCACCCTGTCGACCGCCTCTTGCGATTGCGGCACGACGTTTTCCACACTCCTTGTGATGCTGAAAGACAATTCGTGAATCAGGCTGGGGCTGAGCGTATTCGTCATTGAGAGCAACGCGCCCTTGGTCGGGTTCTTGTAAACGCTCGGCAATAGGGACCAGTTTCCGCCCTGGGCCGGGACTCCATATCCCGCCGTCTGGTCCTGATTGTCGGCGATTCCGCGAAAGTACAGACTGTGCTTTTCGCTGATCCGGTAATCGATGCGAAACAGAGTTTCATATCGCGGTTGTTTGTACGTGCCGGAGGTCAAATAGTTCGTCGATCCGGTCGGGTCAACGAAGTTCGGCAGCGGAAACACCCCCAACAGCTTCTGCGTGCTGGTGTTGATGCGGTTGGGCGGGATGACGTTCCCGGGAAACGGCCCCGCTGCGACGGGATCCCTGATTACAATCAGCCGTCTGTTCTGGTCGAGAGTTTGGGAAAAATCGCCGGAGCGTTCCAAAGCTGTCGGCATGGTGAGGAGGTTCTGAGCGTTCGGAAAGCTCTGCGGAAGAAGTTCCTGCGAAACGAAGAAGAAAAGCTTGTCCTTGCCCACATTGAATTTGCCCGGAATCCAAACCGGTCCGCCGACGTTGAACCCACTGAAATCGTAACGGTAGCGCGGGCGCGCCTGGCCGCGCTGATTGAAAAAGTAGTTGTTCGCATTAAGAACTTCGTTTCGCTTGAAGTAATACCCTCCGCCGTGAAATTCGCGAGAACCGCCGCGCGTGATCAGATTCACTGACGCTCCCGAATTGCGCCCGTACTCGGCCTGATAGTTGTTCAGCAGCACCTTCACTTCGGCAATCGAATCGACACTTGGCGAAAGCTTGGTTGCGGTTCCCGCTCCGCTGTTGAGATTGCTCGCGCCGTCAATGGCGAGGTTGTTCGTTCCAGGGCGATTGCCCTGAATCGCCATATTGAAATTGAATCCAGCGGGCGATTCGTGTGAACTGAAATCCGCCACGCCTGGCAGCGTCTGCAGGAGACCGAGATAGTCGCGCCCAATCAGCATAAGGTCCGTAACCTGCTTTTTCGTAATGAGGCCCGAGCGTTCGGCGCTGACCGTCTGCACGCTCGCCGCTACGCCCGTAATGGTGACGGTTTCATTCACCGCACCTACCTGCAAGGTAAGACCACCCACCGATCGGCGTTCGCCGGCCGTCAACACGAGGCCAGACTGCTCAAACTGTTTGAAGCCTTCTTTCGAGATCCGCAAACTGTAGGTCCCCGCCTGAAGACCGGCGGCCGTGAAATCTCCGCGGTCGTCGGTCTGGAGTTTGACTGTCGCGACCGTCGCGTTGTTTGAAATCGTGACGGAGGCTCCGGGAACAAGCTGGCCGCTCGTATCCTGCACCACGCCGCTAATAGATCCGGTTACATTCTGCGCCGCGCAAGGCAACGCCAGAATTGTAATAAGAACCGTCGTAAATAGCCTCATGGGATCTCTCCTCGAATTGCCGTGCTTTATGATACATCAAACCAGTAGTTCGCGGATCACCTCGCCGTGGACATCAGTGAGGCGGCGGTCGATGCCATTGTGACGGAAAGAGAAACGGGTGTGATCAATGCCTAAAAGGTGCAGCATCGTCGCGTGGACGTCGTAGCAGTATGTCGGCTTCTCCGCGGGAGCGAATTCGGTTGTGGGGGATCGACGCGCCCGAATCGAAGCAGGCGTTCGGAACCCGCGCGAAGCAGTTCACGGGCGACCTCGCGTTCGGCCAGACCGTCACAGTCAGGGTGCGGGACATCGACCGCTACAAGCGCGCAGTGGCCGAGATCATCCTGCCGAATGGCCGCAACCTAAACCGCGAGATCGTCCGCGCCGGCTTCGCCTGGTGGTACGAGACGTACGCGCGTCGCGAAACGGTCCTGCGCGATCTGCAATCCGAAGCGCAGGGGGCGAAGCGGGGCCTGTGGGCCGACCCGAAGCCGGCGCCCCCTTGGGAGTGGAGGCGAAAAACAACCACTGCCCGAGAGTGATTAAACCAGCAAGATCGCGGGCCACAGCGAGGTGGATGTTGCGAAGACGAAGTTGGCGCTATTGAGCACCTCGCCCGAGGCGTAACCACTTCTGGTCCGATCAGGACCTGCCGCCGGAGCCGCGTTGCCGCTTCTGCTTGAGCCTTACCGACCCGGCGCTTCAGACCGCCCGGCACTTAGGCCTTGGTTCGTGAGCGCGTACACCATGTCGCCCACGAACC
>SYKU01000481.1 GCA_005808865.1 Acidobacteriota bacterium
AAATCCGGGAACGTTCGGGTTCGAGCGACAAAATGTTGATTCAACGGCTCGGCATTCGCGACAAAGTACGCTCAGCAGCCAAACGACGCCCCTCTGCTGTCAGAATGGATGTCCGAACTCCAGAATTTTGCAAGAGCCTCACCACACCTATTCGGCAGTTGAGATGTTCAAGTTATGCCTGGGCGCGGCCTTAGCGGTGCGCTTCCTGATGGTTTCCGAAGACGAAATCGCGAAAAGGTCGAAGCGATCCAGGAAGCCGACAACGGCCATGTCGATGGGTGAATGAGGGCGTCCCACGGCGGTCATCGCGCCGAAGCCGTCGGTCAGCAGCAGGACGCGGTCGCCTACGCCTGCGTCAACGGCATCCAGGGCCACAACTGCGTCCCCGCGGTCCGTCCCATCTAAATTCAGCGGTTGGACCAGCAACAGCTTTCGCCCTTCATGGCTCGGGTGCTTCTGCGTCGCTGTCAGTTCACCGGCCACTCGTGCGATCAACATCTGCGCTGTCCCTTCAAGCCTGCCCCTTCAGATGAAGGGAATCGACGATGCCGACAATGGTTCGGTCCGTCGGAACTTCGGTCGGCAGGAACGGAAAGCTCGATTCCTTGCCGCCGCAATAGTAGACGATTTCGCCCGCACCCGCGCCGGTGCAGTCCGTGCAGACCAGCCGCTTCCCTGTGTTTTTCAGCTCAGGCGTGAGCGGTTGCACCACGAGCAGACGCTGCCCCTTGAGGTTTTCGTCCTTTGCCGTCGCCCAGACATGGCCAACCACTTTTCCCAGGTACATGGTCAGCCGTCCATCTCGATATTGTCGACGATGCCGATAATCGCCGTATCGACGGGTAGGTCCTTGCAGCCTTCTGCCATCCGGGCCGAACTGCCGGAAACCGCGAGCACGGTCTCGCGAAAGCCCGCACCGACCGTGTCCACAGCAACCACGTAATTGCTTTCGTCCTTCCGATCCGGGGTGATCGGCTTGAGAATCAGCAACTTTTTGCCTTCCAGGCGCGGGTCCTTACGGGTAGCGACCACCGTGCCCACGACGCGGGCCAGAATCATCGCGGCCTACTTGGAACTCTTGCCGATCGGCAGCACGTCTTCCAGGCTCTGATGAGGGCGAGGAATCACGTGCACTGCGATCAATTCGCCGACTCGCCGTGCGGCAGCCGCACCTGCGTCCGTGGCAGCGCGAACGGCCGCCACGTCGCCGCGGACCATTGCCGTGACGTAACCGGACCCGATCTTTTCCCACCCCACCAGAGTCACCTTGGCGGCCTTGACCATCGCGTCAGCAGCCTCGATCATTGCCACAAGTCCGCGCGTCTCGATCATTCCTAAAGCTTCACCCATGAAAATCCTCCAGATCCTCTCTATGCGATATCACTCTATGCAATACCGCGCGCCCTGACCGCTTCATCCACCAGCGCAATCAGTTCGGCTCGTGTCACGACGAATTTCTCTTCAGCGGAGACTCCCCCGGCCGCCAGGTCTTCTGCGACCACGGGACAGCCAGGTTCTCCGCCCGAGCGCGATTTCACTCCGTAGCGCGTGCGCGAATCGAGCAGTTTGTCGACTTCCAAGCGCGGCAGCACGGTCGGCCCGCCCAGCAGTTCCGCCACCAGCGAAATACGCGCGAAATGTTCCAGTGTTTCCATCCGAAAGAACGCCTTGTATACGTCTTCGCCGTAGCAGACGGAGCCATGATTGCCCATCATGATCGCGTCGTACTTGGGAATCAGCGGGAGCATCGGTTCGGTCAAAGCGGGCGTCCCCGGTAAACCGTACGCCGCAAGCGGCACACATCCCAGCCCAATGATGACTTCCGGAAGCAGCGCCAGATTCAGCGGGCGTCCCGCGGCCGCAAAGCCCGTGGATACAGGCGGGTGCGCGTGTACAACCGACCGGATGTCAGGACGCAGACCATACACAGTGGTGTGCATCGCAATCTCCGAAGTACGCTCCTTCCGCCCCGAAATCTTGTTTCCCTGCATGTCGACGATGATTAGATCGTCTGGGTGCATCATCCCCTTGCTGACGCCGGTGGGAGTTGCGAGGATGCGCTCCTGGTCGAGACGGATTGTGATGTTGCCGTCGTTCGCCGCCACCCAGCCCTTTTGATAGACGAGCCGTCCGATCTCGCAAATATCCTCGCGATGTTCCTTTTCAGTCTTCGCCATTGGGAGATCCCCATTGTATCAAAAGAGGTGCGATCTCAAATGGTTGGAGAATTGCCATATGTGTAATACGCCTTACAGGAAGAGTCAGGTATCAGCGCGGAACGAACCTGGAACCGGGATCAGGATACCTCATAGGAAGGACACCGCCACATCGACAGCTAGGGGCGGAAGGAGCACTGCGCGGCGCCGTTGAACCGGCGCCCGAACTTACATCATCCGCCCGGATTCACGATATCTGCAAGGACCGCGCCCAGGAAGGAAAAAGGGCCGGCGTCCCGAGGATTAATGGGAGTTGTGCGTGAAGTTTCCGCCGGCACCCGTGTGTCGAAACACCTGGGGGACGCCATCAATTGGCACGAATTCATCGGCGATGCCAACCGTGGATTGAAGAATGCCCGTTAGTTCCGCCAACGAATCTCAAACCTGTCACGCCCACGGCCAGCCATGTATATCCCGGCAACTCTATCACGATTCTCGATGTCGATCGTCATTTCTCCGCTGATACCGTTCCCATTCATCGCGGCATAGATGCGATCCTGCTCCATCCGCAAGACGCGCCCGGTCAGGACTAGGGAATACGCGCGATCCGAATCAAAGCGTACTTCGATGTCCCCATTCCGGCGGATCGAAACCCGGCAGTCGAGCAACCGGTCCGTGGGGCCGCGATTGGAACGGTACTCACCGGCGCCGCGCCCGCGAAAATTCAGTTCGCGACTCCAGCCGCTGTTTCCGCCGCGATCAACGCGATCCAGAGGACCTTCAAAGCCAGGGCGCTCGCCGATGTTCGGCCGCACCCCGGTTGCCCCACGCCAGAAGATATCGAAGGTGTATCCTTCCCGCCCACCCTTTGGATCGTCGATCCGCACAACCGCAGGACCACGCCCCGGTTCCCGGAGCAAAGTCTGCCGCCCCCGTCCATCGATCCCCTGAAAGCGGAAATCGTAGGGGATACCAGGCATCGCCTGGTTGCAAACGAACCGGACAATCCGTGCCGGCCCGCCCGCAAACGTGCGAATTTGGGCACGATTCCCAGCAATATCGACCTCGGCGATGTCATCGACATCCACTTCGATCGTGCACTTCCCTTCTCTGCCGCCGCCTCTAATCTCGGCAGTCCGGCTGTCGGTAACCTGTTGACCGGATCCAACGGCCGCCAAGCCCAGAACAAAAGTGACCAATCGTCGCATCGCTCCTCCAGTTTAGCGGACAACCCGCTATCCTTTCCGTGCTCTCGTGTGAAGCACCCAAATTCGCCCGCGTTACTCCTCGCATGAATCAGTCGACTCCGCAGGCTGCCCGATCGACCAGATCCGTGAGGAATCTCCATCGCGCCTTTCCGCAAGACCGCGGATGGCGCGCGATGCAAGATTTGGGACGATAGCGGCGCGGAACCATTTTATCTTGTTGAGACCCCGGCGTCCAAAGCGGGCTCTTCCGTCTTACCATGACCAAGGACACCCATGAGTCGCATGCCGCGGATTGGCAGGCGAAAATACACGGGTGGATGGAGATTTTAGGTAGCGGCTGCCTGGAAAATGCCCGTTGCCCGCACAGGCCTGTTCAATCGGGAACGGTCAGGTTGTCTTCGATCATCATCGCAATGACGGCTGCTCTGTTGCTGCCAGCGCAAGTCCATGCCCACGAAAGCCACTTCGATAACGGCCGGGTTTCTTCTAGCCTCACCGGTCCCTTCAGGGATAGAGCAAGCCGTCTCCGGCTGTAGCTCGCTGGCGTGTGCACCGGCACCCAGGTAGACTGAAAACGTGCCCGCGTTCGTCAAAAGAGTCCTTATCGATGCATCGGTCGAGGAAGTCTTCCGCTTCCACGAACGGGATGATGCGCTCTCTCTGTTGGCGCCGGCGTTTCCGCCGGTACGGATTATCCACCGAACGGGGGGTATTAAGATCGGCGCGCGCGTGGAACTTCGCGTTTGCAGCTTCCGCTGGGTTGCACTGCATACCGCGTACGAGAGGAATCAGTTCTTTGAAGACCGGCAGGTAGAAGGACCGTTCGCGAAGTGGGTCCACCGGCACGAATTTGAGGCTGCCGGGGTCAAGGCACGACTTACCGACCGCATTGAATATGAACTGCCAGGCGGCTCACTCGTCAACACGCTGTTCGGCTGGTTGGTGCGTCTGGGTCTCCGCAATATGTTCGCCCACCGTAACCGGGTTACCAAAGAATTCTGCGAAAAAGCTTCCATGGGCTCGGCGTAGTGAGCGCATCCCAGTCCTGTCTGTCCTGTCTGACCGTCGATTTGGAAAAACAATGCCGTATGTTACAATTCGCCCATGTTGGGAGTATTCACCGGAGTGGCGGCCTGCTCCGCTTCCGCGCTGATGGCCTACGCTGTGCGCGGGCGGTCCGCGGCCTTGTTCGCACCTTCGGTCTATCGGGGAACGGCCGCTCGCCGTTCCGTGGCACTGACGTTTGACGACGGCCCGAGTCCCGGGACCGAACAACTCCTGGACATCCTTGACGGGCACGGGGCCTTCGCGACTTTTTTTCAGTGTGGGATGAATGTGGAGCGTTTCCCTCAGACCGCCCACGCCGCCGCGGCCGCCGGTCACGAAATTGGGAACCACGCCTGGTCCCATCCTCTTTTCTGCCGCCTTCGGCCCGCCGCGATCGACTTCGAAATCGGACGCGCTCAAGACGCCATCCGGCAGGCCACGGGGGTTACGCCGCGGCTCTTCCGCGCCCCGTTCGGAGTGCGGTGGTTCGGTCTCCGCCGAGCGCAGAACAAGCGTAACTTGATGGGAGTGATGTGGAGCGTACTCGGCCGCGACTGGAGACTGTCCGGCGAAGCGATTGCCGCCCGGGTCCTTCGCAAGGTCCACAATGGCGCCATCGTCTGTCTGCATGATGGCCGTCAACTCCACCCCCGCCCGGACCTGGGCGCAACTCTTGAAGCCGTCCGCATCCTCCTCCCCGCCCTCAGGGCGCGCGGATTCGCCTTTGAAACGGTAAGCCAAATCGTATGCCCGACGACCCATTGACACAGCGCGTATTCTCCGTGATCGCCGCCACGCAGCGGATTCCATTCGATAAGATCACCATTGACGGTAAGTTCGCGGAACTTGGCATCGACTCCATGGACGGCGTCAACATCCTGTTCGGACTCGAGAACGAGTTCGACATTACCATTCCCGACGAAGCCGCGAAACAGATCCGCGATGTGCGCCAGATGGTTGAAGGCGTGTCGAGACTTGTATCGGAGAAGGAGGCCGCGGACCCGGCCTCCGCCGTAAACTAGCCGGTGGCAAATCATCGAGTCGCTATCACGGGCATCGGCGTAATCTCCGCGATCGGGCGCGATGTTTCCGAATTCTGGGCGTCGCTCGCGGCGGGAAAATGCGGTATTCGCCCGCTCAAATCGGTGGATACCGCGACTCTCCGGTTTCGAAACGGCGCCGAAGTAGAGGACTACGATTCGTCGCGGTATTTCGAGGAGAAGCGTGCGGATTTCATGGATCGCTTCGCGCAGTTTGCGGTCATCGCCGGCCGTGAGGCCGTCGCACAGGCCGGCATCGAGTGGACTCCTGACCTTAGGGAGAACGCAGGCATCGTTACCGGGTCCTGTGTAGGCGGCCAGTCGGCGGAGGATGCCGGCTTCGTGGAACTTTATAAGCTTGGCCACAACCGCGTCCATCCACTGACGATCCCCAAGGTAATGGCGAACGCCGGCGCAAGCCACCTCTCCATGGAGTTCGGCATTACCGGCCCGAGTTACACCATTTCAACGGCTTGCTCCTCGGCCACTCACGCCCTGGGGCAGGCCTACTGGATGGTGCGCATGGGGCAAGTCGACCTCGCCCTCGCGGGCGGCAGCGAAGCCACGTTCAGCGTAGGCATACTCAAGGCGTGGGAGGCGATGCGAGTGGTGTCCGGGGACACATGCCGCCCATTTTCGCGCAACCGCTCGGGGATGATACTTGGGGAAGGCGCAGCCATGATGGTGCTTGAGCCGCTCGACCGCGCCAAGGCGCGTGGGGCCACAGTCTACGGCGAGATCGTTGGCTTCGGCATGTCAGCCGATGCAAGCCATATCACACAGCCATCCTCGGCCGGCGCTTCCCGTGCGATGCGCGCGGCCCTTCGCGATGCCGGTCTAAAACCGGAGAGCATCGGGTACATTAACGCTCATGGCACGGGCACGCAGGCAAACGATGGCACGGAAACGGCAGCCATCCGCGCCGTGTTCGGCGCTCACGCGGACAAACTGGCGGTCAGTTCCACGAAGTCGATGCACGGCCACGCGCTCGGCGCCGCGGGCGCTATCGAGGCCGCGGCGACGGCGTTCGCTCTGCGCAACGGACTCTTACCCCCGACGGCAAACTACACGCAACCGGACCCCGAATGCGACCTGGACGTAATCCCGAACGTCGCGCGGCCGGCCGAGGTTGAGTTCGCTCTGTCCAACTCATTTGCCTTCGGCGGTCTGAATGCCGTTCTGGCACTCCGGCGGTAGGAGGCAAGAGAGTTACATTGAACTTGACGGCGAGGCCCGAGAGCTCATTCGAGCGATTCGAGCAATTGGGAGCGCCTCTCATCGCAGCGCTCCCATCCGTGGCGCTGAAGGACGAATGACCCGCGCGATCCGCGCATGGCGCACTTGGCGATTTCTACCGCCGGATGCGGGCTTAATTCGGCCCACCTAAGGCAATCACCGCGGCAGCACACAAGCTGGGTCTGATCATCTTCCATCTGATCTCGACCCGCCAGGAGTTCGACGACTCCAAGTTGGCCGCAGACCAACTTCGTTATCAAAAGCGGCGCGAAGCCAAGCTTCATGCCAATGCAAAATCAATGGGCTACGCGCTCATTCCACTCGAATCGGGTGAGTTCCTTAGATCAAAAGGCTCGATCCTGATGATGTGGTTCCTCTCGCGGAGATCGCGCAGGCGGTTCCAGGCGTCCTTCCTGCAGCGTATTGGACCCGCCACACTCAGCCCCAGTACAGGCTGCCAGAATCGTCGCCCGGCATCTGAAACCCCCGTGCACATCGGGCGCCTCCTTTCCGCGGAGGTGGATGCCCGAGTTCTCACCGCCCACCGGCGCCGATCGCTTTTCGTCATCGGCTTGCCACCGGGCCGCTGCCGCACGGTTCGGTCGCGATAACCTTAGCGTCCCACGCGGTAGACCGTCGTTTTAGGATGATATCGCTGCCAGTCAAACCAGAAGTCCTTCGTGTTCTGAATGCGTTCTAGCTGCTGACCTGCGAGCGGCCCGGCGATCGCCCGGCCGGAGAAGTCCCACCGGCTACCCGTGGCTTCGTCGACGAGTGCAAAGTCCGCGGTGTCCGGAGCTTTGTAGAAAATGAGCACGTTCCCGCCGAGCCGCCTGAAGAACGACCGCACCGAATTGCCGTCCTTACCTGCCACAACAAGAACCGGTTCACCTCCCACCGCGTGATTCACCGGTCCACTGGCGCGTAGCGCTTCCATAGGAAACCCCACACTTGCGCCGTTGAATTCGATACCCGCGACAAGTTCGCGGGGAGGAAGGTCCTTCCGGCTCTTGGAGCCGCCGGCCGCGGGGAGCGTCGAGATGCGCTTCTCCCAGTCGGACTTCGGATAGCGGATTCCTCCCATGAATCGTACCGCGGTGCTCTCCGGATATTCAGCGCGCCACGTGGCTAGCGTCACTTCGTCGCTTGGAATACGCGTCAGCTTCCTGCCTTTCAACGGCCCAAAGAGACACTCCCCGCTGATCTGCTGCCACCAGCTTCCGGTTTCCTCGTCGTACATGAGGAAATTCATGTTGTTAATTCCTCCCAGGCGAAAGCGTAGCGCCCGGCCATCCACGACGCGGCTCCACACCAGACCGGTGTGGCAGAGCGTTCAATAGTTGGGAAGGATCGGAACGCCGCCCAGCTTGTCGTTCCACATGTGGTGATGAGCAAGGAATCGGACGGGATAGGCGCGGGTTTCGACGCCCATTTTCACGCCGATCACAATGTCCGTATCCGCGACATCCACGAACCGGGCTATCTCGGCGAGAACCGCTCCATCCGCGGGCGGAAAGATCCTCTCGACAATGTTGATCCGCGTGAGCGCCGCGCCGGAAAGCGCGACCAGCAGCAGAGCCACACCTGCGGTCCGGAGTCTGCCCGTCCACTTGCGCCACTTGATTGCGAACCAGGCGGTGGCGGTTGCCGCCAGCAACAAGCATGCTAAGGGACTCACGTGGCGGACGCTCAGCGAAAGGTCGAGCAGCGTCGCCGATTGCTCCGTCAGTGGAAGGACAACATAGAGCGGCGCCAGGGCTAAGACTGCGGTCAGAACGGCAAGCGTGCCGAGGAGGAACACGTAACCATCTTACTTGACGCGCGGCGCATGGCAGGGCGGCTGAGAGAGATCTGACTGCCGTTTCTTAGCTCGAAATCGAGGCCAAAGCCTGATCGAGATCCGCCAGAATATCTTCGGCAGCCTCAATACCCACCGAGAGCCTCACGAGGTTGTCGCCGATGCCCATACGGGCGCGCTGTTTCGGGCTGATTTCGCGGTGCGAACTAATCGCCGGGTACAGCGTCATCGTGTGAACGTCGCCGAGCGACGTCGCCGGCACCACCATTTTCAGCGCGTTCATGAAACGGAACACTCCCTCGCGCCCATTACCCTTTAGCTCGAAAGAAACGATTGCGCCAAACAGGCCCTCGCGGAACAGGCGGCGGATCGCGGCGGCATCGGGATGCGCGGGGTCCTGCGGAAAATAGACACGCTCCACATTCGCATTCACCGACAGGGCGGAAGCCACGCGGCAGGCGTTCGCGCACTGGCGCTCCATGCGCAAAGGGAACGTCTTGATGCCCCGCATCGCGAGAAAACATTCGAACGGTCCAAGCGCCGGGCCCGTCACGCGAGAGAGCGCGGTCATGGTTGCGAAATGTGGCTCGTCCGAGACCACCACGCCGCCCATCACGTCGCCGTGTCCGGCCAGGTACTTCGTCAGGCTGTGGACCACGAGGCTCGCGCCGCGTTCCATCGGCTTCACCAGCAGCGGCGTGGCGAATGTGTTGTCCACGATCAGCGCCGCGCCCGCGGCCTGCGCGAGTGCCGCGATCTTGTCGAGATCCGCCACACGAAGCATGGGATTCGAGATCGTCTCCATCATGAGGCAGCCCGGCTTCTGTTCATCGATGGCTCGCGCGACGGCTTCGAGATCGCACATGTTGACGAACCTGACATCCACGCCCAGGGGGCCAAAGACCGTCATCAGCAGGTTGAACGTCGCGCCGAAGAGCGCGTCCGCGGCGAGCACGGCTTTGCGGCGGTCGGTCAGCGCAGTCTGGATGGCCAATTGCAATGCTGCCATGCCGGAACTGCACGCGAGCGACCCGTGGCCGCTCTCGAGTTCCGTTGTAAGTTCTTCGAGCGCGGCGTTAGATGGGTTACCGTACCGCGCGTAGGAGAAGCCGGCTTGCTCCCCGCCGAACACGCGATCGAGTTCCTCGATGTCTTTGTAAAAATAGCTCGAAGCCGCGTGAATGGGCGTGGTAACGGGAACGTGCCGACCGGCCGCTTTCCGGTCGCCGGCGTGAACCGCCCTGGTATGAATGTTCATCGTCACTTCCTCTTCCAGCGCACGCCGTCTTTGGTGTCTTCCAGAACGATTTCCCGCGCAAGCAACTCCTGCCGGATCTGGTCGGCGCGCTGGAAGTTGCGGGATTTTTTCGCCAGCGTCCGCTCCGCGATCAGTGCCTCTACGTCCGCGTCCGCGATGGCGTCCGACTTTATGGAGGGACGCAGTACGTCGAACAGGGAGTCGAAGCGCTCGAGAACGTCGAGCGCCGGCGGGATATCGCCCGCGCGGAACTCGCCCGCGTCCATGGCGGTATTAGTTTCGCGCACGAACTCGAACACGGCGGCAAGCGCCTGCGCCGTATTCATGTCGTCGTCGAGCGCGTCTTCGAACGCCGCGGATGCACGGGCCGCGCGCATCTGCATCTCTTCGCTCGTTCCCGCGGGGAACTTGCCGCTTTCAAGGCGAAGTTTGTAGTTGCGTAGCCGCTCAATTGCAGTTGCGGCGGACTTCAAACCGTCGAACGTGAAATTCAGCGCCTTGCGATACGGCACCGATGCCAGCAAGTACCGCACGCATTCAGGAGAGTAATCCTGAGCGAATAGGTCCCGCAGGGTGTAGTAGTTGCCGAGAGACTTCGACATCTTCTGGCCTTCCACCATCAGAAACTCGGAGTGCAGCCAGAATCGCGAAAACGGCTTGCCGGTGAGAGCCTCCGCTTGCGCGATCTCGTTTTCGTGATGAGGAAATGTCAGGTCGACGCCGCCCGCGTGAATATCGAGCGTATCGCCCAGATACTTGATCGCCATCACCGAGCACTCGATGTGC
>SYKU01000482.1 GCA_005808865.1 Acidobacteriota bacterium
CTAGGCTGAAGGAGGCCTTTATGCCTGACTCTCTATCCGACTTGGAAGCACGCCGCTCCACCGTTCAATGCCAAATCGCCCTGTTGGGTGACCTGCGCTCGGGCTCCATCTCCACCACCGGTGGTCTTTGTGGGAATCCAAACTGTCATTGCCACCGTACCGGCGATCCAGGCCACGGGCCCTACCATCGTCTGACACGCAAGGTGGATGGCAAAACCGTCACCGAAACGTTTTCCACTCCCGCCAGCTTGGCGAAAGCGCAACGCGAGGTTGCCGAGTTCCACCGCTTTCGCGAACTGGGGACTCAACTGTTGGATGTCAATGAAAAGATCTGCCGTTTGCGGCCCCTGGAGCAGACCCCGCTGTCGGCGCAGAAAAAAAACGGCGGACGCGGTCCACCAAGCTATCACCCGCGAAGTAGACCAACTGTTGCACAGCAGGAGCGGGTGATAACGGTGGACTCGAAGTGTCCGTTGTACGCGCTGTTCTCCTGCTGGCCATACGCCGGAATCTCCGTGCTGTCCTGGTCCAGCACTAGCCGCTGCGGGGAATCGAGGGTTTCCGCCTTGGCGATCAACTCCCGGTTGATCGCGGCCAGACCGGCAAGATTTCCTTCCTGCGTAAGCAGTTCCGTCTCGAACGATTGTAGCCGTGAAGTCAGCGCCGCCCCTCGCTCCCGGGTCTTCTCCTAGACTAGTCGATCCGCCGGAAGGCCGGATCTTGCGAAAGCCGCGCGGCGTCGTTGACATCTCCATAGCCCGCCATCCGGCTGTAGACGGACTGGCGCAACAGATCCGCCAGAGGAAGCTGCGCGTTCTTTCCGCGCCGTGAGTCTGTCAGGTGCTGGGCGGGGAGATCGCCGAGGCCCCATCGCTCATCCAGTTCCCGCACCACAATGAGGACGCCGTCAGAGGTGACGCGTGATTCCTGGAAATCGATCTTCAGAGAGGCATTGAAGGAACCTGAAAGGGCTGATCTTGTTTCTCGCCCATTGGGTGTGGACCTCCGGAGCGTCTGGATCGCATTCAAACCCGCATGAATAAAGGCGTCCGAAGATGTTACACAGTTACCGGGAAATGTTTCAGATCGGAAATCCGGGCCAAGAGTCGCGGTAAGCTCTTCTTCCGCCTGATGCAGCGGGCGGTCACTACACTTCCCGCTACCTGCGACGCCATGGTCAAGCGGGTAAAACCTGTCGCACAACCTGTTGCGTTAGCTGAGTGAAAGGGATACCCAGTTGAACTGAATTCCGGTCATGGGCCGTATCTCCTTCGCCGCGCGGAACAAGAAACGACTAAACTATTCAGAGAGGAGCATACCATGCACGGTCCATTAGATTTAGAGGCAACTCGCCGCGAGGCCTTTCGTCTCGGCGGCGCGGGAATCGCCGGCTATTGGTTCGCCCCGCTGTTTTCGCCCCAGAACGTGCGCGCGGCGGCGAAGGTAAGCCCCCGCGGAACCGCCCGTTTCTGTATTTTCCTGATGCTCGATGGCGGCCAGAGTCATGTGGACGCCTGGGATCTGAAGGAAGGCAAATGGACGCCTCCTAATTTCGACGTCAAAGAAATCCGCCCCGGCGTGAAGTGGCCCATGGCGCTTTACCCGCGCCTGGCAGGGCAACTCGACCGTGTCACTCTCGCCCGCTCCGTCGAAACCTGGGATGCCGTTCACGGCCGCGCGCAGTATTACGTGCAGGCCGCGCACGCGCTGAATCCCGCGCTACAGAAGGAAATACCGCCGATCGGTTCCGTTGTTGCCATGGAGAGAGCCTCGCGCCGCCGCCCCGGCGACACACTTCCACCCTACGTCGCGCTGAATGTGACACAGAGCCAGGCCGGGTTGTTGAAGTCCGGCTTCCTGCCCGCATCGTACTCTCCGTTCCACGTCGACACGAGCAGCAGCATGTCCGCATACTCGCTCGACCGGGAGAACCAAGCCGACTTTCACCGCCGCTGGCAACTCCTCAAGAGTTTCGACGCGCGCCTCCGCAACGACAACTCCCTCGCCGCCAAGGCCTATCACGACTACAACGATCATTACGAGGGCGCGGTTCGTCTGATGTCCGACCCGCGCGCCGCGGCATTATTCAAGATCGCACCGGAGGAGCGAAAGCGTTACGGCGAAACCACCACCGGCGATGCCTGCGTGCTTGCCCGAAATATCGTCGAAGCCGATGCGGGAACAAATTTCATTTTCCTGCAGCAGAATGGCTGGGATCATCATAAGGACATCTACGAGGCGAAGAACCACTACCGCCTTTCGATCGATCTCGACAACGCGCTTGCCTCACTGCTCACAGATCTGGGAGAGCGGAAACGCAAGGACGGGCGGTCACTCCTCGATGAAACGCTGGTCATATGCATGGGCGAGTTCGGACGGACGCCGGGTGATCTGACCGGGCTCAAGGGGCGCGACCACTACCAAAAGGCGATGACCACTCTGTTCGCCGGGGGCGGCGTCAAAGGCGGCCGGGTCGTCGGACGGACCGACGAGATTGGTGCGAAGGTCGTGGAATCCGGATGGGAGGTCAAGCGATCCATATTCATGGAAGACATCGCGACCACGATCTATTCCGCCATGGGGATCGACTGGACTAAGACCGTAAGAGCGACGCCTTCAGGGCGGGAATTTTTCTATGTGGAGCCCTTCGCGGCGCAGGGTTACGTGGCGAACCGCGAAATTTCGCCGCTCTTCGTTTAACTTTTCAGAGAAAGGAAACATATGATCGTTCGCCGAGTACTGATCCTGTTGGCCGGGACGTGTCTTTACGCCGCAACCCTTCCGAAATCGAATCCCGAGGAAGTCGGTGTTTCAAAGGAGAGGCTCCGGCGCGTTCACGCCCTCATGAAGCGCTACATCGATAGCGGCGAAATCGCCGGATCTGTCACGCTGGTTGCCCGTCGCGGGCGCATCGCGCACCTTGAGGCCCAGGGCGTCTCTGATATCGAAACGAAGAAGCCGATGACCACGGACGCGATCTTCCGCCTGGCTTCGATGACAAAGCCGATTGCAAGCGTCGCTGTCATGATGCTTCATGAGGAAGGGCACTTCCTTCTGACTGATCCCGTTTCGCGCTGGCTCCCGGAATTCAAGAATCCCAAAGTAGCGATCCCAAACGCGCCGCACGAACGGGCGGGCGCTGGCTTCCGTCTCGTGCCGGCTGATCGAGAAATTACCATTAAGGACCTGCTCACGCATACCGCAGGTTTGGCCAGTGGCACCGCCGGCCCCACTGTCGAGCTTCTAAAGAAGATCTCGCGCAAGCCCGACGACACGCTCGCCGGTTACATCCCAAGACTTGCCGGGCTCCCGCTGAACTTCCAGCCGGGAACTGCCTGGGAATATGGTCCAGCGACTGATGTCCTGGGCCGTCTTGTCGAGGTGGTCTCCGGACGGAATCTGGATCAGTTTTTCCGCGAGCGCATCTTTATGCCACTCGCAATGAACGACACGTATTTCTATCTGCCCGTCGAAAAGCTTCCGCGCCTCACAACCGCATATGCGAAAGGTGAGAAGGGCTTGCAAAAACTGACCGCGCCTGGTCCCGCGTCGAGGACGGGCCGATACTATTCAGGCGGTGGCGGGCTGGCCGGCACTGCCGAGGATTATCTTCGATTCTGCCAGATGATGCTCGACGGCGGCGTTCTTGAGGGCACGCGCCTGGTGAGCAGAAAGACGATCGAACAGATGACGGCGAACCACATCGGGAAGCTTCCAATGTGGAACGATACGCTGCACGGATACCGTTTCGGGCTGGGCCTTCGAGTTCGAGCGAATCAGGGCGAAGCGGCTTTACTCGGATCGCTGGGGAGTTTCGGATGGGGCGGCGCGTACGGCACTTATTTCTGGGTCGACCCGAAGGAACAGATGATCGGAATCCTGATGATTCAGTTGATGCCGTACGCCCACGTCAACATTCGTCATGAATTCCAGAACGCCGCGACGCAGGCGATCGTCGATTAGAATTAGCAACGGTGACGCCGTTTACGGAGCGATAGCTCCCGGTTCGGTACCTGCATCCATGCAATACTACGCTGATTTCGAGAACTGTCAGTTTGTTATCTTCTACAGTATCCCGCGCGTGCGAAGCCAATCAGCCAGGCGCGCGCCCCACGACGACAGTGTCGCGTCGGTTGAGGCCAAGCCCACACCGTGTGCTCCGCGTTCATAGATGTGGAGTTCGGCCGGAACACCCGCCTTTCGTAAGGCCAAATAGAACGCCACGCTGTTTTCCGGCGGCACGCCCGCGTCGGCGTTCGTATGAAACAGGAAAGTCGGCGGTGTCTCCGCGGTCACATGGAATTCGTTCGATAGCAGATCCACGAGTTTCGCATCGGGTTCTTCGCCGAGGAGATTGCGCTTCGACCCTTTGTGCGTGTACGGGGCTGTGAAGCTGATCACCGGATAGGACAGGATCATGAAATCCGGCCGCGTACCGCGGTCGAAGTGGGTGCCGGCCGTCGAAGCCAAATGCCCGCCCGCAGAGAAGCCCCACACGCCGAGCCGCGACGGATCGAGATGCAACTCGGCGGCGCGGGAGCGCACCATCCGGATCGCCTGCTGAACATCCTGCAAAGGCGCGGGGTGGCGGTAACGGGGCCCCAGGCGATACTTCAGAACGAACGCCGCGACGCCAAGCGAATTCAGCCACTGCGCGATCTGCTTGCCCTCGTGATCCATGGCAAGCGCGCCGTATCCGCCGCCGGGGCACACAACGACGCCCGCGTGAACGGGCTTTTCGTCCTTCGGCAAGTAGAGGCTGAGCGCCGGCTTGTCCCCATCGGTATCGCCCAAAGCTCCCGGAGCCCCTTGCGGCCAGAGCAATTCGGGCTTCGCGTCAGGCGCGTTCCGCTGGGCGAAAAGACTTGCGGTCAGGAGTGCGCATAGGAGGAGACGCGGCACGAGCCTCATCTTATCGCGTCCCTGTAATTGAAGGGCGGCTTCTGGCCCGGCGGAATCCGCGAGCGGTACTCGAACCCGGCGCGCCGCTTATCGAAGTTCTTGCGCGCCTCCACTATCGCCGAGGGTTGCTCCAATAGATCGAGCGCGCTCAACGCGAGCGTTTTCGCGGCAACCATCATGCCCTTCCGGCCGATAGAAGATCCGGCGCAGGCGGCGGACTGCCAACTGTGCCCAGGAGTTCCGGGAACGTAGGTTGCGGTGGTCAATTGAGCCGTGGGCAAAACCCAACTCACGTCGCCAGCGTCGGTCGATGCCGATCCCGGACCATCGGTGGGAACCTGGATCTTCTCCTGGCTCCCGATGGCAAGCGGTTCCTCCGCTACGAAAGTCTTACGCAACGTCTGGGCGAAAAGCAGTTCTTCGGGCTCGTACCGGACACCGCCGGCGATGCGCAGGTTGCGGTCGATGAGGACCGACAGCGGGCCATTCGGAAGTATGTTGTAGACGCTGTTGACGATCTGCTGCTCCATGCGGGTCTCCGTGCCAAGCGCGCCCGCTTCGGCGCACCTTACGATGCGCTGCCAAACACCATCGAGAGTGGGCATATCGGGATGCCGGGCATAATAATAGGCTTCGGCGAAGTCGGGAACGATGTTTGGCGCCGCGCCGCCATTCGTAATCACATAGTGGATACGCGTCGAGTCAGGGACGTGCTCACGCAGCATCTCGACCGCATGGTTCATCAGCATGATCCCGTCGAGCGCGGAGCGGCCTTTCTCGGGCGCGGAAGCCGCGTGTGACGCCCGTCCGTAAAATCGGAACTTGGCGGAGATGTTGGCGAGCGAGCTTCTCTTCGTCGCTTCGTTCGATCCTCCGGGATGCCAGGTCAGCGCGACGTCACAATCCTTGAAAGCTCCGGCGCGGATCATATAAACCTTGCCGCCTCCGCCCTCTTCGGCGGGAGTGCCGTAAAAGCGAATTGTCCCGGCGAGCTTTCGGGCGGCCATCTCTTCCTTGACCTCGATTGCCGCGAAAGCCGAAGCCGTCCCTAAGAGGTTATGCCCACAGCCATGGCCCGGCGCGCCTTCGACCAACGGCTTCCTTCCAGGCGCCGCTGCCTGCGAGAGACCGGGAAGCGCATCGTACTCGCCCAGGATTGCGATTACCGGCTTGCCTTCGCCCCACGTTGCCGTAAACGCCGTCGGCATGCCGCCAACGTAATCCTCGATCCGGAATCCCGCGCTTCGCAGTTCGGACTTCAGAAGCTCGCTGCTCCTCGTTTCCTTATATCCAACCTCGGCAAATTCCCAGAGACGCCGGGAGATTTCTCCGTACAGGCCTGCGCGCGAATCCATCCGGTCGAGCAGGGCCTGGCGGGCAGATAGGCGCTCCTGCCCATGCGCCAGAGCCGTAATCAACGTCATCAAAGCAATACCCACAAACAAACGCATGGCCGAATGTTAACATGAAGGTTCCCTTCCGAAACTCTATGCCGCTGCGTTTCTTCAATACCCTGACGCTTGCCACGGAGGAATTCACTCCTCGGCAGGACAACACCGTGCGCATGTACACCTGCGGCCCCACTGTCTACGATTTCGCGCATATCGGCAATTTCCGCACGTTCACGTTCTACGATCTGCTGCGCCGCGTACTGAAGCGCCGCGGATTCAAGCTCGACCACGTCATGAACATTACCGACGTCGAGGACAAGATCATCCGCAACGCGATGGCTCATGGCCAGTCGCTTGGCGATTACACCGAAAAGTATACGAAAGCGTTTCTCGAAGACTGCGGCTCTTTGCGGCTCGACACCCCCGAGCGCATCGTGCGCGCGACCGATCACATCAAAGAAATGGCCGAGGCGATCACCGGACTGACCGCGAAAGGCTGCACTTACGAAAGCGAGGGTTCCATCTATTTCCGCATCGCCGCCTTTCCGGGGTACGGTAAACTCTCGCACAACGATTTCACGGGCATTCGCGCCGGCGCCCGGGTTGACGTGGACACCTACGAGAAGACCGACGCCCGCGACTTCGCCTTGTGGAAAGCGGCGACGGATGGCGAGCCAAGCTGGGACGAAGGCGCCGGACCGGGCCGTCCCGGCTGGCACATCGA
>SYKU01000483.1 GCA_005808865.1 Acidobacteriota bacterium
AGAGGACGGCGGTCGAGGAAACGGAATCAGGAGGAGGCGAGAAAAGATAGAGTCAATCCAATCGTAAAGGTCACGCGAGGATCACGCAGCGCCGACGAAGAGCCGACGCCGAAGGCTTTTTCGTGCATAATTCAGGTTACATCAGCGGAAGCAACTGCCGCGGGAACGTCCGCCAACGCAGGATCCCCGCCCGTCGCCGCGTTGATGCTTCCGGCGCACTGCAGGGTGGCTGCGACGCTGAGGCCTTCAGCGGATTCGGATGTCAAGATGGAGATATGGCTGCCGGCCGGCTCGGTCTGGAACGGAAAATTTCTGGCGATCGGCGGCGGCGGATGGGTGGGCGCAATCAGCTATGCGGGTATGGCTACGGCGCTTCAGGAAGGCTATGCCACTGCTTCGACCGATACGGGGCACGAGGGCAGAAGCGCCAGCTTCGCGGTGGGCCATCCGGAGAAGGTCGTCGACTTTTCCCACCGTGCGGTACACGAGATGACCGTAACGGCTAAGGCGATAATTTCCGCGCACTACGGCCGGGCTTCGCGGCTCTCCTACTGGAATGGTTGCTCAACCGGAGGACGCCAAGGGCTTATTGCGGCACAGAAGTACCCGGAAGACTTCGACGGCATCGTCGCCGGAGCGCCCGCGAGCAACTACACCAGGCTCTGTGCGTGGCGGCTCGCGCTGGAAGCGGCGGTTATCAAAGACTCAGCCAAGGCCGTCCCGCCGGCCAAAGCCGCGATGTTGAACCGAGCTGTGCTCGCAGCCTGCGACGCTCTCGACGGAATCAAGGATGGGTTTCTAACGGACCCGCGTAAGTGCCATTTCGATCCCTCGACGCTGCTGTGCCGCGGAAGCGCCACGGACAACTGCCTTACCGCTCCGCAAGTGGAGGCGGTGAAGATGGCCTACGCACCCGCGAAGAAAAGCACCGGTGAAATCATCTACCCCGGCTTGCCGCCTGGTGGAGAAGCAGGTTGGGCAGCGCTCGCGGGCAGCACCCCGGATCCCGGAGAGTTGAACGTGGACATGTTCAGATACGTGGCTCACGAGGCTCCGAATTGGGACTGGCGCACGTTTGACCTGGAGCGCGATACCGCGCTCGCGGACCAAAAAGGCGGCTACATGAACGCCATGGACCCTGATATTTCGGCCTACAAGAAGCGTGGCGGAAAACTCCTGATCTATCACGGCTGGAATGACGGAGCGTCCGGTGGATCGATCTCGCCGCTGAATACGCTTGACTACTATTCCAGCGTGCTCGCGAAGATGGGACCGAAGCAGGAGGACTGGTTGCGACTGTTCATGGCGCCCGGCATGGCGCATTGCGGCGGCGGTCCGGGCCCGAACCAGTTCAATGCTCTCGCGGCGATGGAACGGTGGCGGGAATCCGGCGCGGCTCCGGCGCGGATAGTGGCCGCGCACGTCACCAACAACCGTGTCGACATGACGCGCCCGCTGTGCCCTTATCCCGAGGTAGCTGTGTACAAGGGAACCGGCAGTACCAACGACGCTGAGAATTTCGCGTGCAAGGCGCCGTAGCTTAATTGGCTGCGGCGCTGTGGATTCCCGGGTCCGCGGGCTCCCGTTTTTCGGGAGCTGATCGGAAACCCTCGCTGCGCTGACAGAGTGCCGCGGTGGCACGCTTGAATTCGTGGCGGCCGGGGCGAAACCGTGTTCTTGCGGGAACGGAGTGTTTGCAGCTTTGACGCGGCGCGGCAGGAGATTGTGTCTCCAATCAGCCGGCCAGCATTTCCGCGAAGAAGCGAAGGCTCGCTTCAGCATCTTTTTCCATGCTGCCGTTGGGGGCCTCAATGGTGAGGCCGCCCCGATAGTTCATCTCGCGAACGATGCGGAAGAAGTGACGATACTCAGGATCTTCTTCCGGGCGCTTGGGCCAGACGCGGCCCGAGGGGTTGGCGAAGTGCAAGTGCACGATATCGTGGCGAGCCTTCCACATTACGTCCGGGTTTTCATTGGTCTTACGGAGGTGGTAGTAGTCGACGATAATCCGCACGTTCGGATGTGCCACTTCGCGCGCGAGCGCGACCGCCTCGCCGACCGTGTTGATCACATTGCTCTCCTCCCTTCTCAGCTGTTCGATTCCGATCACCATTCCATGCCGGCGCGCGGCATCCCCGGCAGCACGCAAGAAGCCGCGAAGCTGATCCATCGCGCGCTCCCGCGGGAAGCCAGGAGGCACGTTGCGCGCACCCCCGCTTCCGAACACCATCACTTCGCAGCCGACTTCCCGGCAGCGAGCCATGGTCCGGTTCACGTAGGCGTGGAGGTCGTCCGGGCGAACGTCTCCGCCTACGATCTTATGGCTGCGGATAAAGCTCCGGAACGCCTTGCATCGGATGGGTGAGCGGAGCACGCGTGCCTTGAATTGCGCGAAGGCCCCGTCATCCATCGCGGCGATCTCGGAGGCTTCGGGCTCGTAGTAGTCGAATCCGAATGCGACCGCCTGTTCAAAGTGCGCAGCCGGCTCACACACGCCCAACTCGACGGAGCCGAAGCGGCCGTAGGCTCTTCCAGCCGCACCGGCAACCGCGCCGGCCATCAGGGCGCGGCGGGTCAACTTGTCCCGGAACGGCCGGCAATCGACGGAGCGCAGCCACCCGGATGAACCGCTGTGAGAGTGATTTGGCCCACGGCTTGCTCGGACTGGAGGTCCCTTCGCGGACAGGAGGCTCATTGGTGTTTCCTTGCGCTCGCCGGACTTCGGCTGCGTGGGACGTCCGCAACCGCTCGCCGCGTTACTTCTTCTTGACGAGCGTGGGGAACTCTCTTCTTGCCTTCGCGATCTTCGGAAGCGCGTTAACGACCACGTAACCATGCGACGGATTTCTGACGACGAAATCCTGGTGGTATTCCTCCGCCGGGTGGAAAGCCTTCAGTTCCTTGACTTCGGTGACGATGCGGCTACGAAACAGCTTCGCTTCGTCGAGCTGCCTGATGTAGGCATCGGCAACGCGCTTTTGTTCTTCATCCGCATGGAAGATCGCCGACCGGTATTGGCGTCCATGATCGGGGCCCTGATAATTCAAGGTGGTAGGGTCATGGGCGGCGCCGAAGAAAACCTTGAGCAGTTGGCCGTAGGTGATTTTCGCGGGGTCAAAGTTGATCTGGATCACTTCGGCGTGGTTGGTTGCGCCGGAGCTAACCTGCGGATAGGTGGCGTCGCGCTTCTCGCCGCCGGAGTATCCCGAGACGACGCTGTGGACTCCTGAAAGTTGTTCGAAGACGGCCTCGGTGCACCAGAAGCAGCCTCCGGCGAAAACGGCTGTTTGCCTCTTTCCGGACGCGGTTACGTCGATTGCCGGATCGGGGAGCGAGGCCGCCCGCGCGGTAGTGGAAAGTGCCGCGAGGAACAGTCCGAAGACGGATCCAGCCAATCCGAGAGCGAGCGTCGCGAGGCGTGTCTTTCGTGGCATCATGACTCCTTTACATCGTCCTTGTCGTACTTCATCATAGTCGCGGGACGGGCGTCAATTCTTCCTTCCGGCAATTTAAGGATGACGCAAGAGAAAGGTGGCGGGCGCCATCTGGGTGATAGGGGTGATGCGCCCGCCGTCGTAACGGGGGAGCCTCTTGCAAAACCAATTGAAACAATAACTATTCTTTATGTTGCAAGGAGGGGCTTCTGGCTTAAAATAGGATTTCGAAGCCAATTCCAAACCAGAAGGATTCCCCTCCTTATGAAGCTTAGTCTTTTCGAGCACT
>SYKU01000484.1 GCA_005808865.1 Acidobacteriota bacterium
ATGGGAATGGGCGAGCCGCTGCTGAACCTGCCGGCGGTCCTCCGCGCAACCCGGCTGCTGACGGACGAAAGCGGCGTCGGCATTTCGCCGAAGCGGATAACACTTTCGACATCGGGAATCATCCCGAAGATCGCGGAACTCGGAGCCGAGCCAGTGCGCCCAAAGCTCGCGATCTCGCTGAACGCATCAACCGAGGAGATGCGCCAGGAGTTGATGCCGATCACGCGCAAGTATCATCTGGCCGACTTGCTCGACGCATGCCGGGCGTATCCCCTCAGAAATTGGGAACGCCTCACGTTCGAATACTGCTTGCTCGGCGGGGTTAACGACGCGGACGGGGATGCGAAGAGGGTTGTGCGGCTGCTCGCCCGGCTGAAATGCACGGTGAATTTGATCGCGCTCAATCCGGGACCGGGGATTCCCTATGAAACGCCGACGCCGGAGCGGGTGGCTTCATTTCAGGCCATCGTGCGTCGTTCGATTCCGTGCTTCTTGCGAAAGCCTCGCGGACGGGATATTTACGCGGCATGCGGCCAATTGAAGCGGAACTCGTAAGATGGACTGGAGATGATCCGCCTTACAGGAAACTGAAGGGTTTTTCCGAGCCGCGGACTGGTGCGCAGGGGCCTTGCAGGTGCTCCGCCGGATGCTTCGGCTTGCTGTCGAATGGGGGAAGGTAGAGAAGGCCGCCCATCTCGCTACTTCCGGGTGAACGGCGGCGGGAGCGGGTCTTGAGTCCCACCGAAGAGGCCGCTTACCTGAAGGCCACCCAACAGATCAGTGAGAGCATTCTGGAATCCTATGAGCGCGCGCTTGAGGGCATCCGGGCAACCGCGCGCGAGGAACAGCAGATCAATCCTGACGATCCTTTCCTGTTGCGCGACCTGGCGACGGTCTTGCTTGACTGCGGACTCCGCCCGGAGGAATGCTATCGGCTTCGTTGGGAGCACGTCCGGGACAATGCTCTCCACATTCCCTTCGGTAAGACCGCGAACGCGCGGCGGTCCATTCCTTTGCCGAATCGCAGCGGCGGTCTTGCTCGACATGCGGAAATCGGTTGCGGCTTCGGAATGGGTTTTCGCGGCACCCACCAAGAGCGGCCACATGGAACAATCCACCCTGGTAAAGCGCCATCACAAAGCGCGCGACCTGGCCGGGATCGAGCGGTTGCCGTTCTACACCTTCCGGCATCCTTGCCTGACGCGGTCGTCTTCGCATATGGATCCGTACACTCTCGCTTGTTTCGCGGGGCATAGTGGCTTCGGCACCAAGCGGCGGTACGTTCACCCGAACAATGGACACCGGGCGGGCGGCAATGGAAAAGGCGCGCGATGTTTAGGGTGGGCACAAATCTGGGCACAATGCAGAAAAGGCCGTTGCGGAAGGGGAATCCCCGGAAGACCGTAAATCCAAGAGCGGGGAATACTTGGAGTGGTGCGCCCGGTAAGATTCGAACTTACGGCCTTTTGCTCCGGAGGCAAACGCTCTATCCGGACTGAGCTACGGGCGCACGGTGAGGATACGGCACCCATAAGCTTATCACGGAAAGGTGCCGCGCGGTGCGTGTACCGGCCATGACCTGAACTACACTGGTAGGTTATGAATCTCACGCAAGAACTGTTTTCCCTCGAAGGCAAGGTCGCCGTCGTGCTGGGCGGCACAAGCGGCATCGGCCAGGCGATCGCCCGCGGATTTGCGCGCTCGGGGGCTATTGTCGTCGCGAGCAGCCGCGACCGGGGCAAGGTGGAGGCGGAGGCTGCGCAGCTTGAGTCGCTCGGATCGAAGACGCTCCGTATCACGAGCGATGTTCAGGATCGCGCTACTCTCGAAAACCTCTGCAAGGAAGTCGTGGCAGCTTTTGGGAAAGTGGATATCCTCGTCGTGACCTCGGGCACCACGAAAAAAATGGCCTCCGTCGATTTTCCAGAGTCGGATTGGAACCGCATCATCGACATCAATCTCACGGGCACGTTTCGCGCCTGCCAAGTGTTTGGACGCCAGATGATCGCGCAGCGGAGCGGTTGCATCATCAACACCGCGTCGCTTACGAGTTTCGTCAGCTTCAACGAAGTGGCGGCATACTCGTGCAGCAAGGCGGCGGTCGTGATGCTCACGGAAACTCTGGCGTGCGAATGGGCGCAGTTTGACGTCCGCGTCAACGCGATCGCCCCCGGCGTATTCCGGACGCCTCTCAACTCGGCCGTTCTCGACTTGCCGGAGCGCGCCGCGGCCATCAAGGCCCGCACACCAATGGGACGCTACGGACAGGTGGAAGAACTTGTCGGCGCGGCGATCTTCCTCGCGGCCGGTTCGGGCAGGTTCGTCACCGGCGAGACCGTCGCCGTCGATGGCGGGTTTCTCGCGAAGGGTATCTAGCGGCGATGAACGCGGGAGGCAGCCGGCGCGGTCGATTGACCAGGTCGACGTCAACCGTCCAGAACAGAACCGGATGGGCCGCAAGATCCTAAAGCCGGTGGCCCAGACCGGGAGTTTACCCAGGGCATTTCAAGTGCGTCGAGCAGCTATCCGATCGAGCGTCCGGTGGCGTCGAGGTTATCGGCGGAGATGTGTTCCCATCCCGTCCCGATCGATTCGCCCGGGCGATGTGGCCGCGGCCGCTCACGCCCGCGGATTCAGGCGCGGATCGGATCTTCGCTGCGCGAGTGGCGAAGGTTAAACATTTCGATATTCGCAAACTGAGCCGCGACCAAGAGCACGGCATGGCTGCGCGAACCTCCTCGATCGAGTCAAACGAAGGCACGAGCATCACCGCGGACGGCCCATCCGAGAGCAAGGGCGTCGTGCGCTCAAGGCACCCGGCCCACGGGCGGAATTGCCGCACCCTTTCTTTCCATTTGGTCCTGCGTATGAGCGATAGACGCGGGCGGCGCAAACTGGTCCGCGAGGGCTGCGCCGCTCCTCGACACTGCCCCGAGCTGGAGCCTTCGCCTTTGCCGCGGCTTTCCGTTCCGGCGAAAGCGCGCGGGAGGGCCCTGTGTTTCCTTCCGCCTTCCGGCCTTTAACACTTTGCGCGCGTGTCCTTCGGACGGGCCCTGTCCCGCCGGTCAAGTGCTACCATGACTCTAGTGAAGACGGAACAAGTTCTTACGCGCGGAAAGCAGTTTCTGGAGCACATGATACCGGCCCTTCTCAAGCCGGCCAGAACGCTCTGGCATGAGGTAATCGGATTCATGTTCATCGCCCTCGCCCTCCTGCCCGCGCGCTCCGTCTACGTTGCCATCCGAGACCTGGACGACGACCCGGCGAGCCTTGGGCGGCTTGTCATCGTGGGCATTTTCGTATCTGTCATGCTTTACTTCGGCATTACATCGTTCCGGCGCGCGCGCAAAGTATCGCGGTCATGAGCGAGCGGCCCGGCGAGTTTCCGTACACGCGCGGCATCCATCCGGAGATGTACCGAAACCGTCCCTGGACCATGCGGCAATACGCCGGCTTTGGCACAGCCGAAGAGAGCAATCGCCGATACCGTTATCTGATCTCCCAGGGCACCACGGGGCTTTCGGTTGCCTTCGATCTGCCCACTCAAATGGGAATGGACTCGGACGATCCGCTCGCCTCGGGCGAAGTGGGGCGCGTGGGTGTGGCGATCTCGTCTCTCGCCGACATGGAGCGCTTGTTCGCCGGCATTTCGCTCGCGGAGGTCTCCACGTCGATGACCATCAACTCGACCGCCGCCATTCTCCTCTGTTATTACGCGCTCGTCGCCAGGAGGCAGGGCGCGGATCTCACCAGGCTTTCGGGAACGATTCAGAACGACATCCTGAAGGAATACATCGCGCGCGGCACCTATATCTATCCGCCGCGCTCCGCGATGCGTATCATTACCGACATCTTCGCCTGGGCGGCCGGAGAACTTCCTGAATGGAATACGATTTCGATCAGCGGCTACCATATTCGCGAGGCCGGATCGACGGCTGTCCAGGAAGTGGCCTTCGTCTTCGCGAACACCGTCGCCTACGTCGAAGCCGCCATCGCCGCCGGTCTGGACGTCGATTCCTTTGCTCCGCGCATTTCGTTTTTTTTCAACGCGCATAGCGATTTCCTGGAGGAAATTGCAAAGTTCCGGGCCGCGCGGCGACTTTACGCGAAGCTGATGCGCGACCGCTTTCATGCCCGCAATCCGCGTTCGATGACGCTGCGCTTCCATGCTCAAACAGCCGGATCGAGCCTCACCGCGCAGCAGCCGGACGTCAACCTGATCCGGACGGCTCTTCAGGCAATGGGCGCTGTCCTCGGCGGCGCGCAGTCTTTGCACACGAACTCCCGCGATGAGGCGCTCGCCTTGCCGACGGAGGAATCGGCCCGGCTCGCCCTGCGGACACAGCAGATCATAGCAGCGGAAACGGGCGTCACCAATACGGCCGATCCCGTTGGGGGCAGCTACTATATCGAAGAACTGACAGACCGGATCGAGCGTGAGGCAATGGCGTATCTGGGGCGCATCGACGAGATGGGCGGCGCGTTGAGAGCCATCGAGACGGGCTTCCTCCAGAGTGAGATTCAGAACGCCGCCTTCGACTACCAGAAGGCAGTGGACAGCGGCGAACGCGTGGTGGTGGGCGTCAACCGATTCCGGATGGACGAAGCCAGGACGATTCCGACTTTCAGACTCGACCCGGATCTTGAAGCCGCTCAGGTGGAACGGCTGCGCGAGGTTCGAGCGTCGCGCAGCCAGTCCGACGTGGACCGGCGGCTCGCGAGTTTGGAAGAAGCGGCACGGGGAACGGCAAATTTGCTGCCTCACATCATGAGCGCTGCGGAAGGCTATGCGACTGTAGGCGAAATCGCCGGCCGCCTGAAGCGCGTGTTCGGGGAATACCGCGAGTAAGTATAATTTATAATTTAGGAAAACTACTTTCGAGGCGTGCCGTGAAGGGGTCCAGACTTTGCCTGCTGCTTGCGACATTTTCGCTTCCCGCCTTTCCTCAAGGCGCTACCGTCCTGGGCAGAATCACGGACTCATCGGGGGCCGTGATCGCCGGAGCTCAAGTCACCGCCACGCAGGAGGACACGCTCTCGGTCCGCGCGAGCGCAACCAATGGCGAAGGCTACTTCGCTATCCCGTCGCTCGGCGTGGGCCGCTACACGATCGCTGTTGAATCGAAAGGCTTCAGCTCCGAGAAGCGGACGGGCCTGCTACTGCAAATCGGACAGACGGTTCGCGCCGACTTCGAGTTGAAGCCGGGTGAAGTCTCCACGTCCGTCGACGTGCAGGCAATGCTCCCGGTGATTCAAACGGAGACGTCGTCAGTGGGCGCAGTCGTGGATACAAAGCAGATCCTGGGGGTGCCGCTCAACGGCCGAAGCTTGTTCTCGCTTCTCGCGCTTGCTCCGGGCATTCAGGGTTCCGGTACGAACACATCCGTGGGAGGAGGCCCGCGAAATCAGTTCAATAACTTCACGGTTGATGGAACCACGAATAACGACGTGATTTCCGGCCGCCTCGAAGGAGCGTTTCCGTCGCTCGACACGGTGGCCGAGTTTGAGGTGATCAACGCCAACGCGGGTGCGGAACATGGACGCGGCGGCGCGCAAATCAAGGTCATCACCAAGAGCGGCACGAACCAGTTCCACGGTTCGCTCTACGAATACAATCGCAACCGTGAATTCGCCGCACGCAATTTTTTCGCGGCGACCAACCCGGCGTTCAATCGCAATGAATTCGGTGGATCGCTCGGCGGACCTGTGCGCCTGCCGCGCTACAACGGCCGTAATCGCACGTTCTTCTTCTTCAGCTACGAGGGCCTTCGCGAGCGCTCGCCGCGGGTCAATACGATGACGGTCCCCACGGCGCAGCAGCGGTCGGGCGATTTCTCCGCACTGGCGCAGCCCATAATCGATCCGCTTGGCGGCGGAACTCCTTTCCCCGGAAATCAGATTCCCGCCAATCGCATTACGGACACCTCGAAGGCTCTGCTCGATTATTATCCGCTGCCGAATCGCGCCGGCGGATTCAACTTTCAAACGGCGCTGTCGAATCAGCCTACGCTCGACAACTGGTCGCTTCGGATTGACCACACGTTCACGGACAAGGACCGGATTTACGGGCGCTATTTCTCTTTCACCAACGGACCCTACTTTTCTGCCGGACCCGCCACCGAGAAATTCGGCAACGGCCTGTTCGGATTCCTCGACCGCAACGCGAATTTTTCCTACATCCGGAACGTCAAACCAAACCTGACCAACGAATTCAAGTTCGGCTATGTCTTCAACGACAATTTCCGGAACACGGCCAATCCCGATCTCGACCTTTCGCGCCTCATCCCGGGTCTTCCAACCATCAGCCGGGGAGCGGGCGGCGTGCCGTCGATCGACATCCTCGGATTCACGGCGATTACGGAAAACACCGGGACTTTCTCCGGCGGCTTTTTCCGCCAGTGGAGCCACCAATACATCGACAACCTGACTTGGGTCAAAGGGAAGCACATCGTCAAAGCCGGGTTCGATATGAACTTCGCAAAGAGCTTCGACGGCCTGGCAATTCGCCCGTACCCGCGTGGGTTTTTTACTTTCCGAAGCAACTTCACTCGCAATGCACTGGCTGATTTTCTGCTCGGCTTTCCGCTTACGGCGCAGCGCTCGTCCGCGTTTAATGGATCGACCCAGCCGGGAGCTTCCGTGCTCGGCTACTACGTGCAGGACGATTGGAAGATCAGTCCGCGACTCACCCTGAACTTCGGCCTGCGGTATGAGATCGCGACGCGATGGGAAGACCGCGATGGCCAGTATGCTAATTTCGACCTGAAGACCAACCGCATCGTGGTTCCCGACAGGGACGGCGGCATCTCCCCGCTGGCGATTCAGCGGCTGCTGACGCAATTACCGGTTGTTACGAATAAGGAAGCCAACTTTCCGTCGAAGCTCATTGGCGGCGATCACAACAACTTCTCTCCGCGTTTCGGCTTCGCGTACCGGATCACCAGCAAGACCGTGGTCCGCGGCGGCTATGGCATCTATTTCGGGTCCCTCTTTGGAGCGCAAGTGCTCGCCTCCGACAAGAATCCTCCGTTTGTGCTCACGGAGACGACTGAGTCGCAATCGAATACGGTTCCCACGTTGACCTTCGCGCGGGCCTTTCCGGGCGCGGGCAACATCCCCGCCAACCCAACCATTACGGCCTTCGATCCGGATCTGAAGAACGGTTACTCACAGCAGTGGAACATCACGATCGAGCGTGAATTGATCGGGTCTACTTCGCTGCGGGTCACCTACCTCGGCAACCGTTATTTGCAGACGTGGCGTGGCTACGACATCAATCAACCGCGGTCCTTCCGCGCGGGTCCGATTCAACCGCAACGGCCGATTCAGCCATGGGGAGCCATTACGTATTACGATTCGGGCGGGTCCTGGTTCTCGAACTCGCTTCAGGTGGGCGCAATCAAGCGCTTCTCGCACGGACTGCTCTTTCAGAGCGAATATCAGTTCCTGCGCGCCATCGGGGAGGAAACGTACGGCAGCCCGCAAGACGTGAGGAATTTCCGCGCCGATCGCGCCCCGCTCAACGGTCTGGCGCGGCATGTGCTGCGCGTGAACTATCTTTACGATCTGCCTATCGGCAAGGGCAAGAAGTTCCTGAACTACTCCGGCGCGGCGAACTACCTCCTGGGCGGATGGCAGATTGCCGGCATCACCAGCGCGTTATCGGGAACCCCGTTTTCGGTCAACTTCAACTCGACGGTGCTCGGTTCGCCCAGTGGCCGCGCCAATCTGAACGGCGACCCGAAGCTATCAGATTCGACGATTGCGCGTTGGTTCAATCCGGGGGCGTTCGCGATCCCGCCCGCGTTCACGTTCGGGAATTCAGGCCGGAACATCCTGACCGGGCCCGGCGCGCTGACGTTCGATTTCTCGCTCTACAAGAATGTGACTTTCCTGGACAAACTCAACCTGCAATTCCGCAGCGAGTTTTTCAACATCATGAACAAGGCGAATTTCGGCAACCCGGCGAGCAACATCTCGGTCCCGGCCACTGTTGGCGTGATCAGTTCCGCGGCCCCCGCGCGCGTGATTCAGTTTGGATTGCGGCTGACGTTCTGAAAGTGGGTTTGACATGGGTTATCCCATGTCACGATTCCAACCTGCGTGCCACGTTGACTCTGGATCGGGCAGGCCGGGTAGTCCTCCCTAAAGCGCTTCGCAACGAGCTGCATCTTTCACCTGGCGACACCTTCGAAATTATCAGCGAGGGCGACGAGATCACGTTGCGTCCGCTGCGTCCGAAGGCTTTGCTGAAGAAGGAGTTGGGTGTCTGGCTGTATCAGGGCGAATCCACTCATGCCTCGATTCCCGGCCTGATTGACCGCGAGCGGGAAAAGCGTTTGCATGATCTGATGCGATGAAGCAGTTTTTTCGACACCTCGGTTCTGGCGCCGCGTTTTGGAGCGGCCACCCCGACCATACCTCCAGCCTCAAACGAGTGAGCGCGGCCAAGCCGAATAGCTCGTATTGCCGGCTTCACACGCTTGCCGAAGTCTACGCTACCATGACCGCGTTACCCGTCAAAGATGTGATCCCACCGGACCAGGTTCTCTTATTGTCGAGGAAGTTCGGAACCGCTTTACTACGGTGAGTCTCGACGTGGATGAATGTTACGGCATGATCGTCCAGGCGTCCGGGCGCGGTTTTACCGGCGGACGCATCTACGACGCGCTCTTGCTTCGCTGCGCAGCGAAGATCAAGGCCGATGTCATCCACACATGGAACACCAGGCACTTTCTCGATATCGATCCAAAGTTAGAGGACCGGATCCAAACTCCCTGACGGGGTCGAGTGGGCTGGGTGGACCCCGCAACCCTCCCACCCGAAGCGTCACGTCCGCCGTTTCACTTTCTTGTCGCCCGCTCTGGAATTGCACGACTTGTGCGCCAACGCGGCATTGATCGACGTCGTTCGCCCGCCGCGCAAGTGAGGACGGACATGATCAATCGTGAAGTCCTCCCAGGACACCGGAGTCTTGCAGAAGGCGCACACCTTACTCTTGCTGTTATGCCGTATTCCTCGGCGCTGTTCGGGTGTGAATAGGCGCCGGGGATCCTTCCTTTCGAATATGCTTCCGAAAAGACCATTTGAATTCGACGCCGGGCAGAACAAGACCCCGCGATCGCGGCCAACGCCGCTCGCCTGCCCCATTGTCTGGTGCAATCCAATGACATGATCGCCGAGCCATTCCACGGGCCATTCCGCCCTACCCCAGCTTGTACGGCGCCCGATATTTGTACGACAGAAACCCATTCGCCGCTTCGTTGTTCGTGAACCTCTCCGCCTTCCCGTCCCATTCGAGGAACCACCTATTCCGGTGCGCGATGTTCCCCAGCAACGTCGCCGACGTCGAGCGGTGCCCAATCTCGATATCGCACGTGCACTTCGCGCGGCTCCTGACGCAGTCGAGGAAGTTGCGCGCATGGTGTGCCGTGTCCTGGCTGCCCTTCGCGCTCTTCGCCTCCATCGCCGGCTTCATCGAAGGCCGGTATGCCTTCTCGCTCTGTCTGTCTAGCGGCGTCCGCGCGAACGAGGTCATCTGCGTGACATTCTCCGGAACCACTTCCCAACGCGCACCGTGAATGTACATCGTACCCTTCGTTCCGCGCAATTCGATGTCCGAGTTCTGCACGTTGCCGGGCGCGGCGTTGGCGTTGATCTGGGAGAAAATCACGAGCGTCTTCCCTAGAACCGGCGTACCTGCGAACTCCCACATGACTTCGAGCGTGTCCGGAATCTCGCGGTTGTCCTTCACCGCATACTTGCCGCCCATCGCCGTAACCGACTGCGGCGCGTCCTGGCCCAGACACCAGCGAATCATGTCCATATAGTGCACCCCGAAGTTCGTCAACTGTCCTCCGGAGTAATTGTAGAACCAGCGGAAGTTATAGTAAGCGCGGTTGCGATTGTACGGAACCTTCGGCGCAGGACCGAGCCACTGATCCCACTGCGCCTCGCTTGGAGGCGCACCGTCCAGCGGATTGCCGATCCCCGCCGGCCATTGGTTCACGGTGTGATACGCGCGCGCCACCGTCACTTGCCCGATGCCTCCTCCCCGCACAAAATCCGGCCTCCTTCAGGAATTGCGCCGAACGCCGGTGAATGCCTACCTGCGAAACGCGCTTCGTTTGTTCCGCGACCTCCACCATCCGCCGGCCTTCGGAGACCGTCAACGACAGCGGCTTCTCCACGTACACGTCCTTGCCCGCCCGGCAGGCGTCGACGAACATCAAGGCATGCCAGTGGTCCGGTGTGGAGATCGCGACGGCGTCGACATCTTTCGCGTCGAGCAGCTTTCGGTAGTCGTTGTATTTCGCGGGCTTGGCGCGAGACTTCATAATGGCGAAGTCCATGTAGCCGTCCTGAAGATCGCAGACTCCGACCGTCTGCTGATCGCCGTGTTCGAGAAAAGCGTCGTGCACCTGATCGCCGCGATTGCCGAGCCCGATGTAGCCCATGCGGACGCGATCGTTCGCGCCGATGATCCGGGAATAACTAAGGGCCGAGGCAGCAGTTGCGGCCCGGGCCAAGTCGCGCCTGGAAAAGTCGCTCATAGCTGTATCTTCTCAACAAAAGCCGTAGATCGGAAGTCCGGTTCCGCGCCTTCAATCGTTTCCCGAAGTCCGATCTTCCGCCTTCGAAACGCTATCTTTCGGTCATGCGCCGCATTTAGGGGCGACACCTCCGGCAGGTGGGTACTGCCATACAAGTTATTGACACTTAAGGAAATGTGCACGTAGGTTTATACCCACCGCGGTCTCGTGGTAGGACGCTAATACTAAACCGATGGAGTACGTTCAGGTGATTGTCGGAGCGCCGTTTCAGCCCAATAATGGACGTGTGAGAGAGGCAAACATGAAATCGACTCTGATGGCACTGATCCTTACCGGGACCGCCACAGCGGGGACGGTTACAATTGGGGGATTCACGTTCGATCCCTTTAACGCGGTGTCGGCTGCGTCGGTCATCGAGGGATCGATCGAAGGAACGTTTTCGACGTCCGCGTTCGCGGCGGCAGCCTCATACCCCTCGTTCGACCGCAGCCGGACCATTGGACGTCTGCTCGGCGGCTTGGGTGACGGCTCGCGCTACGCTTCTTTGCCGGAAAAAGGCGGTACGGCGCCAACGCCGAATGTAAACAGGGCAACCATCGAAGTCAATTGGGGATCCGGCGTGAGCCTTCCGAATGGCGCGGGGAACGATTTCGTGGTTTACGAAATCGGTACATACGATGGGTTTGCCGTTTCCGTGAAGCGGGCCGGGTCGGGGACGTTTACCGATGCCCGCTATGAGTTCGCCGATTCTTTTCAAGCATCGAACAATGTGAATTCCGTCGCCTTCGATTTGAGCGATTTTGGGCTCTCCGCCGGCGAGTCAATATCGGCGATCCGGATTCGCAATCTCTTCAACGGAGAGGGCGGCTCGTCCGCGGACAAGGTGGATAGTTCGAGCGGCCAAGGCCGCGTAGTGGCCAGTTCCGACGAAGGCTATAGTGCGGCCCACAGACTACGCAGTGCCGCCGGAAAGTCCGGCTTTAGTTCGAGCCGTCTGGGAGGCGATATCGTTTACGTCGCGGGCCTTCAGAATGTGGAGGCATCACTGAGTCTCGCGGCGCCTCCGGCGGCGGTTCCAGAGCCGGCGTCAATGATTTTGATTGGTTCGGGTTTGCTTCTGATTGCGAAGTTCGGCGCAAAAGCACTTGGCAAATAGACCGGTGTGCGCCGGGCTTTTTGATTACGGGCAGTGGAGCGGATGTTGGCGAATTGGAGCGACGCCATCCACTAGAACCGCAATGGCGGCATCCATAGCCGCCGATTTCGGTGCCAGCCCCTGGGAAACCGCTTCTGCTTGAGGGCAGCGGGCGGAGTTCCTGGAGGCACTGCTGTTGGGGCGATACGGACTTCGGAGGCCGTGTCGCCCCTTTTTTTTCCGGCTGGAACCAACTGAGGCGCAGCACCGGGTAAGGCCGCCGCTAACATCCCCGAAAACGGCGGTCCATGCGACGATTTGTTTTACCGGGCGGAGAGCTACGCGCGGGCACCCTTCAGTTCAGCACGGCTCACGTCCGGTGTTCCGGAACCCGGGCCGGCGAGGTTGAAGCCGGCCGGACGAGCCCGAATCGACACACGATTCTTCTCACTAGCACCTCGGACGTTTCTCCAGGCTAACTGACTACTTTCCGGCGGAAAATTCTCCCGGACCTGAGCAGCACACCTGCGGGCCGATGCTATTGGCGAAAAATCCGCTCCGGGAATCTCCTCCACCATCATCCCTCTCACGCCTCCCACGATTTCCGGCCGCTGGCATCGCTTTTTCCAGCGGATGTGCGAAGTTCCTGTTTGTTACTTCGGGATAATTGCGAATGAAGTGAACGGTATGCTAAAGCGAAGCCCCAAAGCGCCCAGTGGAGCGTCGGACTTGAATTCAATGACGCCGCGCTTTCCGTCCAGCCCGCTGCCGAACATTCGCACAGAGGAGTCGGCGATCTGGTTGCCGGCACCCATCGAGCGGTTTTGAGACGGCATCAGACTTGTGCCCTGTTCGTCGCGAAAGCTCACCGTGAAGTTCGCCGCCGATGTTCCCGGGTTTACGATCGCGAGCGATGTGACGTATCCCGAATTGTCAAATGGGAGCAGGAAGTTCAAGTTTCCGGACGTCATGGATACGGCAGCTTCGTAAGCGAGATTCGCATTCTTCTGTTGGAAGATCGCCTGGCCTCGAATGCTTTCGCCACCCGCGACGAGTTCGGCAAACCCTTGAGTGAGGCTGACGCCGGCATTGTCGATGGTTTCATAGATTACCGAACCCCCTGGCGGAATCGAATCCGAAAGAACGCTCTGATTGGTCAGTACGCGGCTTAGAGGGGCAAGCTGGTTCAACGTCAGCACCAGCGGCGCGCCAAGACCGGACCGCAAGTTCAAAGTGAAGCGCAGGGTTTGGGTGGGATTCGTGTTCGTCAGAATCAGCAGCGTCTTCCAGCCTCCATACGCCGCAATCTGCGCCATCAAGGGGTTCCCGAGGGTCACGGCTCCCGCCGCGGGCGCGTCCCTCGAAATCACGGCGAGAGTGGTGAAGGGTGTACTGAAACGAAAGCCTAGTGTCTAGTTGCATTAGTTCTGGTACTACTGTATGTTGAGTCATGCGCCGAAAGTCCGCGAAATTTCAGCTCAGCGACGAAGAGATGAAGACCTTAGAGGGATGGACCCGCCAAGGCACGACGGAGCACCGTTTGGTCGAG
>SYKU01000485.1 GCA_005808865.1 Acidobacteriota bacterium
GTGCTCGAAAAGACTAAGCTTCATAAGGAGGGGAATCCTTCTGGTTTGGAATTGGCTTCGAAATCCTATTTTAAGCCAGAAGCCCCTCCTTGCAACATAAAGAATAGTTATTGTTTCAATTGGTTTTGCAAGAGGCTCAGAGGCTTAGGAGCCAAAGATCTCCGCCTCCTCGCTCACTAGGCGGCGGGGCTTCAGCCGACTGTCCCCGGCGAAAGCCGTAAATCACCACGTCCAGGCCAATGCGCTGCCGGCTCTCGTTATCCCCAGCGGCACGCCGCTCAGTTCCCGGCGTCTCCCGTCACAACCCTTGAAACATTTTTCACACGGATACCAAAGCCTTTAGGCGAATCCAAACCAGCCTCCCGGACTCGCACGAATATAATTAGAACGTAGGAACCAGTGACCGCCTTTGCGAAACGCCCCGCGGAAAAAGCAAAAATAAATTCTCTGCGTCACCCCCCCTTCAAGTGCATGATAAAAAATCCCTTACAGTCCGGATGCGCTTACTGGCTGCGTGCGAAGCGCGGCCCTCCGGCAGGTTTCGATTGAGGCGCCGGACAAGCGTTCGAACGGGCGGCACATCGCTTCGGAGGGCACGGAAATCGGCAAGGAACGGCACCTGGCACGGACTCTCCCCCACTTCGGCTGAGTACCTTGTACCCGCGCGCGCACCACTCTCAGCAGCATGGTGTATACTCGCGTTTATGCCGGATCAACGGCAGGACATCCGGCTTTGTAATCGACAGGGGACTCCGCCGGTTTCCAGGCGGGATGGGGGAAACATGAAACGCTACGTTCTTGCCGCAGCCGCGGCCTTCACGTTCTGCTCGGCAATCGCGCCCGGCCAGAACCTGACTTCGATTTCAGGCACTGTCTCGGACATCACCGGCGCGGGAATACCCGGCGCAACGGTCAGGATCGAGAATCTCGGGACTCAGGCCAGCCGCACCGTCGTGTCGGATTCACAGGGGACATACACGATAGCCCAGGTGGCGCCGGGCGACTATCGCCTTGTCGGCAAAGCCTCGGGCTTCGACGACGTAGTCGTGAACGGTATCCGCCTGATGGTTAGCAGCCCCGCTACCGTCAACGTTCGTTTCGAGAAGATTGGCTCCGTCAGCGCCGTCGTTGAGGTCACCGCGGAAACAACGCAGATCAACACTGCCGACGCTTCGATCGGCAATGCCTTTGGAACGAAGCCGATTATCCAGCTCCCCTTCGAGGGCCGTAACGTCGTCGGACTCCTCTCCTTGCAGCCAGGTGTTTCCTTTCTGCCGCCTGAGCAGCAGGGCACTCTGACGGTGGCCGACCGCAGCGGTTCGGTCAACGGCGGCCGCTCCGATCAGGCGAATGTCACGCTCGACGGTGTCGACGTCAACGAGCAGCAGACTCGCGAGGCTTTCAAAAGCGTGCTCCGCGTTACGCTCGATTCGGTCCAGGAATTCCGCGTCATTACCACCAACGCCAACGCCGATCTGGGCCGGTCCTCCGGCGCTCAGATCAGCTTGGTCACCAAAGGCGGCACCAACAGGATGCACGGGTCCGCATACGAATACCTGCGCAACAGGAAGACCAACGCGAACAGCTTCATCAACAACGCGGCCGGAGTGCCGCTTGCCAAGTTGAACCGGAATGTCTTCGGGGCGAGCCTCGGCGGACCGGTCAGGAAAGACCGATTGTTCTACTTCCTGAATTACGAGGGCCGGCGGGACCGCCGAGAGGACAGCGTGCTGAGAACCGTTCCATCCGCCACGCTGCGCGAGGGAACGGTGCGGTACATCCGGGCCGACAACTCGATCGCCACGCTAACATCTCAGGATCTCGCCCAGCGTCTGGACCCTCGCGGAATAGGCGCGAATTCAGCCGCCCTTCAGATTCTCAGGCAGTACCCGCTGCCGAACTCAAGCGAGATCGGCGACGGCCTCAACAGCGGCGGCTACCGGTTCAATTCGCCCATCGGAGTCCGCCAGAACACCTACATCGCCAAGTTTGATTACATCGTTAACCGCAATACCAACGTGTTCGTGCGCGGCAACCTGCAAAACGACAACGATACCGATCCGCAGCAGTTTCTGGGCCAGACGCCGCGCTTCCTGAATCTCGAAAACAGCAAGGGCTTCGCCTTTGGCGCGACTTCCTCGATTCGTCCCAGCCTGTTGTCAACCACTCGCTACGGATTCACGCGCCAGGGCATCGAGAATGCGGGGGCCTCGTTCGTGGCTCAGGTTACGTTTCGAACCTTCGACGACATCTATCCTATTACCCGCAGCTTCCGCCGGTTCTCGCCCGTGCACCACCTCGCCCAGGACTTCAACTGGATCAAAGGATCGCACAACGTGGCTTTCGGGGGCAGCCTTCGCCGTCTGGCAAACGACCGTTCGAGCTATACGAATTCGTTTTTCTCCGTCGCCGCAAATGCCAGTTGGCTTTCCGGAAGTGGCGCCATCCTGAACGCTCCTTTCACCGACATGCTGGCCTCGTTCCGCGTCTCCATGCGGGACGCGACCATGGCCGCGATGGGCATCATCAGCCAGGTCACGTCACGCTACAACTACCTGCCGCAGGGAAGCCAGGTCTCGGCGCAGGCGCCCGGTACGCCCGTGCTGAGGAAGTTTCAGGGCGAAGAGTACGAGATGTTCGTGCAGGACACCTGGAAACTGAAGCCCAACTTCACCGTGACACTGGGCCTGCGCTACGGGCTGTTTCCCCCGGTCTATGAGGCCAACGGGGTCCAGACCAATAGCGACATCCGTCTGAGCGACTGGTTCGACAGGCGCGTGGCCGCCGCTAACGTCGGCATTTCGGCCGCGACGGTACCGCCGGTTTCCTACGTTCTGGCGAATCAGCCCGGCGGGCGTCCGCTCTATGACATCAACAAGAATTGGCAGCCGCGGGTGGCTCTGGCCTGGTCGCCAAAGGGCAGCGGCGGAATCTCTAACAAGCTTTTCGGATCGGGCCAAACTTCGATCCGCGCCGGTTTTGGCATCTATTACGACCTGCTTGGAGCCGGCTTGATTCGAGGCTTCGACGCAAGCGCGCTCGGACTCTCCACAGCATTGAATAATTCTTCCGGACGCCTTGACCTGACCACCGCGCCGCGCCTCACTTCGCTGAACGACGTGCCTGCGAGCCTTGTGTCCCCGCCACCTCCGGCGGCGTTTCCCGTATTGCAGCCGAACAATTTCGCGATCGCAAACTCGCTAGACGACAAACTGAAAGCGCCCTACACGATGAACTACAACTTGTCGGTTGCGCGGGAGTTGCCCAGCGGATTTTTCATTCAGGGTTCTTACGTCGCCCGCCTGTCGCGCCGCACTCTCACGAGCGAGGACCTGGCAACGCCGGTGAATTTGCGCGATCCAGCTTCGGGGTCGGACTACTTCACGGCCGCCCAGCAGTTGACGCGCCTGTTCCGGGCCAACACTCCCACGGCGCAAGTGCAGCCAATTCCGTATTGGGAGAATCTCTTCCCCGGTCTCGCCGGTGCCGGCAAGACGGCGACACAGTCCGCCTATGAGGTTTATCGTGCGAACGGTCCGGACGCTACGGCCGCGCTTGAGTCCCTTGACCGCTTTGGCGATCCCTCGGCATCGCGTCTGGGTCGCTTCGCCTACTTTAGTCCCCAGTATTCCTACCTGCGCGCGCTCCGCTCCATCGGCTCCGGCAACTATCACGCGATGCAGTGGACCATCCGGAAGCGTTTCCGCAACGGCGACCAGGTGGACTTCAACTATACCTGGGGCAAGTCGATCGACCGCGGCTCCACTGCGGAAAATAACGCCAGCGCGACTTCGCGCGGCACGATTATAAACCCCTACAACCGGCGTCTCGCGCGCTCGGTTTCGGACTACGACACGACGCATATCTGGAACGCCAACTGGGTCTACAACGTGCCAGTCGGAAAGGGCCGCCGTTTCGGCTACGGCCTGGGCGGCGTCGCGGACGCGATCCTCGGTGGCTGGCAGGTGAGCGGACTGTGGCGTCAGACTTCCGGATTCCCCGTCTCGGTGGGTAATGGCCGCTTCTGGCCCACGAACTACAACGTCACCGGATTCGCCACGCAGATCGCTCCGGCGGATGTGGGGACGAACAAGAACGCTCCGCGCCCGACGGCCGGCGGCCAGTCCGGACCGAACCTGTTCAACGATCCGTCGGTCGCAATCCGGTCATTCGCTAACACGCTGCCGGGCGAAATCGGCGGCCGCAATACGCTGCGCGGCGACGGTGTCTTCAACATCGACACCGGTGTCGCCAAGTGGTTTCGGATGCCGTATGCGGAGGGGCACACGTTGCAGTTCCGCTGGGAGGTGTTTAACATCACCAATAGCGTGCGGTTTGATCCACAACAGATCACGCTCGACCTCGGCAACGCGAGCGCCTTCGGACGCTATACCGGAACGTTCGTCCCGCCGCGCGTGATGCAGTTCGCGCTGCGGTATGAGTTTTGAGTGTCTTCGCCCGGCAGGCCGTGCGAGATACACGCCCATGCGGTTCGTGCTGCGGTAAACCTTGAGGGGTCGTGAGTCACGGTCACGCCTGACCCCTTATCATCCGGCAGAGCCTCTGCAAATCCGCGTCTCTCACCGCGGTTGAGTCCGGCGTTTCGGTCGCCACTCGATGCACGATCACCAGGTTTTCTCCCGGAACTACCATGATCCTGTGGCCGCCTATGCCGAACGCGCTGAACGAACCTTCTTCCACCCACCACATATAGCCGTACCCGCCGAATGCCTCGAACGGCGTCCCCGCGGCGCTCGAATAGGGCGTCGAGCTCTCGCGGTCTCGCCGTTCCTGACCACGATCACGGCGGACGTCCTTAGCGTGTCCGCGAAGGCTCTGGCCTCTTTCAAAGCCGCGAAAGAACTGCGTCGGCCACCTGCGTGGTCGTGCTTTCTCCGCCGAGGTCCGGTGTGCGGATGTTGGTTTCCGCGAGCACCTTCGCGACCGCCCTTCCCACATCCCGCGCCGCGCCTTCGAGGCCCAGATGAGCCAGCAACTGCTCGACGCTCAGTATAGTGGCAAGCGGATTTACGATCCCCTTACCCGCGATATCTGGCGCCGACCCGTGCACCGGTTCGAACATCGAAGGATGCCTGCGCGACGGATCGAGATTAGCGCTCGGAGCGAGCCCCATGCTCCCCACCAGGATCGCCGAGATGTCGCTCAGAATATCGCCGAAGAGGTTCGAGGCAACCACCACGTCGAAACTCTCCGGACGCCGGATGAAGTTCATCGCGGCCGCGTCCACCAGCAGCGATTCCGTCTCGATGTCCCCATACTCAGCCGCCACGGCTTGAAATGTGCGGTCCCAAAGCACCATGCCGAAGCCCTGCGCGTTCGACTTCGTGATAGACGTGACGCGCCGCTTCCTGTTCCGCTTCACTGCCAGATCGAAACCGAACCGGATAATCCGCTCGACGCCGCGCCGTGTGAATACCGCCGTCTGGATCGCCACTTCTTCAGGCTCATGATGATAGACAAAACCGCCCACCTGCGCGTAGTCGCCTTCGGTGTTTTCGCGCACCACCACCATGTCGATATCGCCACCCTTTGGACGGCGCAACGGCGAGTCCACACCCGGAAACAGAATCGCCGGCCGTACGTTCGCATACTGGTCGAACGCTCGTCGAATGGGCAGTAGCAGACCGTTCAGAGTCACGTGGTCCGGAATGTCCGGATGTCCCACCGCGCCGAGGAAGATGGCATCGCTCGCGCGCAGGGCGTCGAGGGCGCCCACCGGCATCATCCGGCCATGCCGGAAATAGTAGTCCGCGCCCCAATCGTAGTCGTGAAATTCGAAAGCTGCTCCGTGCTGCCTGCCGGCCGCCTCCATAATCCGCTTCCCGTGGGGAATCACTTCTTGTCCCACACCATCCCCTGCAATCACCGCGATCCGAAACGTAGCCATAACCATTCATGATAACCCTGCATCCAACTTTATGGATCTGGAAAGAGCCGTCTTGCGTATAATCGTAATATGAAGACTTTGCGGTTTTCGCTGGTTGCCCTGCTTTCCGCGCTCGGACCTGCCTCCGCCGCGCCGTCCAATCCGCCGGCAGTGACGTTCACCAGGGATGTCGCACCCGTATTGCAGAAGAACTGCCAGGGATGCCACCGCCCCGGCGAGGCCGCGCCCATGTCGTTTCTGACCTACGGCGAAACCCGTCCGTGGGCGAAAGCCATCCGTCAGGCCGTGCTTCAGAAGAAGATGCCGCCATGGCTCGCCGACCCGCACACCGGCAAGTTCTCGAACGACCGCTCGCTAACCCAAAAAGAAAGCGATATCCTTACAACCTGGGTCGACATGGGTGCGCGTGAGGGCGATCCCGCCGACCTTCCAAAACCTCTGAAATTCGTCGAGGGCTGGAATATCGGGACGCCGGACGCGGTGTTTGAAATGCCGGTCGCCTACAACGTGCCGGCGGCCGGGACGATCGACTACCAGTACATCGTCGTACCCACCAATCTGAAGGAAGACCGCTGGATTCAGATGGCGGAAGTCCGTCCGGGCAACCGCGCCGTGGTTCATCACGTGATCGCCTTCGTTCGCACGCCGGGGTCGAAGTGGTTCGCAGGCGCTGATCCGGGGGTACCCGTCACCCGGCAGGCTCGTGGCGGAAGCGAAGGCGGAAGCGGAGAATTTCTGGTCGGCTACGCGCCGGGATCGCTGCCCGAAGTACTCGAACCGGGCCGCGCAAAGCTGATCAAGGCCGGTTCAGACATCGTCTTCCAACTGCACTACACGGCGAATGGAAAGGCTGGAGTGGACCGCAGCAAGATCGGCGTGATCTTCGCGAAAGAGGAGCCGCGGGAACGCGTGCTAACCGTCGCGGCCACTAACAACAAGTTCGTCATCCCGGCAGGAGATGGCAACTATCAGGTGGATTCCTCGTTCACGTTCAAAGCGGACGGTATCGTGACCGGATTTCTGCCGCACATGCACCTGCGCGGCAAGGATTTTGAATACCGCGTAATCTACCCGACGGGCGAAAAGGAAACGCTGCTTCGAGTGCCTCGTTACGATTTCAACTGGCAACTTTCCTACTACCCGGCGAAGCCGCTGGTGATGCCGAAGGGCACCCGTATCGAGTGCACTGCCCACTTCGACAACTCTGCGAACAACAAATCGAATCCGGACCCCACCAAAGAAGTCCGTTGGGGCGATCAAAGCTGGGAAGAGATGATGATCGGTTTCGTCGACGTCGCGATCGACGCGAAGTCAGACCCCATGTCCCTGTTCCGCGAGAAGAAGCCCGCCGGCAGTGACGACTAAAAGCGGGGTGCGCCATCGAAGTTTATGGCTTGGTGTGCCTGGTGGGGCAGGCGATCGTTTTTTGCCGCCTGCCTTTTGGCCGTGCCCGCGTCAGGATCGAAAAGTCTCCTCCCTGGCGCCTCCGACGGACGGACATAAGCGTCGTGGGCCCAAATACGCTGGCCTGCCCATCCTTGCCACGCGGACAAACTGGTGTCTCCCGTTGGTCCTGCTGGCGGCTGTCCTCCCCTCCCCGGCACACGAGCCCATTACAACCAAGCTCACCTGGACTCAGGAAATTTCGCGGATTTTCGTCAAACGCTGCGTCGGTTGCCACCGCGAGGGCGGAGCCGCGCCGATGGCCCTCACTAGCTACGACCAAGTGCGCCCCTGGGCTGCCGCGATCAAGGAAGAAGTCCTGGAACGCCGGATGCCTCCCTGGGGCGCGGTCAAGGGATTCGGTGAATTCCGCGGTGACCCGAGTCTGTCGATCACCGAGCTGAACTGGATCGTGAACTGGGTGGAGGGCGGCGCGCCGGACGGCGACGAGATCTATCTTCCTCCGCTTCCTCCTCGCGTGGAACCCGCTTCGCAGGCTGGGCGTCTGAAGCCATTGAGGCTCCCGGCGACACTCGGCGCGACCGTTCATGCGGCTTCAATCAGGCCCACGGATTTGCCCACGGGCGCTTCAATGGAAGTGATCGCGCACCGTCCCGATGGTGCATCAGAGCACCTGATCTGGATTCGAAACTACAAGGCCGCGTGGAACCAGACCTACTACTTTCGCGAAGCACTGCTCCTGCCGAAAGGAACGCGCATCGAAGTGCACGGTCCCCCGGAAGCGTCGGCGTCCCTTGGCGTGCGGCGCTGAAACTGGCCGTTGCCGGGCTTGTTTGGGTTGCCCTGGCTGATGCTGAATTGAAGCCGGATACGATCCGCGCGTTCGACCGGTACATCAGTGAGGCGCAGCCGCGATTGACTCGGGTTCGGGAGATCCGGGAGCGCGCCGTAGAACGCATCGGCGCCGGAAAGGCGGAAGTGCCGGGCGGCCTGATTCACGACTGGGTGGGCGCCGTCTTCATCCCGGGGACAACGCTTGAGAAGACCCTGGTGCTGGTGCGGGATTATGATCGCCACAAGCAGATTTACAAGCCCGAGGTAATCGATTCGAAGCTTCTTGCGCGCGACGGCGACACCTACAGGCTGCATCTGCGGTTACTCAAGGAGAAGGTGATTACTGTCGCGCTGAACACCGAACACGAGGCGCGCTATTACCGGATTGGGCCAAAGCAGGTACGCAGCGAGAGCGTCAGCACGCGCATCGCGGAAGTAGAGAGGGCAGGCAGGCCGGGAGAACGTGAAAAGCCGCCTGGCGAGGGCCACGGCTTTCTCTGGCGGTTGCATTCATACTGGCAGTTCGAAGAGCGTGACGGCGGCGTCTATGTGGAATGCGAGGCCATCTCCCTCACGCGAAACGTCCCGCCGGGTCTTGGATGGGTGATCGAACCGGTCATCCGCAACCTGCCTCGCGAGTCGCTGACGAATACTCTGCGGGCCACTCGCGAGGCGTTGCGGGAGAAGTAGTTTACGGTCTCAATTGCCCGCGAAGCAATAGAGCAGGCCCGCGCCCCCGGTGCCCACCAGATTCTCCTGGCTGCATCCGCGGCTCGGGTGCGTGGAGTTCCACGAGATGTTTGGGCCGCCGGTGCGGTCGAAATGGCCAACCTGGGCTGTGCCCGCACCGTTGCTGGTCCAGTTCTGACACGTATGATCCGCGCCATCGGTGTAGGCCCGGCCGTCGGGTAGCGAGCCCGTGAGGATATCGTGCTGGTTCGGCGTATCGCCGGCGCCTTTGACGGCCTCGCCCTTCTCATTGAGCGCGGTCACCCTGGTGAGCGTGTTGCCGACGCGCGCGGATTCGAGCGTATCGCCGTGCAGATCGGCCACGTCCTGGGCGATGCGGTCCGTGCGGACGAGGCGCCGATCGAGCCGGCTGCCCTTGCCGCCCGACAGGATCTGGCTCGCGATGTCGAAGGCGTCGAGGCGCGTGTCGCCGAAGACCGGAGCGCGAA
>SYKU01000486.1 GCA_005808865.1 Acidobacteriota bacterium
ATTGACTTATGCGTTTTGACCCCAAGAACTTCGGATTAGAGGGTGGCGCCTTTCAGCAGATCCAATACCGGCGAAGGACGGGCATCCGAACCGGAGCTTCAGCCGCTCGGGTTCCGCAGCATTCTCGCTGGCGCTCGGAGCGAAACGCTTCCTGGAGGCTCGCCACGGTCAGGCTCTTAGCGGTAAAAGGGCTGCCAGGTGATCCACCGGGGACCGTAGTGTGGTTCCTTCCGGTCGCGTTCAAGAGCGCCGAGGTCAGGCGCTTTCCCGCTGAAGCCGTCGTTGACCGTGGGTAGCACCACCCCGGCGTCAACGGCTTTCGAGTTCGCCTTCAACCGGAAGTTGAGATCCGTCGAGTGGTAAACCTGATAGCGGCGGGTGAGGTCTGGCGGCGACAGGTTCTCAAAGACGTTGTAATCGACCTCGATGCCGTGGGTCTCCTGGCCGGTCGCTTTCTGAAACTCGGCGAGGGTCGCAAAGCTTCGCAGATCGGAACCCGCCGGTTCGTACGCGGTCTTGCCGGGGGCAGGGGCGATCCAGTTGTACTGGCGGGAGACGTTTCGATTCGGGCGCAAGCCGTTGTAGTCACTGCTGTAGTCGCCGGTGGCATTGGCCCAAGTCATGACGCCGCGGTTCGGGCTGTCGTGACCGAGGATCAGGTTGTTGCGGAAGTGAGCGTTCGCGTAGGTGCTTGCCGAGGTCTGCTCACCGATGAACGTGTTGTGGTAGATGATCAGGCCGGCGGGTGCGGAACTGAACTTCAAGGGGTTCCCGCCAGGGACGTGATAGAGCAGGTTGCGGTAGAAGTAGATCGGTCCGCCAAACGAGGGCTGGGAGCTGTAGCCGTTCATCGCGGCATTTATGCCGCGATTCTCAAAAACCCGGACGTTGTGCACGCCACCATCGGATTCGATGAAGTCGTCGTTGGAAAGGTGAATGTCGTTGTCATAGATATCGATGGAGGAGGCCTGGCGTTCGGGATCCGGCTCGGGCGGTCCGTAGGTGGAGACGCAGATGGCGTCGTGAAAGTAAGCGATGGCGTTGTGGGCGATGATGTGACCAGGTCCGTAGACTTTGACGGCAAAGAAGCTGCGGAGCTGGTGGGACGGGTAGATGCCGGCGGCCCGCGAGCCGGCCTGATTCCAACCGATGAGGCGCATTCGGTCTTCGCGGCCCAGGAAGAGATTGTCGGAGATGAGAAAGTCGCTGGAGCCGGCGTATTCGGTCCATACCCCCACACCCACGTCTTCGAAGCGGCAGTTTCGGACAGTCAGTCCGACGGCGCCCATCACTTCCTTATCGCCCGCGAAAAGGGCGACGTCGGTGTTCCGGAAGGTGAGGCCTTCGAAGATGTGGTGTTCTGTGGCCATGACTTCGAAGAGCCTGTGGTTGCCTGCACCGTCGAAGATCGCTTCACCATCGCCAGCTCCTTTGATCGTAATGGGTTTGGCGGCGGTCCCTTTCATGGATAGAGACACCGTGCCGGTGAATGGCGCGCTGAGCGGATCGACGTAGTTCAAACGGTCCGGGCGGTAGAGGCCGGCATGGACGAGAATGGTATCGCCGGGCTGGACTTTGTTCATGCGGACGGCAGTCCAGTCGCCGCGGCCCGGGCCGTAGTAGGCGTGCTTGATCCCGATAAAGCTGGGCTCCTGGCGCGGGCCCACATGATCGTCGGGATACACGTGAAGCACGCGTCCGCCACCATAGGGTTTTGGTTCGACGCGTGTGGCCACCGTGACCATCTGCCGTGCCTGTCCGGTCACGCCGTCCGGATCGTGGAGCGTGAACTCGCACTCGTAGCTGGTGGCGGGTTCGAGATTCAGGATGCTCCCGGCAAAGCCGTGGGGAACGATGTAGGACATGTTGTACTGTTCGCGGGACACCCGTTCTCCCCCGATGCGCAACAGCGGAAGCGCTGACCGCCAGGCGGCCGAGCCCACCTTCCGGAAGCGGACCTGAACTGTGGCATTCCGGTTGGCGTCGCCCTCGATGGCCCATTCAAAACCGAGGTTCAGTAGTGTCGGATGTTCGACGTGAAAACGTCCGGGCCGGGAGGCATTCTGAGCCTGGAGGGTGCAGCCGGCGAAGAGGAGTATTGGAATGACGCGCATGGTAAAAGCATTGTATTCCATCACATCAGCCCGCCGCCTGCCGGCTACGCGGGTTGCCAATCCGCGACGACAAATTGGCGAGTCTCGAAAATACCTGGAAGGCTAGAACACCAGGCGTGCACCGGCCTGCATGCTGCGATTACCGCCAGCCGAGGTGATTACACCGAACGTCGCCGCGTTTGAGAGGTTGGTTCCGGGCGCATCGAAGTTCGGCGTGTTCGTCAGACCTGACGACTCGAGGCGGATTTCAGCCTTTAAACGCTCCCGCAGCGCGAACGTCTTGAACAGCGAGGCATTCAATGTCCTCTGCCCAGGCGCGCGGAGTTCGGCAAACGCCGGCGGCTCGGGCGGAACAATGAATTGGTTCGCGAGCGGCGTGAAGGCCCCGATGTCGAAATACGGGTTGGATATTTTGCCGGCAGCGTCGCGCCGGTCGCCAAGCCTTTCCGAGATCGCCCCTCCGAGCGCCGAGTTGCGCGAGCGGAGCGGACGCCCATTCGCGTGCGTCACGCCGAGAGGCAGCCCCGAAGCGAGGGTCATGATACCGCTCGCGGACCATCCGCCCGCCAGGTAGCGCAGCGCGCGGCTTTGGAAGCGGAAAGGCAACTCGTAGATGAACGCCAGGCGCATCACGCGCGACTGATCGAGCGGAGAGATCGCACGGTAGTGGCGTTCGTTCACGATGCTGGTCGTGTTGTTATCCATCAGCTTCGACCCGGTAAAAGTCCAAAGAACACCGAAACCACGGGAAAAGCGCTTGTCCGCTTTCAACTGTAGCGCGTGGTAGACTGCTCGTCCCGTGTTTGCTCCCTGAACGTTGAGCGTGGTGAATTGCGGATACGCAGGCCAGAGCCTGCGCTGAATAATCGTTGTGCCCTGGCCGAGCGTTGTGGTGGCGGGGAACACGCCAAGGAACGGATTCGGGACGCGCGTGTTCTCGGCCGCGCCCTGCGAAAGGTATCGGTCGGGCTTTTCGTTGAGGTCAAAATTCTCGAACTGCTTGAGGCTGAGCATTCCCGCATAAGCGGCCTCTACCAGAACGAGACCGGGCAACTCGCGCTGAATGCTGAACTGCCACTGCTGGTTGTAGGGAGAAACGCGGCTGGAATCGAAGAAAGTAAGGCTGTCGCCAAGCTGTGCAGTGAGTCCCGCAGCGCTGCCGAGAGGTTGGCGCAAGCCGCCGGGAAATGGGTTCGCGAGCGTCGTAAAGGGCGTCGCGTCTCCATCCACCGACCCCACGTATGGCGTAACCGCGTTGAACGCCCCGACCTCGCCAAGAAATCCAGTGTTGTAGGATTGGCCGCTGTAGAAGAAACCGTAGCCGCCGCGCATCACCGTATTCTTCGCCACGCGAAAGGCAAAGCCGGCACGCGGACCAAAGTTGTTTCGATCGACCCGGCCCGCGGCGCGTGAAACGCCGTTCACGCCCGCGAAGAGGATGCCGCCCCGCAGATCGAATCCCGCGGGCTGTACCGGAATTCTCGCTGTGTTGTCGAGGCCGTAGCCGATGCGATTGTAGCGCTCCGTGTAGGGAGTCTCAAGTTCGTACCTGACGCCGAAGTTTAGTGTGAGCCGCTGGCTGATTTTCCAATCTTCCTGAACAAATGCGCCGAGGTAATGGTTCTGAAGCGAGAGCGGCGACGTGTAGCCGAGCGAGCCCGCCGTTGGGAGGCCGAGCAAGGCTGAGGCAATGCCAGACCCGGAATTGTCGGCCGAACGGGCAGCAAAGGGATCCTGCTGGGTAAATGCCGCATTGAAGTTGAATTGGCCCGCGGCGGAGTTTCCCGGGGAAAGACGGTTCCACCGGACCAAACGGTAGTCGATGCCGAACTTCAGGCTATGCTTTCCGGCGAGCTTAGTGAAGGTGGCAAGAAAGGCATGGAGGTCGTTAGCTTCCCGGCTGGCGCTGCTCCCGATGGTGGCGGTGTTTTCGCCGAGATTGAAGACCGGGAATCCGCGCACGGCCTGATTCGCCGCGATGGCCGCGGGCGTCGCAATCTTTGCCGGGTCGAGATCCGCGCCTCCTCCGCTCGAATACGTAAAGCGCCTGGCAAGGCCGTAGCGGAACGATGCGACCAGGGTCGGAGTGAGCGTAATGGTGTCGTCGGCGCCGAGGTTGTAGAAATGGCGCACGAGAAGCCCGAGGTCGCCGCCGCCCACCGGAGCATTGAACAGACCATCGAAGAAGCGGTCAGCCGCCTGGACTCGCTCCAGGCGGCCGAAGCGGAAGAAGACGCGCTGGCGCTCGCTGACCTGGTGGTCGAAGCGCGCGCCTACCTGTTTCTGATCAACCCCGTAAATGCCGGCGACGGCCCAGTTGAACTTTCCGATCTGCGGATCGCCTGCGAGGTTTGGCAGAGGCATGGCCCGAAGCAGGGCGGATCCAGTGGGATCGAAACGGTTGGCGGGAATACGCGCCCCGGCGAACGCCGTGCGCGTTGCCGTGCTTCCGGTAACGCGGGTCGACGCGGGGTCGAACATGCTGAGCGCGCCGCCCAGGCGATTGAGCGTCCTCGAGAAATCGCCCTGGCGCTCAAGCTCGGTGGGAACGCGCGCCTGGAGGCTGAGGTCGCGCTTGTCAGCATCGCGTTCGAGGGAAGTGGAGAAAAACGTCCGGTTACGGCCGCTGTAAATCCGAGGAATCAGGACTGGGCCGCCAACGGTATAGCCCCACTGCCGGTAGTTGACGGGAGGCTTCGGCAATCCAAGCCGGTTGTTGGCCCAGGAGTTGGCGTTGAGATCGCTCCAGCGCTTAAAAATATACGCTGCGCCGTGGAACTCGTTGGTTCCGCCGCGAGTGGTGATGGAGATTGCGCCGCCGTTCGAATGTCCGAGGGACGCGTCGAAAAGCGTGGTGTGGACCTTCACTTCTTCGACGGAATCGACGGAGGGAACGAAGGCGATGAGGCCGCCGCCCTGCGGCACCGTATTTGGAATACCGTCGACGAGAAACTCATTGCGGCCTCGCGTCGAGCCGCCGCCTGAGATGCTGAGGTTCGACTGCGCGTTGCTGGTGTAGGTTCCGGTTCCGGCCGATGTGACGCCGGCGGCGAGTTGCGTCAGATTAATAATATTCCGGCTGAGGCTGACGGCGATCTTTCCGACATAGGCGTTGTCGATAACTTGTCCGAGTTCGGCCCCGGCGGTGTTGAGCAGAGGCGTTTCGGCGGTAACGGTGACGGTTTCAGCCGTGGCGCCGAGATCGAGCGTGAGGTCGAGTGCAATCTGGGCGGCGACGGACACGCGGATGCCTTTGCGTTCCAGTTTCTTGAAGCCCGGGTGGGCGACGGATACAATGTAATTGCCGGGTAGGAGAAAGGGGATCTGGAAGTTGCCTGACTCGTTCGAAATGGTGTGCGAGACTTGACCGGTGTCGGCGTTGGCGGCCTCGACGGTGGCGTTGGCGACGGCCGCACCCGATGGATCGGAAACGCGACCGAGAATGGAACCGCGAAATTCCTGCGCGGCGATGGGTGCCGTGAGCAGGGCGCAGATAGAGTAGAGCCGGTAGAGTTTCATGGCCGAGACCTCTTGCTTGAGATTGTAACGCCGATTGGGAGGTGGAGCGCGGCCAGCGAACCTTGACGTGTCGCGAAGGACATGGATTGGGCGGTAGGGTTGCCCGGCTTCCGTGAGCTCCGACGAGGTATTCGATTCCTCTGGAGCGGGCCGCCGGGCATGTCAATCGGTTCTGAAACGTGCTTTCATCTTCACGTGAGCCTGAGCTGCGAGGAGCGGGGCGACCGCCGGGCATCGCCTCTTTCCGGTGCTGGATCGACCAGAAAGTCAACCCGCGGAGGCGCCGGCAACAAGCGCGAAGCCGTCCCGGCAAGGCGGGGCGGATCTTCAGGGGACTTCATCCTGAAGATCAAATTTGATGTTCTGGAATGAGCAACTATGCAATCATCCCCAGGGACTTGGCCGAACTCGCTTCGCGATAGCCGGTTATCGCAGGGGCGTTGAACCGGCCGCTCGCCGAACGGGCGAACCTTGTGGGCGGCCTTTGTTCTGCATTCGGTACGTCACACCTTCGGAGCCGGTCGGGAAATCGGGTGCGGAGGCCTTCTCGATCATGTGTCTCGTGCGGTACTCCACGGCAAGATTGCCGGGTAGAAACGTCCATCTTTCGCCGGAAGCGGACGAGTTGGCATGTGAGCGGCTTCGCCTATGAATCCGGGCGCAGTCTTGTCGAGTCCCGACACAGCTGCAGCTACGCGTGGCGGTATTGTTCAGTAATTTGTTAGTTGTCAGTGTGCCCGGGTGGCGAAATCGGCAGACGCAAAGGACTTAAAAGTTCGATCGGGGCAGCCCTTGTTTCGTGCTACCTTTGAACCGTGCGGGCGTGGCGGAATCGGCAGACGCATCGGACTTGGGCGCACACTTGAGTGCTCGCCGGGAAACCGGCGATGTAGAACTGCTCAAATTCGGGGAACCCTGTAACATGGCGATCC
>SYKU01000487.1 GCA_005808865.1 Acidobacteriota bacterium
ACGCAATCCGAAAGTAATCATCGATTGCCCTGCCGCAACCGAGACATACTGTTTGCCGTCGAGCAGATACGTGATAGGCGGGGACCCGATCACCCCCCCTGCCTGAAACTTCCACTTTACCTCGCCCGTTTTCGCATCGAGCGCCGCAAGGTATCCTTCGCGGTCACCTGTGAACACCAGTCCGCCCGCCGTAGCGAGCAGGCCGCTCGTTGGCGGACTTACCATGGGGAATTTCCACATCGTCGCGCCAGTCGAGGGATCAAGAGCCAGGATCGACCCCGTCGTCGGCTCCGTGGGAAGCGGACTTACCGTGCTGCCCTGATACCAGGCTCCCTGGATGAACTCCTGCTTTGTCTTGTAGTAAGTCTGGCAGCCGTCCGTAGTCTGAATGTAATAGTAGCCGGTCTTCGGGCTGTAAGCCGTCGCCTGCCAGTTATGTCCGCCGCCGAGGCCTGGACACGCCTTATTCCCCTCCTCGGTGGGATCCTGTCCGGCAATGAGAACGGGCCTGCCGTCCGGTCCGATAGAATCGGCCCAACTCACCTTTGTGTACGCCTTCGCCGCCAGCAACTTCCCCGTGGCGCGGTCGAGAGCGTAGTAAAATCCGTTGCGGTTGGCCTGGACAACGGCCTTCACTTTCCTACCGTTCGCGGTAACGTCCAAAAGCACGGGGTCTGCGATCGCGTCCCAGTCATGGACGTCGTGCGGCGTCATTTGGTAGTGCCACTTGAGCTTGCCCGTGTCGGCGTCGAGCGCCACGATGGCGCACGTGTATAAATTGTCCCCCGGCCGGTCGTCCCCATACATATCGGGGCCTGGGTTGCCGGTTCCCCAGTAAGTCAGGTTAAGTTCCGGATCGTAAGTTCCGGTCACCCAAACAGATCCGCCGCCGCGTTCCCAGGAGTCGCCGCCCCACGTGTTGGCGCCGGGCTCGCCCGGCCCGGGAACCGTCCAGAACCGCCATTTGCGTTTTCCGGTGTTGGCATCGTAGGCATCGATGAAGCCGCGTATTCCAAACTCCGCGCCAGCGATGCCTATGAGCACCATGTCTTTCACAATCAGTGGCGCAAGCGTCGCGCTGAAGCCTTTCTTAATGTCGTCGATGGGTGTTTCCCAGATCACGCTTCCGGTCTTCGAGTCCATAGCCACGAGCGTCGCTTCCAGATTCACCTTGAAAAGCGTGTCACCCCGCACCGCGAATCCCCTATTCACCTGGCCGCAGCAGAGATTGACAGAGGGAGGAACGGGTTTCGAGTAGCGCCAAATCTCGCGCCCGGTCACGGCGTCGAGCGCCCAGGCGTTGTTCGACGGCCCCGTGATGAACATGAGCCGGTCAAACACCAGGGGAGTGGTTTCATGTTTCCCCAGAACGCCGGTCTGGAACATCCACGCCGGCGTCAGTTGGGCTACATTGGCCGGGCTGATTTGCGCGAGGTCGCTGTACCGCCATCCGGAGTAGTTCCTGCCGTACATGAGCCAGGTTGAAGGGTCTGCCTGAGCGGCTCGCAACTTCGCCTCCGGTACGCTCTCCGCTCCAAGCGCGACAATCGCCGCAGCCACAAGGATGACGAACGCTTTGCCCGCGTAAGGTGGGGCAAGACACCGTTTTCTTCTGCCTGCCTCCTTTCGCGAGAATGACAAGCCGCAAACGACGGCGGCATGCTCCACTTTCCAAGTTAGACCCATCATCGCTTTTTCTCCTCGCCCTTCAGTTTCGTCACGTACGCAAGCACGTCGTTCAACTCGGTGGCGCTGAGCGTTTTGCCGTACTCCGGCATCACGCTCTTAAATTCGCGGTCGATCGACTTCACGTCGCTCCTCCAGAACGAATGAATGTTCTCCTTCATGTCCATCAACTGCGCGGAGAAGTTATCGAGGCCCCTCTGGACGCCAATCACCTTGGTACCGTCCTTCCTGACCACCGTGATTGTGGCGAAGCCGGGCGTGATCTCCGCGCCCGGGGTCACCACGGATGCGCGCAAGTACGCAAGACTCCGCTGGCGTCCGGCGCGCGACAAGTCGGGGCCCAGGCGCCCTCCTTTGGCGTTTACCATGTGGCATTGGCCGCAAGCGCCTTTTCCCCAAAACAGCTTCTCGCCCGCGGAGGCATCGCCCGTGGCCGCGGGTGATTCTTTCTTAACTGATCGTATATAGGTTACGAGACGCCACATGTGCTCGTCCGCGAATCGCGCCGCAAAACCGGGCATCTCAGTGCCTGGCACACCGTGCGCGATCACGGCAAACAGGTCGGCGTCGCCGCTGCCGGCATTGAATACGCCGAGGGTCAGATCGGGTCCGCGCGCGCCTTCGGCCTTGATGCCGTGGCACGGCGCACAGTAGACGCGAAACACGCCCCGCCCAGCCTCCGCGGCCCGGGCGTCCCCCGCGAGTGGATTCGTCTTTACCGCCTGGCCGAAACAGATTCCGGCGGCGGTCCATGCAACAAGCCAACTGGATTTCACGGTTGGAGAATACCATAAGCGGGCATACCGGCGGGAGTTCGAGGCGGGATTGGCGATAAACTGGAGCCGATGCGCATCGATTCGCACCAGCACTTCTGGGACCTTGACCGCTTTCATTACGCCTGGATGCCGCCGGCTCCATCCCGCATCCACCGCAACTTTTTGCCCGGGAATCTGGCGCCATTGCTCGACCTCAACCGCTTCGACGGGTCGGTTCTGGTTCAGGCCAACACCCTCGTCGATGAGACGCGCTGGCTGCTCGAACTGGCTTCGGCGAACGCCTTCATTCGCGGCGTGGTGGGATGGGTGGACCTGACTGACCCGCGCGTGGGAGCCGTTCTCGACGAATTTCAACGGCACTCCCGGTTCAAGGGCGTCCGCCATCCGGTTCACGATGAGCCTGACGTCAACTGGCTGCTGCGGCCTGAGGTGATCCGCGGTCTTCGCGAAGTCGAGAGGCGGGGCTTGCCGTACGACCTGCTGCTTCGCCCACAACACCTTCCGTGTGTGCCAAAGCTCGCGGACGCTGTGCCCGGCCTCCGCATGGTAATCGACCACATCGCGAAGCCGCCCATCGCGTCGGGTTCGATGGAAGGCTGGGCACAGGACATGGAGCGCGCCGCCGGGATTCCGCAGGTATCGTGCAAGCTTTCCGGGCTGATTACCGAAGCGGCGCCGAACTGGGCGGCGTCCGACCTCCGCCCGTACGTCCAGTTCATTCTCGGGTTATTCGGGCCGGACCGGCTGATGTACGGGAGCGACTGGCCCGTGTGCCTGCTGGCCGGGAATTTTAAGCGCGCACTCGCCGGTTTTACTCAGGCGCTCGCGCCCGTGCCGACGCCCGTGCGCAACAAGATCATGGGCGAGACCGCCTGCGAGTTTTACGGCTTGAAGTGAAGTGTCAGAAACTCAAGGCCTTGTTCGGAGGGTGCGGAGAGGGCCGCCGAGCATCCGCCGCGCTTTCAGGAACCTGGCAAGAATAGTAGCTGGAATATTGCTTCGAGCGTTGCCGCTTGCGGTTGATTCCCATCTGGAATTGATTCCTCTGTTCTATCCGATGCCAACGATGAGCGCGAACGCTTTGCGCGTTCCTTTCAAAAAAGGGACCGACGAAGAAAGGCCGTCGCCGGGTGGGTCTGCTTTGATTAGACCGAAGTTCTCACTACTAAAACCCTGAAACGGCTTGTTTTGATGAAGTTATCCCCGTTTCAGGTCTATTGTGTAGGCATGTAAATAGTTGCTGTCATATTGACACACTCTGCTTTGTATGATATAGTTGTAAGCATG
>SYKU01000488.1 GCA_005808865.1 Acidobacteriota bacterium
CATGGGAAGGAGAGCATCACACGTATCAGTTACTGGGGGCCGACACGCTAGCCAACGCTGTCCAGGCGATCACTGCAAGCGTAAACGCGTTCTCCGCGGTGATGCAAGCAACACGGAACGGGGCATCCATAACTCTAGCCTACGTAGGAGCAGCGGGCGGAAATGGGAATCGGGTTGGTGTAACAGCCAACGTGTCGGGAGCGAAGACCGAAAACTGGTCGGCTTCGTGGCAGCGGCTGAGCGGTGGGACGTCGCCCTCAAAGTGGCAACTGAGCCTCAATATTGGATCGCTCTTGGCGATCGACGGTCGTTTGGTACCGGCAGCGAGCATTCGAAAGATGCGGTGGACATACGCTGCGGACTTGCAGTCTGGCGCGTACGTGAGGAGTGAGTTCCGTGTGACGGTATCGAACTGGCAGGTGACAGGCACGAATCGCGCGTATCAGGTGGCTGGGCCCGGAAGTTGGCGGGTCGAGGATGGTTCGGGTGACTTAGTGTACGGCGCCGCGCCGAACTGGACCGAATCGCGAGGAAATTTTTCCGGCGGATCAATCCGCCAGACCACAACGTACGGAGCGAGCGTTTCGTGGACGTATCGAGCGCCGCAAGCGCATCAACTGTACCTAGGCACACGGATGGCAGCGAACGGCGCGACGGTCTCCATAGCAGTTGACGGTGTCACGCCGAGCATCCGGAATCTCCTACTTCCACTCGAGGATGCGCTTGTGCGCATACCGCTCGGTACGTTCGCGGCAAACACGGTGCATACAGTGACGGCGACGCACGTCGGCACGGCCGGACAATACTTCTATTTCGACTTTTTTGAGGTTGCGGTTCCCACAGGGGATTTGCCGGAAGTTCCTCCGGACGCGGTCACGACGCTCGCGACCGATTGGGATACGGACCACTCGATCGCCCTCGCTCCGGAGAGAACGGCGTGGATGATCAAGTCGTTGGGATTTATCGGGAGAGCGAATCACTACGTTGGCGCACTGTGGTTCTACGAACTGTCGCGGCCGGGGCAGGCATATGCATCCGGAACCGTTACCTTCGGCGGCTCGCCAGTATTCGGTCAAATCACAAGCATCTCGATCGGACCGACGGTTCTGCAACGTGTAAACCTAATCGGCGACACGGCAGTAAGTATCGCACGGGCCTTCGAACTGCTCATTAACGGCGGTTCGACAGGCGTGTGGGCGGAGGCGGCTGGTCCAGTCCTGACGATCCATGCGCGCGCGATGGGAATCGAAGGGAACGCAGTTGCACTTTCGGCGAGTCCGGCCGGCGGGGCGTTTTCGGCGCAGGTCAACGTGGCGCAAGGCGGCGTAGGCACTCTTACGGGCGGAATCGACGGCGAGTGGTATACCGACCTTGGCGCGGTCCCGCGAGTGAACCTGGCCGCGCGTGATTGGACCCGGAGTTTCGTCAAAGAGATGAAGAGCTACGGCATCGACGTGGCGTCGGCGTTCAGCATGGAGTTGCAGCACGGGGACCCGTCGCCGGCGGCGGGGATCGCTCAGCGGTATCCCAGCCAGAATCCCGTGTTGCTGAATACTCCCGCGATTCAAACCAACTTTTCGCCCACGAGTCTGACGTACTGGAAACAGGTCTACCTGGATATGGCGCATCTGATGGCCGAAGCCGGACAGACGCCCTATCTGCAATTCGGCGAGGTCCAGTGGTGGTACTTTCCGTACGATGGATCCGGAATGCCATTCTACGACGCCTACACGACTTCCACGTTCGCGGCGACGTATGGAAGGAGCCTGCACGTTTTCGCAAACCAGTTCTCGCCGGCGGCCGGATATCTGGAAGACACGCAGTTTCTAACGGGACTGATTGGCAACTTTACCAATCAGATCATTCAATACGTGAGGGGAGCGTATCCCGCCGCGCTTTTTGAGGTGCTGTATCCGCCGGACGTGAACGATACTGCGCTTAACGCGGCGGTGAACCTGCCTGTCAGCGCTTGGACACCCGCGACGCTCGAATGCCTTAAGACCGAGAACTTCACCTATACGGGCAATCGGGACATGAACAAAGCCAGGGAATCCATCAAGCTGCCCATTGAACTTGGATTTCCGCGGAATAAAATTAGTCACCTGATTGGTATTGGCGACTACACGACGCCGTGGGCGCGCGAGGTTCGCGCGAGTAAGGCGGAAGGGCTGGAGTCTGTCGTGCTGTTCGCGCTGGATCAGTTCTGCCTCATCGGATATCCCACTCCGCTTGAGAAGGGCTCGCGGCGCAGCTTGCGGCAGGGGTGACCGCCGAGTCGATTGACACCCGGCGGCATCTCATCCAACATGATCTTTGGTACTTGTTCAGAGCGTTTCCAAACTTTACCGGCTTTACAAACGTCCCGCCGATCGCATCCGCGAATCACTTCCCTTTTCACCGCCCCTTCATTCCGATTTCTGGGCGCTGCGTGACATCAGTTTTGGCCTCGACCGAGGTGAATCGCTCGGGCTTGTAGGCCCGAACGGTTGTGGAAAAAGCACGCTCCTTCAGATTGTCTGCGGGATCCTTCAGCCTACGACGGGCAGAGTCGTTGTTCAGGGCCGGGTGGCCGCGTTGCTTGAGCTCGGCGCGGGATTCAACCCCGAATTCACCGGGCGCGAGAACGTTTTCCTGAATGGCGAAATTATGGGCTTGAGTCGGCGGGAGATCGCCAGATCGCTTCCGTCGATCGAAGGGTTCGCCGAAATTGGAGCGTTCATGGAGCGCCCGGTGAAGGAATACTCGAGCGGCATGTATGTAAGGCTAGCGTTCGCCGCCGCGATCCATGTGGAGCCGGAGATTCTTATTGTGGATGAGGCGCTGGCTGTTGGCGATGCCATTTTTGCAAACCGGTGCATCCGGAAGTTTGAGGAACTAAAGCGGAACGGCGTTACCGTGCTCTTCGTGTCCCACGACCTGGGGCTCGTGAAGCAGATTTCAAACCGCGCGATCCTGTTGTTGAACGGGAGGATTGAAGCCGAAGGCGACCCGAGCCACGTGATGAACAAGTATATCGGACTGGTGCTCGCGAAGCAGCGCGAGCCATCACGTTCGAGCGCGCTGGAGGCGAGCAACCGGCATGGCGACGGCACAAGCGAGATCCTCTCGGTTCAACTGCTGGGGGCGCAGGGCAATTCCGCAAGTTCGATTGCGTCCGGCGAAGAGGTTACGGTCAGTGTCCGGTGCCGATTTCACCGGAACGTGACGGATCCGATGGTAGGCATTCTGATTCGCACACGAACGGGACTGGACGTCTACGGAACAAACACACGGATCGAGAATCAACACTTGGGGAGCTTAGCGGCGGGCGAAGATGCGATCATCAACTTTCGGTTTGGCTGCTGGCTGGTTCCGCGGGAGTACACGCTGACGGTGGCGACACAACACGCGGACGGATCGAGCCACGACTGGCTGGACGACGTCGTGGCGTTCGAGGTGGTGGGTCCAGGCGCGCGTGCGGGCGTTGCCGACCTGCGCGCAACGCTGGAAGTCAAGCGTACATGAGCGCGCGGATCTCCGTCAAGGTACATTCCCGTGCCAAGCGCACGTGTTGCGCGGGCAAGCTTGGCGGCGCCTTCAAGATCAACGTCTCCGCGCCGGCTGAAAGCGGGAGGGCCAACGAGGCTTGTACCGCCTATCTTGGAGAGTTGTTCGGCGTGCCCCAGGCTGCCGTCCGAATCCGGATGGGCCTGACTAACCGCCTGAAAGTGATTGAGATCGACGGCATCACGCAGGCCGCGGCGGAGGAGAAACTAAGCAAATGAACGTTGCCGGGATTCAGCAGGAACTGCGACGCCAGGGACTCGACGGCTGGCTCTTCTTCGACCATCATGAACGCGACCCACTTGCATATCGCGTGCTGGGCTTTCAGGTGCCAAGGCTGTCCACGCGCCGTTGGTACTATCTGATTCCCGCGAACGGCGAGCCTCGGGGCTTGGTTCATCGGATCGAAAGCGGGATGTTGAACGCGCTCCCTGGAAAGAAGATGTTGTATTCAAGCTGGACGGAGCAGCAGGAGGGAATCGCAATGCTGTTGGGCGGAGCAAAGCGCGTTGCGATGCAATACTCACCGATGTGCGCGGTACCGTACGTCGCCATGGTGGACGCGGGAACGGTGGAGTTGGTCCGCAGTCTGGGATGCGAAGTCGCGAGTTCGGCGGAACTGGTCCAGCATTTCGAGGCTCGCTGGACTCCGGAGGGCCTTGAGTCACACCTGGAAGCCGGGCGGCGGGTGGACCGCGTGCGGCGCGAAGCGTTCGAAATGATTGGCGAGCGCATTCGTAACGGGGCGCCAGTCCAGGAAATCGAAGTAAAGCAGTACATTCTGAAGCGCTTCGCCGAGAGCGGGATGCTGACCGACCACGGACCTATCGTAGGCGTAAATGCGAATGCGGCAAATCCGCACTATGAACCGGTGGAGGGCTCGTCGAGTGCCATCCGTGCTTCCGATTTCGTGCTGCTCGACATGTGGGCAAAGCTCGACAAGCCGGGCGCCGTGTACTACGACATTACATGGACCGGGTATTGCGGAGCGACGCCTAACGACGAAATGCGTAATGTGTTCGAAATCGTAAGAGAGGCGAGGGACCGGGCGATCGAGTTCGTGTTGACCGCAGTTAGCTCCGGCAGAGATCTACGCGGTTTTGAAGTTGACGACGCGGCGCGCGACTACATTCGCAGCCGGGGGTTTGGTGAGCATTTCGTGCACCGGACCGGCCACTCGATCGGCGAGGATGTCCACGGGAACGGCGCGAACATGGACAATCTTGAGACGCATGATGAGCGGCGGATTATTGCGGGCAGTGGTTTCTCGATCGAGCCGGGGATCTATTTGCAGGACTTCGGCGTGCGGTCGGAGGTGAACATGTTCGTGGGCGCCGGCGAAGCGCGAGTGACCGGTGAAATTCAACGGGAGTTGGTGATCATTCAGTAGTGCGGGCCTCGGTCAGCGCCGTTACACCTGGCAATTCGATGCCTGAGAGGAACTCGAGCGACGCGCCACCGCCCGTGGAAATATGCGAGATCCGGTCCGAGACACCGGCTGATTTGACGGCCTTTTCCGAATCTCCCCCGCCTACTACCGATATTGCTCCCGATTCGGCAACCGCCTTCGCTATCGCGACAGTACCGCGATCGAACGGAGGTTTCTCGAAGACTCCCATCGGGCCGTTCCAGACAATCATCCGGGAAGCCGCAATCATTCCGGCGTAGCTCGCGACCGTTCGCGGCCCGATGTCAAGCCCCATCATGCCATCCGGCACCACGTCAACGATCTTGAACTCGGCTCCCGCCTGAATCTCCGGGGCTACGACGTGATCGACGGGCAGCACAAGCTTCTCTCCCGACTCCGCGATCAGCTTCCGAGCGAGGTCGAGTTTATCGTCTTCCACAAGCGATCTGCCAATCGATTGACCTTGAGCCTTGAGAAACGTGTAAGCCATTGCGCCTCCGATCAACAGGCGATCGACAATCTTCATTAGATTCGCGATGACTTCAATCTTGTCCGACACTTTTGCGCCGCCCAAAATCGCGAGGCACGGATGCGGTGGATTCGTGGTCGCGAGCGTGAGGTACTTGAGCTCCTGCTCCATCAGGAGGCCGGCGGCGGCTTGAGGAAGGTACTTCACCATGCCAGCCGTCGAGGCATGGGCGCGATGCGCGGAGCCGAACGCATCATTCACGTAGACGTCGCAGAGCGAAGCAAGCTGGCGGGAGAAGCCATCGGCATTCTGCTCCTCCTCCGAGTGGAACCGCAGGTTTTCAAGGACCAATACTTCGCCCGGCGCCGGCTTCATGGACTCAACCTTGGGTCCAACACAATCGGACGCCATCTTTACCGGCCGTGCAAGCAGTTCTCCGAGGCGCTTGGCGATGGGCACCAGGCTCATCTCCGCGTTCGGCTTCCCCTTGGGCCGGCCGAGATGTGAAGCAAGAATGAGCCCCGCGCCGCAGTCGAGAGCGTATTGGATAGTGGGAATCGTCGCTCTGATGCGCTTGTCGCTTGTAATTTCCTTCCCGCCATTCGAGAGCGGAACATTGAAATCTACCCGTATGAAGACACGTTTTCCGCGAAGATCGAGATCCCTGATCGATAACTTTCCCATGGTCTCAGGTTAGCAGGTGGCGCTCAAAAGTCGCTGCTCAAGACGTCGAAAAAAATGCGGACGCCCTTAAGGAATTCCGAAACCGGAATACGTTCCTGGTCGCTGTGCATGGAACCGGCGGTTGAGAGATCGAGCACCATGGGCGTGAAACCGTAAGCGGTGAGTCCCTTCATCCGCAGCTTCACCGAATCTGTGCCGTGCGGAACAAGCATGGGGGTCACGACGGCACCTGGATGATGCTTCAGGATGGCCTTACGAATCGCGTCGAACAACGGCGTCCGGCTGCTGCTTGCGCCAGGATCGTCCGGAATAGTTAGGAGTTCGATCGAGATTCGAGGGTCGTTAGTGCGAGCCTTCATTTCAGAGATAAATTCTTCGGGGTTGACTCCGGGCAGGAGCCGGCAATCGACTGTCGCCTCACTCGCGGAGGGGATGACATTTATCTTGGGAGGAGAACCCACGCCGGCCGAGAGCGAAGTGAGTGACGCGGTGTTCACCTGAATGGCCGCCGTGTACTTGTTCTGAGCGAGCGGAGCTCCGATGTTGCGAATCATCTCCGCGACCACCGGATGTGGCTGCTTCTCGCCGGGCAGCGCGATCGCTTTCTGCAGCGCCGTGATCAGCGTGACGTTGGCGTTGTCCGGGATGGGTTGCGATCCGTGGGCCGCCGTTCCCTTGGCGCGCACTCGCAGCCACACGCTCAATTTTTCTCCAACGGCCACTCCGAAGACAAGCTTGCCCTTTGCGAGAATCTCGCGCGAGCCGAAACCTCCCTCATCGAGAACATACTCGGCGTCAATTTCATTGAAGTGGTTCTTGATCATCCAGCGGATGCCGAGGATTCCGTCCGTCTCTTCGTCCGCGGTGGACAGCATCACGATATCGCGCGCCGGAACGATGCCGGCCTGCTTCAGCGCGATCAGCGCCATGATGTGCTGAGTGCCGATCCCCTTCATGTCCATTGTTCCGCGGCCCCAGATCATGCCGTCCTGAATGACGGCTGCGAAGGGATCTACCTTCCACGCACTGCGATCGACGGGAACGACGTCGAGATGATTCAGCAGCAGGAGCGGCTTCTTGGAGCGGTCCCGTCCCGGGAGCCTCGCCAACAGATTCGTCTGGCCTTTCGGACCGCTCGTGAGCAGGCGAACGGGAATGCCGTTGGCTTCGAGCACGCCCCTCACAAGATTCGCCGCATCTACCGTGTTCGCGGGCGGATTGATCGATGGGATTCGCACATAACTCTGGAAAAACTCAAGGGCTGACTTCTCGATGCGCGGCCAATCGGGTTCAGCGGCGAACATCGTCAACGACGCGAGAAAAGGCGTAAGAAATTTCATTCTTTGAACTCCGGGACATTCTTCAAGACGGGATCGAGGCCGGCTGCCTGATAGGCTTGGAGAAGCGCGCCGGCGGCGGGCCCAAAAACCGGCGGGCCACAGTGGTTGCCTTCCTCAAGTTCCGTAAGCGCGCGAAACCGCTCGCGCACGATAGTGCTTCGAAACACACCGCCGATGTACGCGATCGGCACCGGGCCACCAGGCCGCCAAAGCTGCATGCGGACCGAGGCGCTCAGCGCGGCGAGTTGTTGCGCGGCGGCTTGGAGGATGCCAGACGCGGCCCAGTCGCCGTTCACAGCAGCCTCATCCACCAGCCTAGAAAACGCCGCGATCCTGGGGCGCGAATATTCAGAAGTGTAGAAGCGGTGGAGCAAATCGTTGGCGTCGGCGGCTCCGGTTGCCGTGAGTAGCATCGGATGAAGCGCGGTTTGCGGGCCCCAACCTTCCTCGTGACGAAGCGCGGCGCGAAGAGCCTGGCGCGCGATGTCGAATGCGCCGCCTTCGTCGCCAAACACGTAGCCCCAGCCGCCGACGCGGGCCGTCCGCCCGTCGGCGTTCCGGCCGTAGGCTATTGACCCGGTCCCCGCGATAGTGATAATGCCTGGCTTTCCGGCAATGGCGCCCGCCAGCGCGATCGCGGCATCGGTTGTAACCGTGAGCAGTGGCGTTTCGAGAATTTCAGAGAGAATCAGCCGCTTGTCCGCCGGGCCGCCGCTCATGCCGAAGCATGCGGCCTCGAAGCGCGGACGCGCAATCTGTTCCATGCGGGCTTGTTCAAACGCCCGCGACACACATTCCCGAATTGCGCGTATTAATTTCTCGCGGCCTTCCGACGCTCCGACATGATTGCACGGACCCGCGCTGCCCGTTCCCAAAACTCGCCCGGCATCGTCGCCGATGAGAGCAGTGGTGCTCGATTGGCCGCCATCAACGCCGAGGTAGAGTCTCTTCATCGGATCTTGTAAAGATGTGTCGGTCCGTACTCGCCAATAGCCACAATATCCCAAGCCGCGGCACTTTTTAAATCGCCGGCACCCGGGTTTTCGTCGCTTACCAGAATGTACCCAACACCCCTGGCTTTGAGTTCTCGCGCGGCGGCGCGGCGAAGGCTCCCAGTAATGACAGCATCCGTTATTGCAGGCGCGCTCGAAAGCGTGCGCCATACGCCCGTGCCGTCCCGGCCCTCTAACCTCAGCTTCCGGCTGTGTTGGTCGCGCCCAGATTCAACTACAACGCTATCTACGGTCTCCATTCCAGCGAAATCCACTTCGACGAACATGCCCGGGCCGGCGGTCTGCCCGGACCGCCAACGCGTAACGGGACTATTGTCGAATGCGAGTTGAACGTCCCAGGGGTAGGGCTCTGCCCGCAGCCGCCACGCAGGCGCCCGGGGGAGTTCGCGACCGGAATAAAGAATGCGAAACTCGCTCACGCCCCATTCGCCGGTCGTGCCGCTCGCGGTCTGAACGGCGCGGAGCCCTTTCAGGGAGGCCGCGGGAAACGCGAAGCGCAGGTGCCGTGTAGGCGCGTTGCCCGGCAAAGCGGCGGACCAAAGGATGTCGCGCAGCAACTCGTTCGATGCGGAGCGGTAATCGACCAGGATCTCCCTCGCCGTGTAGGCCTCGGCAGGCGTAACCAGGCTAAGTACGCGCCCGCCCGGCGGGACGGACCTCTCAATCACGCGGGCGATCCCGTACTCCTGCATCGCGTATGTCAGATAAGCATCCTCGGACTGGATCCGGAGCGCTGCGCGCCACGGTATGTCGTGAAGACGCCAGCAATGCGGATGCCCAAGGACGGCCTGAACCGCGGGCCACGACGCCAGCGCATGAGCGAGCACGAGAACCACGGCTGCCGCGCCCGATGCCGTGAGCGTTAGGGCCAGTGCCAGCGAGAGAAACGGCAGGACCGGAAGGAGAAAGCGTACGTCGGTATTTAGAGGATACGGGATAGCGAAAACGGCGGCCGCCGCGAGAAGCCGCCGGCCGTCTTTCCAGCGCAACGCGAGGAGCGCGAGGGGAGCCAGCAGAAACAGAGGTCCTATTACGCCGCCGAGTCTCGCTCCGAGCGTGACTTCAAGGGGGAATTCACGCCAACTACTCAGAGAGTGACTGCGCATCGACTCACCGTATTCCCTCTCGAACGATATGTGGAAGTAGGGGTTCGGGAACAGCGTGTTACCTGGATTATGCATGGGAACGCGACTCGGCGCACCGGTATGGTGAGCGGTGGCGCGGGTGCCGATTGACTGGGCTGAAGCTGCTCTGATCGTCTCTTTTTAGTCCGAAGTTCCCCCTTCGCCAAGCGCATCACATGAGCTAACCCCTTGTTCCCCAGTCTCATGCCGGAAATTCGGCGGTTTTCTGTGTACCCATGTAAGTGGTGTACATAATGTTGACTATACTAG
>SYKU01000056.1 GCA_005808865.1 Acidobacteriota bacterium
GGGCTGGCGTCCAGTGTGATCGGCTCCCGGCTAAGAGCCAACGAATCTTAACCGAGATTTCTTAACGTACCTCACGGGCCAAGCCTCTGAAAACACGGATCATTCTGAACTACTTGTGGCTCTGCCATAGGAGTTCTGAGATTAGTGACCTTCTCAACGAGATTGATCTTTCCGGCGGCTGCGCAGCTCCTGATCGCATCGCGGGCCGCTGGTGGGATCGAATCGAGCGCGACCCGTTCTTCGACACTTACAAGATTTCTGCTCTCGTCGAAAGGAACGCCTCTGCCGCGGCCGTTGACCTTGAATTCGGCTTCATACAGGGGCTTTCCGTCTTCGACTTCTATGGATAAGCCTTTGAACGCGGCGATCCCTCGCTGCCCGGCAGCCGGGAGATCCTTCATCCTGACCTTGGTCTCCGTGGCTGTGTCCGCGCAGAACGCACGGTCAGGATCAGCGCCAGGATCAGGTACTGATCCATCGACCTACTCCCGCGCATGGTTCGCGTGTTTCGGCGCTTGATAGCGAACGCTGAGATGTGGTGTCTCAAGGCGCGCATGATTCTGGATTTTCGACGTCAGGCAGCTTTCGAGTGCGCCACTCACGATGAGCGTCCGCTCGACCGGATAGGGCGCCACGCCGGTTCCGAACATCTCCTCGATCTTGCTCACAAGACACGCCGAATAGGTCACGTTCGGCACGGGCGAAAGAAAGAACTGCGTGGACTGGATGCCCATGCCCTTGACCCTTGCGGCGAACGTGTAGTCGCTCTGGACGCCATTCAGCATGAGGAGCGTGGTGCGCAGGCCGTCGTTGCGCTCGATGAAATAGGCCGCGGGATTCTTCGCCAGCTTGCGGGCCTCGCCGCTCGCCACCATTTCCTGCGTCCGCCCGTCCGCTACCGTCAACCCTTGCGGCGTGTCGCTGCGCGAAAGAGCCGCCGTCAGCAGTTCTTTCGACCAGCGCCCGTCGTCGCCCGCTTTCCAGACGTCGTCACCTTCGATCAACTGAACAGACTTGACGCCGGACTCACCGCCCTTGCGCCGCTCAACCATACACTGCATCGCTTCCAGCGCGTGATAATCCATAGGGTCCGAACCGCCCACTCCAACCATGAGCGCGTCCTGAATCTCGCAATTGAGCGGCAGTTCGATATCCGGCAGCCGCCACGTGACCGGAAGCGAAGAGCCGGCGAGCATGGGGAACTTCAGGCGCTTCGAGCAGTCCACCATCCACTTGGCCTTCTCGAAACTGTAGGAGAGATGTTTGTCGTTGTACACCGGAACGGCGCGCCCGTCCTTTTCGAACACGTCGACGCACTGCTTGAAGAATTCGTGGCGCGGGTAAAGCACCTGGCCTTTCTCGTTCTTCGGGTAGTCGCCATGTTCCCCGATGAGGAGCACGGCATCGACCGCGAGCTTTTCACCGCCGCAGCGCAGCGTTTCGGCGATGGTGGGATAGACCTTGAATCCAAATTCCCTGGCGCGCTCTTCACTCTGATCGCCTTTCGGCTTTTGATCGACGTAGAGAGACACCACTTTCATGTCCGGTTTGTGCCACCGGCCGGCGAGTGGATAGCCGACAAGAAAACGATCCGCCATGTGCTGCGCGTGAGAAAGGTAGCGGTAGATGGTCGTGACAACGGCAATGCGTTTGGATTCGGGCATGGCTACGTTCTCCAGAAAGTTGACTCTTTGGCGGCCTGGTAACGGACAGCGAGGTGCGGCGTTTCGATTCGCGTCTGGCCGCGGAAAATGCTTTCGACACCCGCGGCCGTCAGTCCAGTGGTGAGCAGCGTGCGCTCCACCGGATAGGTTGGCTTGCCCGTGAGGAACATCTTCTCGAAATTGTTGACGAGCGGGCTGAAGAAGTTCGCAAGCGTCGTGCGGCCGTCGGGCATTGGCAAATACATCTGCGTCGAGAACGGGTCCCTGCGCCCGTCGAGCCGCGCCGCGAAATTGAAATCGCGGACCAGTCCGTTCATCAGAAGGATGGTGGACATCAGTCCGTCGTTGTGTTCGTAGCGGTAAGCGACGGGCTGCTTGACGATACGGCGCATGTCCGCATCCGTGGGGAAGATGTTGTTGAATCCTTCGCGGGAAGGCGTGAGTGTGTGGGAGCGGCAAAGCGCGGATTCCATGAGGTCGCGCGGCCAAACGCCGTCCCCGAGCGCCTTCCAGAACGCGTCGCCCTTATAGGCCTGGAGCCACTTCACGCCGGTTTCGCCTCGCTTTCGACGCTCCACCATGCACTGCAAGGTCTCAAGCGCGTGGTAATCGTAACTGTCGACGCCGCCATAGGCGACGCAGACGGCTTCCCTGATGCGCGAGCCGAGAGGCATTTCGAGCGACGGCGTTCGCCACGTTACCGGCAGACTCGAACCGGCCATGAAGGCGAATTTCATTTCGCGCGAGGTGTCGTACATCTCCTTCGCCCAATCCCAATTCCAGGAGAGATGCTTGTCATTGAACAAAGGCACGGAGCGCCCGCTCGACTTGTACACGTCCACGATCTTCTTGAAGAACTCGTAACGCGGATACTGCGTTTGTCCCTTCTCATTGCGCGGATACTTGCCGTGCTCGCCGATCAGGATGACGCCGTCGACCGCCAGTTTGCTCCCGCCAAGCGTGAGCGCTTCGGCGATGGAAGGGTACATCTTCATGGACGGGAACCGCGCCACGCGCTCCTTACTGAATTCCACCGCCGGGAACTGATCGACGTAGATCGAGACCAAGTCCATTTCCGGTTTGTGATGGGTACCGTTCCAGCCGTAGCCTTCAAGGAACCGGTCCACGATGTGCTGCGAGTGGGAATGCTTGAAGTAGGTAGTGCAAATGGCCGCGAGTTTGGGCCGCTTGGGCCCGGCGCTCGCGATACTCCCGACTCCCACGGCGAGCGGGGCAACCGCAATCAGTTCTCTCCGTGTCATGTTCATTAAGCCTTCTCCAGTACGATGACGGTGTCGTTCGGATCGCGCCCCGCTTGCGGGATTCGCAATAGGAGCCCGCCACTCAGTTTCGACATTTCGACGGGGGCGCCGGTCGCCAGCATCTTTGCCGACTTGACGTTAGGAAGTCTCGACAGCGCCAGCAGTTCGCTATTCAAATCGAGAACGTGAACGAAGATCCTGCCGCCTGTCTGCGTGGTAACGCCCCAGGAGTCAGGCTGCGTTGGGCCGCCGCGAGTCCCATAGAGCGATTCGCCGTTCCTGCTCAACCACCCGCCGATGGCGCGCAGGCGTTCGACAAACTCCGCCTGGATTGTCCCTTCCGGCGTGGGTCCGACGTTCAGCAGGAAATTGCTGTTGTGTCCGGCGGCGCGCGCCAGGAAATGGATCAGGTCCCTGGTGCTCTTGAACTGCTTGTCCTTGGCGGTATAGCCCCAGGCTTTGTTGATTGTGTCGCAGGATTCGAGCGGCAGTTTCCCGATTTCCGAGTCTTTGTAGAAACCCGCGGTGTGCTGGCCGGGCAGGTCCTTTTCAAACATCTGAAAATCCTCGCCGTCGAACGGTTTGCGATGGTGATTGTTGCCGACGAGGGCCGCCGGCTGAAGGGAGTGAATGAGCTTGTAGGTCTTTTCCAGCCGCCAGTCCGCGGTAGGCTTGTCCCACCAGCCGTCGAACCAGATACTGGGCATCCATGTAATCGAGATAGCGATTGAAGTCTCCGGAGGGCGCGCGTCCGGCGGCGAGACCCGTGCGGCCGAGAGTTGAGTAGCCGGGATGATGCCAATCGAGGTGCGAATGGTAGAAGAAGAGCTTGAGGCCCTGCTTTCGGCACTCCCCGGCAAGCATCTTGAGCGGGTCCTTTTTGTAGGACGTCGCGTCGACAATGTTCCACTTGCTCTGCTTCGTGCCCCACATGGCGAAACCGTCGTGGTGTTTGCTCGTAATCGTGATGTACTTCATGCCGGCGGCTTTGGCGAGCGAGACCCACTCGGCGGCGTTGAACGCGGTGGGTTGAAGCGCGCGGGCAACTTCTCGTATTCGGCCTTGGGAATCTTCCGATTGTTCATGACCCACTCGCCATCGCCGAGGACGCTGTAGACGCCCCAGTGAATGAACATGCCGAATTTGTTGTCCTGAAACCACTGGCGCATTTTCAGATTGGATTCGGGGGGCTTGTAGGTTTGCGAGGCCAGGGGGATGGCGAGTAGAAGCAGAGATGCGAATCGGGAGGAGCGCATATGCCGCTACTGTAGCAAACCGGGCACAGGCACGCGACTCGCGCGGCCCTTTTCCTGCCCATTTCCCGCCCAATCCCGTCTTATCAAGCTTTCGCAGCGGCGCCTGGCGTTATCAACAGCATTGCTCCGTGCTTTGTAAACGCGCACTATTCTATAATCCAGAAATGAAACTTGCACTCGCGGCTGCCGTTCTTCTCGCGCTGGCGCCCGCGGCGGAAAAGCGCTCCGTTCAGCTCAATGCCGCGAACGTGAAATGGGTTCCGATGAATCTGCCCGGTGTGCCGGCGGGATTGCAGCAGCGGCTGCTTCATGAGAATAAACAGAACAAGCTCACGTCCGCGCTGGTCCGGTTTCCCAAAGGTTTCCGTGAGCCGCGCCACTACCATACGACTTGCGGCCACTCGATGTACATCCTGAAAGGGAAGTTGAAGTCGCCGGACGGCGATCTCACTCCGGGTACTTTCAGCTACGCGGCCGTTAACGAACGCCACGGACCGTTTCTCGCGGAGGAGGAAACCGAGTTTCTCTTCTACACAGACGGCCCGTTCGATTTCTTCGTCGAAGATAAGAAATAGCGCCCGCGCCGCACCGCTGTGCTATTTTCCGATTGATGGATATTTCCACGTTCAGCTTTCCCACGACGATCCGGTTCGGGGCCGGCGCGTCCTCTCAGCTTCCCGCGGAACTCGCGCGTTTTGGCGTTTCGAAGCCGTTCCTGGTCACCGATGGCGGCCTTCTCCGGACTTCCGTTTTTGGGCGAATTCAGGCGCTTATTCCGCACGCCACCGTGTTTAGCGCCGTCGACCCGAACCCGACGGAGCGCAACGTTTTGGATGGCGTCGAAGCATACCGTGCGGCCGGCTGCGACGGAATTGTAGGGCTCGGCGGCGGTTCGCCGCTCGACGCCGCGAAAGCCATCCGGCTCAAGATCACGCACGCCCTGCCTCTTGAGGACTACGACGACAACATCGATGGCGGAAGCAGGATCCACGCGGATCTCCCTCCATTCGTGGCGCTCGCGACAACTTCCGGAACGGGAAGCGAAGTAGGGCGTTCGGCCGTCATAACCATTGCCCGCACCAACCGGAAGACCGTGATCTTCAGCCCGCACTTGATCGCCGGTGTGGTGCTGAACGACCCCGAGCTTACGCTCGATCTTCCGCCTTCCGTTACCGGCGGCACGGGAATGGATGCATTCACGCACAACGTGGAAGCGTACATCTCCAAGGGTTTCCACCCGATCTGCGACGCGATCGCGCTCGGTGGCGCGAGGCTCTGCTGGGACAATCTCCCGGCCGTCATGCGAAACCCTCGCGACCTCGAAGCCCGCGCCAACATGATGATCTCCTCGATGATGGGCGCGATCGCATTTCAAAAAGGGCTCGGCGCGGCCCATTCGCTCGCGCACCCCCTCTCGACCGAGTTCGGCATGCATCACGGAACGGCAAACGCCGTGGTCCTGCCCTATGTGCTTGCCTTCAACCGCCCTGCGGCGGAAAAGCGGCTGGCCGAGCTCGCCGGTCAGTTCGGCGGCGGAGACGTTGTCGAACGAGTGCATGAACTCAACCGAATCTCGCTCGTGAAACCACGCCTGCGCGACTACGGAATTTCGGAATCGGCGCTGCCGAAGCTGGCGGCCAAGGCGATTGAAGATGGCTGCCACCAGTTGAATCCACGTCCGTGCACGGAGGCCGATCTGCTCGCACTCTACCGCGAAGCGCTATAATCTGGCAGAGGCCGCCGTGCGGTACCGGATACTTGCTCTAGCCATTCTCTTTGCTCTCGTCTCGGGCGCCAAGACGAAGAAGACTCCCGTGGGCGCCGCGGAAAACGACGACGCGGGCATCTCCGCCACGCTCCTGTCCGAGGAGGAACTGAAGGAGAAGTTTGGCTCGAATCTGGGCGGTTTTTATGTCGTCGTCGAGGTGACCGTGTCTCCCAAGACGAAGCCGTACACGATTAACCGCGACGACTTCGTTCTTCGCACGGATCGCGATGGTGAAAAGTCCAGACCCTTCGCACCAACGCAGATCGCGGGCAAAGGCGCGCTGATCGTCTCACAATCCGGCGGAGGGCGCGGCATTATGGCTGACAACAACGGGCCCATGTGGGGCGGGTACCCGGGCGGAGGACGTCCGCAGCGCATGGGCGGCGACGGCGTCGGCAGTTCCAGCGAATCGGAAACCCAGACCAGGGTGGTGAGGGGCCAGGATAAAGAGAATCCAGTGCTGGCCGCGCTTACCGCAAAGATTCTCCCGGAAAAGGAAGTGAGCGAGCCGCTGGCCGGTCTGCTCTACTTTCCCATGGAGCCCAAGCAAAAACCGAAGGAGCTGGAACTGATCTATACAACTCCGGCAGGCAAATTGAACCTGCGATTCCGGTAAGGTTCAGAGCGGTGAAGGCGCCGCCGTTCATTCGCCACCTGCGACCGGGTACAATGAGCGAATGATTCGAACACAGACCGTTTTGGATTCATGGAAGACGATCCGGGCAGACACGGCGCAGGCGCTGGAAGATTTCCCCGCGGCCGACCTGGATTTTCGAGCCACACCCGAACTCATGACGTTCCGGGATCTCGCCCGTCACTGTCTGGATGCCGGCCACGCCCTCACAGGCATGATGCTCGCAGGCGTCGATGACATGGCCGTACCGGAGTTTCGTGAGATGGTTTCGAAGTACGTTTATGGCTTGCCCCCGGACGCTGACCAGGCCGCCATCGCCGGCGCCCTTCGCGAATCCGTCGAAGTGCGCGCCGCGGAACTCGCCGCCAAACCAGCGGAATATTTCGCGGAGATGATGACGCGTTTCGACGGCCAGCGGGTCACCCGCCTTGAAATGCTTCAGTTCGTTAAGGAGCACGAGTTGACGCACCGTTCGCAAATGTTCATGTACCTCAGGCTAAAGGGCCTTGTCCCCGCGACCACGCGCCGGCGTCAGGCGAAGAAATAGCCCCGGCGGCGATGCCGGCATGCTTGTATCTGGACTTTTTTTTAGATGGCTTTTCTTACATAATATTGGCTTGGAGGCGAATCAATGGTGACTTGTCCAGAATGCAGCGGCGACATTGACGTCGATGAAGAGGATATCGACGAGGGCGAAACGATTAGCTGTGGCGAGTGCGGCACGGATCTGAAGGTCGTTGGCGTCAAACCCCTCGAGTTGGAGTCCGAATCCGAGGATGAAGAAGAGGACGAGGACGATGACTTCGACGATGAAGACGACGAGGACGAGGATGAGACCGAAGACGACGAAGACTGGAAGTAGGGGCCAGTTGGTCGCTCTCGTTTTCGGGGCAGCGCTTGTGGCCTTCGCGGGAACGAAAAGCAAGCAGACGGAATTTGCGTTAATTTCAGGATCTGTCTTCCGTGAACCTGGCTTTTCGGTGCGAGGCGCCGAAGTCGTGCTGCTGCCCGGCGCGGAGGGAAAGAAGCTGAAGGTAAAGAGGATGCAAACTGTCACGGACGGGCGAGGTGAGTTTGTCTTTCGGGTGCCCGCGGCGCCGGCAGGTTATACTGTAAAGGTCAAGGCTGCGGACCTCACGCCGCAGGAGAAGCCCGTGTCGGTCACGGGCGATGAACGAGTCGATGTGACCTTCCTCCTGTCGCCCGCATCCAAGTAACCGGGAGATTTCAACGTGATTCGCAAACTCACTCTACTGTCCCTTCTAATGCTTGTGGCCGGGGTTTCCCTGGTGGCTCAAAGCAAGAAAAAGGGCGAGGACGAGAAGGTCCGAACGGTGCATGGGACCGTCACGGACGCGGAGGAGAAGACCGTCGCGGGGGCCGTGGTCCAACTCAAGAACACGAAAACGCTTCAGATCCGTTCCTTCATCACGCAGGAACACGGAACCTACATGTTTCATGGTCTCGACCGGAATCTGGACTATACGCTTAAGGCGGAATTTCAAGGGACCGTCAGCCCAGTGAAGACGCTCAGTACGTTCGATAACCGGCCAAAGCCCGTGATCAATCTTCAATTGGGACCGATGAAATGAGGCGCGGGTTGCCGCTGGTGCTGCTCGTCTTTGCGCCGCTACTGGCTGATGCCGGCGGCATCGGGACGAAGCTGACCGATTTTGCCCTGACAGATCTCGACGGCAACACCGCGGCGGTAGTGCTTTCGAGCGGAATTACGGTGGTCACCTTTTTCTCGACGCGATGCCCGGTCTCGAACGACTACAACGAACGAATGAACCGGGTCTACGCGGATTACAGCGCGCGCGGCGTAAGATTTTTCTTCGCGGATGCAAACGCGAACGAGCCGGCCGAAGAGGTGCGTGCACACGCGAAGCAGGCCGGATTCAGTTTCCCCGTATTCCGGGACGCGACCAGCGCGGCAGCGGACCGGCTCGGCGCGGGACTTACTCCCGAGACGTTTGTCATCGACGCATCTGGCGTCCTGCGTTATCGCGGTTCGATCGACGATTCCCGAAACCCGGCCCGCGTTCTGAATTCCGGTCTGCGCTCGGCGCTCGATGCCGTCCTTTCCGGCGAGAAGGTTGAGCGAACTGAAACCAAAGCGTTCGGCTGCACCATTAAGCGCGCCAAGGGAGCGCTATAGAGTGCGCTCCGCGGTGCTGCTGCTCCTGTGCTCCTCCGCTTTTTCGGCGGAAGGACTGAAGCCGCTCGATGAAACGGGCTACAAGAACCTTCTCTCCTCAAAGAAGGACAAGGTGGTTCTGGTCGATTTCTGGGCTACCTGGTGCGCCCCGTGCAGAGCCGAGATGCCCGCGCTGGCCGCGCTCGATACAAAACTGCGGTCCAGGGGCTTCGTGCTCATCACCGTTTCAGTCGATGAGCCCGAGGCCGAAGCGGACGCTCAGCGGCTGCTGGTGAAGAACAACGTCGCGTTTCCAGCCTATGTGAGGCGGGCAAAGGACGACGAGAAGTTCATCAATTTCGTCGATCCGAAGTGGAGTGGCGCGCTGCCGGCGCTTGTTCTTTACGACAAGACGGGCAAGAAAGTGAAGTTGTTTGTGGGCGAGACTCACGCCGACGAAATCGAACGCGAAATTCGCAAGCTTTTGTAGGCAAGGCCGGCGATGAGGGCGTCGGCCCGCGAAGATTGGCGCTTTGTTTCGAGGTGAGTACAGTGGTTCGCGGCCGGAATATTCTCAGTCGCCGCGCGAGTCGTCCGTCCCTCTAACTCCTGGGCGAAATCTTTGGACTTCGCCGCCCGATGCCGTCCTTAGATGTGCTGGCTCCAGAGAGTTGCAGCGGACGATGGTCTTCGCCACCTATGGCGTCGCCCTGACGGGGGCAATCCGGCGCATTCTCCCGTCCTCGAAGTTCAGTACGAGGGCACGGCCCGGAGCCGTCAAGGGTTGAAGAAACTCGCCGATGCAGGAAGGAATGCGTTGCGTGGTTGATCTGTTCGCGCACCCTACTACAAACTCCGAGCCAGCCTCTTTGCTCATGCTGATCCCGGACGCCCTTAGTTTGACATAGACGTCACAGTTCCTCAGCGGACGTAACTTTCGCGCGGTCCGGCCGCGTCGTGTGAACTACACTGGGGCCCTTCCGGGCGGCGACTTCCAAGCGCCGGCGTCTCTGCTGGAAGGGCGAGCGTCACCGTGATCTGGCGGTTGGCGGCGCGCGCGGGTTTGCCTCGTCAAACATAGTATGATCATGTGAACTGGATCAGACCGAACCGGGGCCGTTCTCGCTCGAAAAATCGGCCATTCTTAGAAAATGAGGTTGGTATGCGTCACATCACAATTCTCCTGACTTTGCTTTTTTCCACCACCGCTTACGCGCAAGAGTTCCGCGCCACGCTCAATGGCTTGATCTCCGATCCGCAGGACGCGGTTATCGCCGGTGTCAAGGTTACCGTCACCAACGCGGACACGGGGGCGAAATTCGAGACAGCTTCCGATGGCGACGGTCTCTACACGATTCCATTCCTCGCTCCCGGAGCCTACAGGCTTTCGGCGGAGCACGCCGGCTTCAAACGCTATCAACGAAGCGGGATACAGGCCGGGTCCAACGAGCGGGTGCGGGTCGACATCAAGCTGGATGTCGGACAGGTCTCCGAGACCATCAGCGTTACCGCGGAAGCGCCAATCCTACAGACTTCGAGCGCCTCCACCGGACAGGTGATCACCACCCGGCAGATCGAGAAAATGCCGCTGGCCGGCCGAACACCTCTCGCGATGGCTCAGATTGCCTTCGGCGTGACGCCGACCGACGACCCCCGGTTTACGCGGCCTTTCGACAACGCCGGCCCTTCCGGTTTCTCCATGGGCGGCGCCCCCTCGCGGAGCAACGAACTGCTGATCGACGGTGCGCCCGATTCCACGGGGAACAATCGCGTGGCCTACAATCCGCCCGTTGACGCGGTGGCGGAGGTGAAGGTCGAAAGCTTTCAGTCCGATGCAGCCTACGGGCACACGGGTGGAGGCACGGTAAACGTGGTGCTAAAGAGCGGAACCAACTTATTTCACGGAAGCCTTTACGAGTTCAACCAGAACTCAGCGTTTAATGCGACACCGTTTTTCACCAATAAAGCCGGCGGCAAGAAACCAGTGAGCCGCTTCAACCAATACGGGGGCAGCGTGTCAGGTCCAGTGCTGATTCCGAAGGTGATTGATGGCCACAACAAATTGTTCTTTTACTTCGGCTATGAAGGCGTGAAGGATGCTCTTCCAGCCCCTGCGACCGGAACAGTGCCTACGGCGGCGCAACGCAACGGGGACCTCTCGGGACTGCTCGGCGTGGGGGGGGGCTCTATCAGGTTTACGATCCATCGACGGGCGTAGTTGAGGGGGCGCGCGTGCGCCGGGCGCCATTCGCCAACAACATGATACCCGCCAGCAGGATTTCTTCGATCGCGAAGAATTACCTGCAATACTATCCCGACGCCAATCAGGCCGGCAGAAGCGACGGTCAGGACAACTATGTTTCCCTTACCAATGGCGAGCGCAATGATTTCTACAACTACATCGGCCGCCTGGATTTCAATTTCTCAGACCGTCACAAGGCATTCTTTAACGCGCGGCATAACTTCAGAAACGGGCAGGGAAGCAACGGACTGGGCCGCTCGCTGATCGACAACCCAACGGCCGGAAACGGTCTTCAGCGCATCAACTGGGGCTTCATGGTGGACGACGTCTACACGCTGACTCCCACCTTTATCGTGAATACGCGGGTCAACTGGACGCGGTTCGTCGAACCGCAGCGCAATTTCTCGCTGGGATTCGACTCCACAACCTTAGGACTACCGGCCTCGTTAGCTCAGAACGCCACGCGGCGCATCTTGCCCCGCATCCGGTTTTCACGCTTCACCGGCGTCGGGGACAGCGGCGGTACCGAATTCCCCTATGACAACTTCCAGATATTCGAAAGCTTTACCAAGATCCTGGGCAGGCACAGCCTGAAATTCGGCGCCGATTTGAGGCAACTTCGCGAGTCGCAGATCAGCTTCGGATTGTCGAATGGCGATTTCGCATTCGGAACCAACTGGACGCAGGGACCGCTCGACAACTCGCCGTCCGCTCCATTGGGCCAGGATTTGGCGGCCTTCCTTCTGGGATTGCCCACCGGCGGCTCGTTCGATATCAACGCCGCCCGGACCAACCAGAACAAATATTTTGCCTTCTTCCTGCAAGATGATTTTCGCGTCAGAACAAACCTCACACTGAACCTGGGCCTGCGGTACGAGGCCGAAACGCCGACGACAGAGCGCTTCGACCGGACCGTCAACGGCTTCGACCCCACGGCCGTGAATCCGATCACCGCACGCGCCGTGGCCGCGTATGCGAGGGCCCCGATCCCCGAAGTTCCGGCCGCTCAATTCAAAGCCACGGGCGGACTGCTCTTTGCCGGCGCCAACGGCCGGGGCATCTACTCCACACCCAAGAAGAATTTTTCACCGCGCTTCGGCTTCGCCTGGACGCCCGCGGCGCTCGGAAGCAAGAACGTACTCCGCGGCGGTATCGGGATATACTATTTCAACTACGGAATCATCGGAAACAATCAGCCCGGCTTTAGCCAGTCGACGCAGATCGTGCCTACGCTGAACGGGTTCCTCTCGCCAAACTCTACGCTGGCTAACCCGTTTCCTTCCGGCCTGGATCTGCCCGTAGGCTCGAAGGATGGATCCGGCACTTTTCTGGGCCGCTCGCTGAGCATCTACAATCCGAACCCGAGCTACCCCTATTCAGTACGCTGGCACCTGTCGGTCCAACGCGAGCTTGCCAGGAATCTCGTGGTCGAAGTCGGGTACCTGGGGAACAAGGCAGTCAAGCTTCAACTCGACCACCAGCTCAACCATGTTCCGCTGGAATTTCTCAGCAATTCGCCGGTCCGCGACCAGGCAAATATCGACCGCATGACGGCAAACGTCGCCAATCCTTTCGCGGGTCTGATACCGGGCACCGGGTTGAACGGCTCCCTGGTGGGGCGAAACCAGCTCGTCCGGCCATTGCCCCAATTCACCGGGCTCTCGGTGCAGCAGCGCAACGATGGATCTTCCCATTTCCACGCCATGGACGTACGAGTCGAGAAGCGCTTTTCGCATGGGCTTCAGGTCGTCTCGAATTTCCAGTGGGCGAAGCTGCTTGAACGCCGCAGCCGGCTCAACGACGCAGACCCGTTCCTGGAAAAGCGCATCGCGGCGGAAGACCGGCCGTGGCGGCTCGTGGCGAGCGGCAGCTACGACCTTCCGTTCGGACGAGGGAAGCGCCTCCTGAGCGGCGTACGCGGGGTGAGCCGTCAACTCGTCGACGGGTGGAATATCAACGGCATCTTCACGGCGCAGCCGGGCGCGCCGCTCGGTTGGGGCAACTTGATCTATTTGGGTGGACCGCTGAATGTTAATTCGCACCGAGTGGACGGCGCGTTTGACACAACGCGATTCCTTCGCGCGGCCAACCAGCAGCTTGACTGGAACCGCCGAACCTTTCCGACAAGGTTCGCGAATCTTCGCGCGGACGGAGTGAATCAGATCGACTTTTCGATAATCAAATCGTTCTACATCACTGAGAAGGTGGAATTCACGTATCGCTGCGAGTTTTTCAATTCGACGAACCGGCCGATATTCTCCGCGCCGAATCTGGGCCCAACGGCAACGAACTTCGGAGCCATTACGAATCAGGCCAACCAGCCCCGGCGAATTCAGATGGCTCTGCGTCTGGTTTTCTAGTTCGTGAGGCCGGGGTACTGGCGGGAATTAAATACGGGTGTGCCGCGTGGCACCTATGCCGCGGGGTCGCGGCGGCCGGTGCGGGCGAATGGCCGTTGTCATGTTGGTGGTCAGCGCTGGCGCAGGCACCCCAAAACGACCGGCTGCGTCACGGATCCGAGCGGCGGCGTTGTGCTGCAAGCGCACGTGACCGCCGAGAACGTTGACACTGGCGTGCGCGCGAAACCGCCGCCAACCAAACTCCCCGCAGCCCGGCAATTACCGCATGCAAGCGCAGAAGGACGGCTTCAGGCCGTTGACGCGCAGCGGCATCCTCTTAAAAGGCCAAGGAGAAGGACCGCATCGACTTCCCGCTCCAGATCGGCAGGGTTGCGCAGACCGTCATCGTGCGATTCCAGCGCCGCCGGCGCGAGAGAGTGAATTATGATAAGTCATGTACCTCTCTCTCCAAAGCACGCTGGTAGCCGGCCGGCTGAAGTGGACTGAATTCGCACAGCTCGCGCACCACGTGGGCTTTCCGGGTACCGATGTGGCGACCATGCAAGCGATGGAGCACGGTATGGCCCCGTCCAAGGCGCTGCTCTCGAACCTGAATTTGAAGCCGGCGGTGTGCAGCCTGCCGGTCGAGTGGCGGAAAGACGAAGAGACCTTTCAGCGGGAGCTTCGGCAACTGGAACCAGCGGCGAGATTCGCGGCGGGAATCGGTTGCCCTCGCATAAGCACCTGGGTGATGTCGTCGAGCGAACTGCCGAAAGCAGAACAGCGCGTAATCTGGAAAAAGCGATTCCAGGCGATGGCCACGATACTCGCGCCGTTGAATGTGCGCCTGGGTCTCGAATTCCTCGGCCCTCTTCACATTCGGAAGCGATTTCCGTACGAGTTCATCTGGCGCATGAACGAGATGCTGGATTTCGCCAAAGAATGTGGTCCGAACGTAGGTTTGCTGCTCGATTCGTGGCACTGGCATCACGCGGGCGCAACCACGTCGGATATTGTCGCGGCGGGCCGCGAGAACATTATCAACGTCCAGGTAGCTGATTCCCAGCCGCTCGCTCCCGAAAAGATCGTCGATAGCGAAAGACTGATGCCCGGAGAAGGCGTGATCGATTGGAACGGCTTTTTCGGCGCATTGAAGAAAATCGGATACGAGCATGGAATCAGTCCCGAGGTTTTCGGACGCGGGTTGAAAGACATGACGCCGGAGGCCGGCGCGCAGCTCGGATACGACACGTCGCTTGCCGTGATGAAGAAGGCGGGAGCCGCTTGAGGCTTGGCTTGAATCTGGCGTCTCTGCTGACCGAACAGGTGAACGCGGCTTCGGAGGGCATCGACACGCTGCCCACCGAAGGCGTTCTCGAAGTGATCAACGCCGAAGACCGGAAGATCGCGGATGCCGTGAAGCTTGAGATTCCGGCGATCGCGAAAGCCGTGGACGCGATCGTCGAAGCGATTCGGGGCGGCGGCCGATTGTTCTACATCGGCGCGGGAACGAGCGGCAGGCTGGGAGTTTTGGACGCGTCCGAGTGTCCGCCGACTTTCAACGCGGCTCCGGACCTGGTGCAGGGAATTATCGCAGGCGGAGATGGTGCGCTTGCGCGGGCAACTGAAACCACGGAGGACGATCCGGCGATCGGAGCACGCGACTTGAAGGCCCGCGGCTTCACGAAGCGAGACGTCCTGGTGGGCATTGCCGCGAGCGGGCGCACGCCTTACGTCCTCGGCGCAGTGGAAGAAGCGGTCCGCTGCGGAGCAGTAACGGTAGGCATCAGTTGCACACCGGACTCCGAATTGTCCGCCGCGGTCGCAATTCCGATCGCGCCGCTTGCGGGTCCGGAAATTCTCGCCGGGAGCACTCGCATGAAGGCCGGCACCGCGACGAAACTCGTGTTGAACATGCTGACGACCGCGACGTTCATTCGGCTGGGTTACGTTTACGGCAACCTGATGGTGAACGTACAGCCGAAGAACAGGAAGCTCGTGGACCGGGCGCGTCGCATCATCGCACAGGCCGCGGGCGTGGACTACGAGCAGGCGGGAACGCTGCTCGAGGCTTCCGGAAATCAGGTGCGCACGGCGATCGTGATGTCGCGCGGGGGCACCGGGCGCGCGGAAGCGGAGCGGCGCCTTGCGGCATGCGGTGGGCATATTTCCGAGGCACTCAATAATAATGGATAAATTCGTTATCAAAGGTGGGGTTGCACTCCACGGCGAAATCGCAACCAGCGGAGCGAAGAACTCGGCGCTCCCGGTACTCGCCGCGACGCTGCTGACGTCTGAACCGGTATCGCTGCGGCGAATTCCGAGGGTGCGCGACATCCGCACCATGCTGAAGCTGATCGAGAACATAGGCGCGCGCGTGGAGGTTTCCGGCGACACGGTGCGAATCGAGGCTGGCGAGATTGTGTCGCCGGAAGCGCCCTACGAGTTGGTAAAGACGATGCGAGCGTCGAGCCTCGTCCTGGGCCCACTAGTGGCGCGGGCTGGCCGGGCGAGGGTCTCCTTGCCCGGTGGTTGCGCGATCGGAGCTCGCCCGGTAAATCTGCACCTCTCGGGCCTCGAACAGTTAGGGGCGCGCATTCATCAGGTTCACGGATACATCGAGGCGGAGGCGCCGGGAGGACTGCGGGGCGCTCCCATCCAGTTCGACCGTATCACAGTGACCGGCACCGAAGATCTAATGATGGCTGCCGTGCTCGCGCGAGGCGAGACCGTTCTCGAGAACGCGGCGCGGGAGCCTGAAGTTCTGGATCTCGCCGAACTACTTATCCAGATGGGCGCGAAGATCGAAGGCGCGGGGAGTTCGACGATTCGCATTCAGGGCGTCGCGAGACTCGGCGCGGCTGCACACACGATCATCAGCGACCGGATTGAAGCGGGGACGTTTCTTGTGGCCGGCGCGATGACGGGCGGCGATCTGACAGTCACCAACTGCGTTCCCGAACACCTTGGAGCACTCATTGGAAAGATGCGTCAGGCAGGCATCGGGATCGAGCAAACGGGCACGGGCGAGTTGCGGGTGAGAGGGACGCGCGCGCTACGGTCCGTGGATATGACGACCGAGGAGTATCCCGGATTCCCGACGGACCTGCAGGCGCAATACATGGCGCTGATGACGCAGGCCGAGGGCATTGCGATCGTGAAGGAAAACATCTTCGAGAATCGCTTCATGCACGCGCAGGAGTTGGCGCGGATGGGCGCGAATATCCGGCTCGAGGGGCGGCAGGCGATCGTCGCGGGGCCGCGGGAGTTGAGCGGAGCGCAGGTGATTGCGTCCGACCTCAGGGCAAGCGCGTCGCTGGTGCTGGCGGCACTGGTGGCGCGCGGTGAAACCACGATCGACCGCGTATACCACATCGACCGGGGTTATGAGAAGATCGAGGAAAAACTGGCGGGCGTGGGTGCGCAAATACGGAGAGCGTAATCGCTATGGCACATAATTCAGGATTTCTGAAACTGGTAAACGAAGCGAAGTCACGGATCAGGCAAATCGATATCGAAGGCTACAAGCGAATGCTTGCGGAAGGCGAGAAGCACGTGCTGGTGGACATCCGCGAAGAGAGCGAGTGGGCGGCGGGACATGCCGCGGGCGCGATCTACATCGGCAAGGGCGTCATCGAGCGCGACGCCGAGACGAGGGTTCCGGACAAGAGTACCAGGCTCGTGCTGTATTGTGGCGGCGGGTTCCGGTCCGCGCTTTCGGCTGATGCGTTACAGCAGATGGGATACACGGACGTAATCTCGCTCGACGGCGGCTGGCGGGCAATTCAACAATCGGGTTTGCCGCTCGAGAAATAGAGGTTTATTTCGGAAGGGGCCAGGAGTGCTCCCGTTCGAGCTTCTGCCAAGCCTGGGAAACGAGGCGCGCCTTCTTCACGTTGAACGTGCCCCGCTGAACGTATTCGTTGGTGAAATCGTTCCACGCTCTGACGAAGTCCATCATTTTCTCGTGAAAGCGGCGAAGATCTTCCGCCGCGGCCCGGCGCTTCGCGTCTTCCATGCGTGCGATTTCCATTCGGGACGTGGTGTCGAAAACGCGTTGAGTCGCCGTGGGAACATCCTGGGCATGGATGCCGCAGACGCAGATCGCTCCGGCGAGGACGCGTGCGGCGTGTCTAATTGTTACGGGTGAACCTATCGCGATCACAGGAAAAATCTCTCGTTCAGAAGCTAACACGGAGGGCCCTTGATACGGCCCGCGGAGAACGCCGGCAGGACGCTGAAAGACCGTGAATTCAACGGATTGGACTCGGAACAAAAATTTCCTTTCGATTGTGACTGGCTGGTCTATGGCTGAATTCCGAAGCTGGATCACGGGACCTGGAAATCGCGCAATTCCGCTTCAGGTTGGGAGAGTGGCCTGCATGACTCTCAGGCCCCAGGCTTATCCTGCCTCTGCGTGGCGAGGGGCGCCGAGCCGCAGTTTAGACGGTGGGACAACGGTAGTCCTGAAGCACGTCCGGGTTGTTGCTGCGTACCTCAACGGTTCGCGGAACGGGTTCCAGATACGCTTGCGGCTGTATGCCTTACTTGAAAGACATGATGTAACCGGCGCCTCGTTGGGGCCTTCCCATAGCTCGAACGGCCCGCGTTTCACCAGCACAAGGCCAAAATGAGGCCGAGGGGAAAAGTTCGGATCCGAAGGCGGTTCTCGGCGAGGCGCCCGCGGAGATGCGGAGTCCCGTCGACCGGCGACAAAGCGATTTCGCGCATTGCCGGAGCCGCGTGGCACCGATTCCGGCTGACAACCCTGACGCCGGGCCAGTCCGATCAGCCGTGCAGAGCAGGGCAATCGCCCTAATCAGTCGAAACGCCCGGAAAGTCCCAATCCGTGCGGTTGCAACGCTCCAATCTCAGCCGTGACACTGCTTGCAGGCCAGTTCCTTCGACATCTTCAGGAACAGCCTTGCGGTTCCGCCGTGTGGACTGTGGCACAACTGGCATTCCTGAAGCACCTCCGCGTTATGGCTATGTATTTCCGTGAATGGCTTTGGATCATGGCATCCGAAACAACTCGCGGAAGCCCCTGCCTGCTTGAACGCCCAAGCGCCCTGCTTTACGGCGTGACAGGTTTCACAGCCCGCGCCGGGAGGATGGATTCTGAACGGCGCAAAGCCCTCAGGCGGCTTCGGGCCGGCGAAAAAGCCGATCTTTTCTTCGCCCGCGGCGGTTACCAAGACCACCTCGTGGGGTCCACTCGCCACGGTGACCGCCGCGAACAACACGTTGGGCGCGGGTTGCGCGCCGGGAACCGCTTTCCCGTCGAGGCGAAATTCCGCTTTTCCGGCTGTGCGGGCTATCAGAACCAGTGGTCCTGGGGCGAGAGAAGAGCGGTTCATAGGACGCAGGATCTTCGGACCGGGCGGGTCTTCCGCCAGACACAGCCAGACGCCGGCGAGCAAAACAATCGTCAGAAGGCGCGCTGTATTTCGTGTCTGAACGCCGAATTCGCGCGCCATTTACGCGGCCCCGCCGCGAAGGAAGGCGATTTCAAGGCTGAGCTTGTCAAACCGCGCCAACAACCCGGCGCGCTGCCGTTCCCCGGCGGGCGGTTCGTTCCCTTCAATTAGAAAACGGCCGCCTGGTTCGATCACGCAGCGCTTGACTTCCGAGAGCTTTTCGAAGCCCTGCCGATGGGCCGCCGCCGGCAGCTCCGGCGCTGTTAGCAGCTCCTTGGCCAGCGCGTTTTGCCTGAGCCGCCCATTCTCTATGAGTGCGGCGGGGGTGCCCTCCAGAATCTGGTCGAGCCGCCTGTGCCTGAAGACGAACCGCACTACGAGGTAATTGAAAGCCATCAGGGAGAACGCGCCAATCCATCCTCCCGTCACTGAATTGCCGTTCCCGATGATCACGTTCTGTACGGTATTGGACAGGCACAGCAACACCACCAGATCGAACGGATTCAATTGGGCCGGCTCGAGCTTCCCGAAGAGACGCAGGAACAGCACCATCACGGCATCAACCAGAATCGGCCGCGCGATCTTCTCAAGTACCGGGAGCTGGAGCCCGAACATTCCGGACGCCATCGAGTTCAACCAAAACGTTTCCATCCGCGTCTCCTTTTGATCGCTTATTCATCGTATTCGTTGCGTCGATCTCAGTCCACCCGGCCGCGCGGGGTGAACTGTAACCGAATTCAGCCGCGAACGTTAGTATAACTGCATGCGCGCATTGAGCCCTGCCCCTGATTGCAGTCCTCTGGGCGATTGCTGCGGTTGCTGCGGAAATCCCCGCCGGGGCAGAACTCCACGTCCGCCTGAAGACTAGAGTGTCGACGGCCTCGTCGAAGGCGGGCGACCGTGTAGAGGCGGTCCTGATTGCGCCGGCCGTTGCGGCTGCGGGCGCCGAGCTTGGTGGTCCAACGGCCTAAGAGAACCGTGCGTACTGGCGGAGACATTCTAGCGCGCGCTTTGGGAGGCGTGTGTTGATCGGGAGTAGTGTGTTTCGTCCCCAGCGAGTGATGTGATTCTGTTGCGGTGTTTATGAAGACTGAAGACTGCTATTAATGAGCTTAGCCCCAGGCCTGCGTAGACGTTGGTTCGGAAATCGGAATACTGATTTGTCCGGGCCATTGTTTCAGTGTCGACCACGTGATCGTTCGCACCTGCCGATATAGGAATGGCCGCATCGCTGATATGATAGCGGACGGCATGGTCTCATGCGCGGGTGATTTCCCCTTAATAGCTGCAGTTTGACGGAGGCGGCTCGGGGTTGCCGTGAATCGTCGAGGGGTTACCAGACTACTGAAATCACGGATTCAGAGCCAAGTACTGGCGAGATTTCGTGGCTCTTTGCCGTGCGTGGAGGCGTGCGACGTCGAGGACTGGATTACGGCCGGAAGCAACTCCAAGGTCGCCGAGGTAGGCTCCCCAGTAAGAACGAATTGGCGCGTGGCAAGCAACCATAAGGCATTCATGGCAAATCAATTGCCATGCCAGAATTTGCACCAGATCCGAAGTGAATTGGAGGCGAAGCGGAAGTGACGTGCATATCAACGTTTAGCTATCAGCTTTCCGTCCGGGTCCTGGCAGCCGCTTCGCTCTGCCTGGCATTTGCCACCGGGCAATCCTCCGAGGGCGAGGTACAGTACCGGCGCGGGGTTACTCTCTTGCGGGAGAAGAAATTCGCAGAGGCCGCCGGACAACTGGAGGCAGCGGCCAGACTTAGTCCTGGGGTGGCGCCGGTGTGGTTGGCGGTGGCGCATGCGCGCTTGGAAACCGGTCGGGTGGCGGAGGCCCGAGCTGCCGCCGCGGAGGCCCGCAAACTGGGTGCAGCCGATTCCAATATCGCGCGCGGGCTGGCAACGTTTTATCGTCAACTGGCAAAGAAACTGCTCGCGGCGCGCGAACCCTCCGGGGCGGTGGAGGCGTGGCAGGAAGCGATTGCACTTGCGCCGGGGGACGCGTCGCCGTATGCGGAACTCGCCGGACTTTTCCTGGATCACCGAACGCCCGAGCCGGCCATCGCGGTCCTCACCGCGGCTTTAGCGCGCATTCCCAACGATGCTGATCTGCTTCGCCTGCAAGGGCTCGCGCACTATGCGGCCGGCGAGAATGCCAAAGCCATTGAGGCGTTTCTGAGATTGATGGATTTGGCCCCGGACGCCGAAGAAAGCTACACAACCGTGGAAACTCTGTTGCCCGAGGCCGGCGATCAGCTTCCCGGCATTACGGCGAGGCTTCGGCGGTATTCCTCGGCGCGCCCATCGAGTCCCGTGGGCCACTTTCTTTTGGCGCAGGCACTGGCGGTTTCCGAACCCGGAACAAGTCAGATTGAGACGCTGCTGCGCGAAGCCATTCGCGTGGAGCCGAAGTTCTGGCCGGCGCACTTCGAAGTCCATAAGGCATTGCTGGCGCGTGGAGCGGTTAGAGACGCAGCAGGCGCGCTTGAGCGTGCCGTGGAGTTGAATCCCGATTACGCTCCCGCGCGTTACGCGCTGGCGCAAGTCTACGCGGCATTGGAGGACCGGATTCGAGCGGCGGCCGAGCGGCGGGCACATCATGCGCTTGTCACCAGGGAGCGCGAAGCCGCGCAGGCTCGAACCGCGGCCATGCCTCCGTTGCCCTACAAGCTACTCAAGCGCTGATTTGGCCAACGGCCGTTTTTCCAGGACGCCCTTGCCCTGGCGGATCTTGACGCGGTGGTTGGCCGGGAGATTGTCGAGGGTCTCGACCTTGCCGTCCGGCCAGCGGATGGTGGCGCGTTCCACTGAGGCCGCCGCGCCCAAACCGAAATGCAGGACAAAGTCAGACTGCGAGGCGTAGCTGGATCCGCTTCTAACTTCGTCGCCCTGCCTGGCGCCGCCCGACTCGATGGTCACGCGCGCGCCGATGGTCCCAGCGTCGATGAGGATCGCGTTGCCCGCGGGTGCGTAGTTCTTTAACACGCTCGGCGGCGCGTTCATGTTCACAACAACAACTTCGAGCGTGCCATCGCCGTCAAGATCCCCGGTGGCGAGCCCGCGCGACGCGAATGGTTCGCGCACGCCATGGCCCGCCGCCGCCGTGACGTCCGCGAACACGCCGCTGCCGGCGTTCCAGTAGAGGAGCTTGGGCTGTCGGAAGCGCTCCGCCGTCTTGCGGGATTCCATCTCCGGATAAATATGACCGTGGGCCATCAGGATATCCTTGCGTCCGTCCTGATCGGCGTCGAGAAAGCTGACGCCCCAACCGACGTAGTTGGTGTGCACGCCAAGTCCCGCCGCGAACGTCGTGTCGATAAAGAAGCGGCCGCCTTCGTTGCGATAAAGCGTCGGGGTTTCGTCCATGAAGTTGGTTTTCACGATGTCCATGCGGCCGTCGTTATCGTAGTCGCCCGCCGCCACGCCCATGCTGCCCAGTTCCTGCCCGGCTTCGCCATAAGCGGCGCCCGCCTCCACAGCGATGTCGGCGAACGTGCCGTTCTTCTGATTCGCGTACAAAATCCCCGGGGTGGAATCGCAGGCCACGTAGATGTCCGGCCACCCGTCATCGTCATAGTCGGAGACAACAACGCCGAGGCCGTAGTGCAGGCCGCCGAGCGTAATCCCCGCCTCCTTCGACATATTGCGGAATCGCCCCTTGCCGTCGTTGCGATAGAGCAGATTCGTGCCGGAGGCAAAGCCGCGCGGGCCACAGAAGACGGGGACGCCTTTCCAGAAACAGAAGGGGTTGGCTCCGGGCACGGCGGCTTTCTTGAGGTCGAACGCCAGGTAGTTTGACACGAACAGGTCGAGCGCGCCGTCGCGGTCATAGTCGAGGAAGGCGCAGGCGGCGGACCAGCGCTCATCCGCGGGAACCATGCCCGTTTCGCGCGTGACCTCGCGAAACACGCCGCCACCGAGATTGCGATAAAGGCTGTTGGCGCTTCCGTAGTAGGTGACAAACAAATCGGTCCATCCGTCGCCGTCGTAATCGCCCGCGCAGACGCCTTGACCCCAACCGGTCCGCGAAATACCAGAACGGGCCGTGATGTCCTCGAACTTGCCGCCGCCTTTGTTGCGGTACATGCGGCTGACTGGAGCAGCGCCTTCGATGCGAGCTCCGTTGACGAAGAAGACGTCTGGCAGGCCGTCGTTATCCAGATCCGTCACAGCTACGCCGTTGCCGGTCATCTCGAGAATGAACCGCTTCTTCGCCACCCCGCCGTAGACAGTGGGCGCGGTGAGCCCGGCGGCAGCGGCTATGTCTCGATAGTCAAACGCGGGAGCCGCGTGAGCCTTGGCTTTCGGCGACGGGCGCGCAACGGTTTTGGCGGCGCTCCCCATGCCTTGCGCAAACAGCGCTCCGGGCGCCAGCACAAAGATCAGGAGAGCGAGGCCAGGCACTAAAAAACGAACTTCAGCGCGAACTGAACCAATCTCGCGTTCACTGTGGTGCCACGGATCAGGCCGTAATTGGGCGAATCGAGAGCCGTGGTTGGGTCTCCGAAATTGGCGTGGTTGAAAATGTTGAACGCTTCGGTGCGGAATTGCAACGCGTAGCGTTCCGTGATCCGGAAATCCTTGAACAGCGAGAAATCGAGATTCCACTGGCCCGGACCGCGGAACATCCCGCGACCCGAATTGCCGAAGGTTCCAGGGGTGACGCGCGTAAATGCCGCGGGGTTGATGTAGGAGTTCAAATTCTGCTTGGTGGAATTTCCATTCACAGCCGAGTGCACCAAAGGCACTCCCGCATTCACATTGGCGAACAGATTCGTCGCCGTCGTCGAAACCGTCGATCCGCCGATGCCCCGGCCGCTATCGCGGTCTGTCACCGTCAGCGGGGTACCGGACTGCGCAACCAGGAACCCGTTGATAGACCATCCGTTGAAAAGCGCCTTGCCGGCGGCGTTCTGGAACGGGCTGGGCAAATCGTGGTTGAAGACGAAGGTCAGGCGTTGGGGTCGGTCAAAGTTAGCCGGCCCGCGGGCGCGGGAGAAGTCGTTCCAAGGCACGGCAAACAGAGAGGTGAAGAACCGGTTTCCTTCGCCGCCATTGCTCAACGTCTTCGCGACGGTGTAGGCGAGCTGGAAGTTCGTCTTGGCGACACGTTTCTTGAGCGTCAACTGAAAAGAGTGATAGCTGGAATCGCCGTTCTGCGCGGTGATCGGCAGATCGCCGAAGCCGGGATAAAGGCGCCGCAGCGCTACTCCAGGGACCAGGGGCGCGCCACCCACCGGGATCAGCGGATTAAAGTTGCGCTGGGCCATGAGGTGCGTCCCTTTCGTGCCGATGTAGGCGGACTCGATCAGCATATTGCCGGGAAGGTCGCGCTGAATCGAAAAGTTATACTGCCAGGCGTTGTCAGTTTTGACGCGGCGCTCGGTGCCACGCACGGAGCGTTCCTCGGAGGCGGACAACGGGAATGGAACAAGTCCCGGCTTATGTCCGGGGTTCACGTAGGTCCAGTTGTCCGGCACATTGGGAACACAGAGCACGGCGCGCGCACAGGTTGCGGTGACTTCCGTATAGGTCGGCGGATTCTGAAAGGCCTGCTGTGCAATCTGGCCGGTACGCAGATCGAAATAGAGTCCGGCGCCCGTCCGGAATACCCACTTGTCGCCCAGCCTCCAGGCAATCCCGATGCGCGGCATGAAGTTGTTGAAATCGCCGTCAAGCGTATTCTTGGGAACTCCGCCGATTCCGCCCTGTACGAGGCCGGTGCTTTCCAGCGTGCCGTCGATGCCCTTGTAGCGATCCGGCCAGAAATTCAGCATGTTCAGGTTGTAGGCGGCGGCCTGGAAATCCATCTCGTACCGCATCCCCCAAGTGACGGTGACATCCTTGTGCAGCTTCCAGTCGTCGTTGATGAAGAAGCTGTGCAGATGGCTGCGCAGTTTCAACTCCCCGCCGATGTTCACAACGTCAGCCGCGCCGAAGGTCTTGGTGAACGGCAGCGTAAGGAGAAAGTCGGCGTACTCGTCGCCGCGCGCACCGCCCTGCCCGGTACCGATGTTCTGGAACTGGAACCTGCCGCGCGTTTGCAGGTTATTCTGCGGATTGAGCAGGGCGGCCTGAGTCTCGCCGCCGAACCGGAAGTTGTGTTTGGACTTGGTCCAGGTAAAGGTGGCGCCGCCCGTATACCGGTCAATAAAGTCAGACCAGTGGGCTTGATTGCCAAAATTGATGTAGTTGGCGATCTCGATCCGCGGCATCCCGGAGGCTTCGCTGGCGTTGGTGACGCCTGGAATCGGATTCAGGCCGACGCTCTTGGGATCCGTGCGGTTTTGCCCGAAGGTGAACTGGTCCGTGTAGTCGCCGCTGAAACGCGTTTCCATCACAAGGGTCGGGGAGTACAAGTGGGTGTGCGCCAAGCCCCACGTGTGCTTTTCTCGATTGGCGAAATTACCGAAGCCTGGCAGGCCAAGACCGAAAGGCGCAAGGTCTTTCTGAAAACTCTCAAACCAGCGGCCATTAAACAAGTCCTTGTCGCCCTGGCGATGATCGATGCGGATCGTGTACTGGTTCAGGTCGGTCGGTTCATTCTGGAAGGCCTGATAGTTGTTCGCCGAACCGTCGGAGTTGTTTGGCTGTGGGAAGAAAGTATCCGAGATCTTCTTTGACGTGGCATTGATACGCGACGCCGGTATCGTGTTGTTCGGAAACAGCGCGCCAGCCTGCGGATCGTAGATGGGCGTGGCGAAAATGCCCTGGCGCTGCGCATCGGTTGGCGTTCGGGCGAGCAGTCGCGCTCCGCCGCCGTTCCCGTTGCGTTGGCGTGAACTTTCCCACCCGCCGAAAAAGAACGTGCGGTCGCGGATGATCTTGCCGCCCACATTGGCGCCGTACTGATTCTGGTTGTTCGGGCGGCGTTCGGGGAAGAAAAAGGGGCGCGCGTTCATCTTGGTGTTGCGCAGGAACTCATACACCGTCCCATGCAGTTGGTTGGTTCCGCTGCGAGTAGTCACGTTGATGACCGATCCGGAATTGCGGCCGAACTCCGCGCTGTAAAGGCTGGTGAGGACCTTGAACTCACTCAGAAACTCGATGCTGGGCGTGCCGTCGCCATCCGGAGCGTTGTTCAACTGGTTGGTGGTGGGAACGCCGTCCACCAGCAGGTTGTTGCTGCCCCGGCGCGCGCCGTTGACGCTGACGCTGTCGCTGCCTGTGCCGCGGTTGTCGGCGTTCATGATCGCGCCCACCACGCCCGCCGAGATACCCAGGATCTGCGTGAAGTTTCGTGTGGCTAGCGGAATCGAGGTGATCGTGCGCCCTTCCACGACGTGCCCGATCGTCGCCTGTTCGCTCTGCAGCAGCGGCGCGACGGCCGTCACCGAGACCGTTTCGGTCACCGCGCCGACGGTCAGCTTAACGTCCAGACGCAGACGCTCGGATGTGTTGACCCGCATTGCATCGACCAGATACCTCTGGAAACCGCTGTGCTCCACCGTGACGCGGTAGCGCCCGGCGCGCAGCAGCGGCAGCAGGAATTCCCCCGCGTCGTTAGAGGCCGCGCGGTACTCCGCCGCCGTGTCCAGATTCGTGGCCACTATATTCGCAGCCGGAACCACGGACCCGGTGTTGTCGCTCACAGTGCCGGTAATCGACCCGGTAATTTCCTGCGCCGGAGCAACAATCGCCGCGAGCGCCAAGACCAATAGCAGGCGAGACACGAATCGTAACGTCATCACTGGACCCCTCTATACCACCAGATTTTCGGACTGGATGCGATTCTGGCAAAGTTCTGCGCCGATGTCAAGGGCCTGTGTGAGTCTCGTCCAATCACCGGCTTTTCAACGCCCTTCTGCCAGATCCCCGCACGGCAACTCGGTCTCCACATGCGTCTCACGCGGCTGCGGGCCCAGTGCCGCGATGCGCTCCGCTTCCGCATCGAGCCGCAACCCATCAGGCTCTGCTGCAAATTCTGGCTTGTCTCAAATTTCGGCCGCTATCATGTCGATTGATGCCCGTGGTGGCGCGGAGTTCGAATCCAATCGCAATCTCTTGCGGTTGTATAAGCCTGAAATCCGAAGTTGCAATCATTTCAAAGACTATCCGACGTATTTTGAATGGTTTACGCTGTGGAAAGCCAACTTCGGCGAAGTTGGCTTTCCAGCCTGCAAGCCGCTTAAAATAATTGGTTTAAGTGTCAAACTTCGGATTTCAGGATAAGACACTCGGCGTGCAGGCAAGACATGATCGTGCCGTAAGCCCTCCTATTCTGGCGTTCTGGGTATTATGGAATTATGGCAACGAGGAAAATGACCTTCAGCGTACCCGAGCCGTTGGCCGTGCAGCTTCTGCGCAGAGTTGCCTCACGAGACCGTTCGCGTTTCGTAAGTGAGGCCTTGGCTGCACGACTGGAAGCGCGCGACCTCGAGTTAATTCGCGCCTGCGATATTGCGAATCAGGATCTGGATGTGGCCGAAATCGAGAAGGAGTTTGACGGAATTCGCGACGGGATGGCGGAACCATGGAAGTGATCCCGGAGCGTGGCGAGATCTGGTGGGTGGCGCTCGATCCCACGCTCGGGTCGGAGATTCGTAAGACACGCCCCTGCGTTGTGATTTCAGTGAAGGTTTTAAATCAGAAGCGAAGGACGGTAATCGTTGTACCGCTGTCGAGTTCGCCGAAGGCCAGCCCCCCGATCCTGATCCCGATCTCCTGCGAAGGGCGCCCTGCAGTGGCGGTCAGCGACCGAATCCGGGCAGTGGCAAAGGAACGCCTGCGTAGTCGACTGGGCCAAGTCACAGCGGACGAGTTGGCTGCACTTGAGGGTGGCCTCAGGCAAATCATGCAGCTTGGATAACGCGGAGCCGTGCCGCAAGCGTTTGCCTCCGCGGCGTTTCGAACTTTTGCGTCCGTGACAGGAGGCGTAGCGCTTTTTATAGATCGCGGCTCCGTCCTGAGCGTAAAGAACCGGAAGCATGAAAGCAAGCAGACACACGTTCCGCATTGGCATTTCCTTTCGCATTATCTAAGGCCGGATTCCGGCCCGGAATCCTAGGTCCAAAAAAAACGCGTGCGCTACAATGGTTCGACTATGCCACTCGCCCCCGGCACGCGATTTGGCCCATATTCCCTCACCTCCATGATCGGCGCAGGCGGCATGGGCGAAGTTTACAAGGCGCGCGATTCCCGGCTGGAGCGGGACGTGGCCATTAAGGTTCTCCCCGCACGATTTGCCGAGCAGCTCGCCATGCGGCAGCGCTTCGAACGCGAAGCCCGATTGATATCGATGCTGAATCACCCGCACATTTGTGCGCTGTACGATGTGGGCGATCAAGACGGGATCGCGTACCTCGTGATGGAGTATCTGGAAGGCGAGCCGCTCGACCGCCGGATCGCGCGGGGCCCGATGCCCCTCCACGAAGCGCTTGAAGCGGCGATTCAGATCGCTGGTGCGCTTGATCAGGCGCATCAGAAGGGCCTCATTCACCGCGATCTCAAGCCCGGTAACGTGATGTTGACAAGCGCGGGCGCCAAGCTGCTCGATTTCGGCCTGGCGAAAGCGGTCGCCTCTCCGTCAATCGCCGCGAGCGACGCGACGCTGACGAACAATCTGACAATTGTGGGCTCGATCGTCGGAACGCTTGCGTACATGGCGCCAGAGCGGCTGGGGGGCAAGGATGGTGACGCGCGGGGCGACATTTTCGCGGCAGGCGCGGTCATCCACGAAATGCTGACTGGCAAGCGCGCCTTCACCGGAGACAATCAGGCCAGCATTATCACCGCGGTCATGTCGACCGAACCGCCGCCGGTTTCGCAGACGCAGGTGGTCGCCTCTCCGGCGCTCGACCGGGTCGTGCGAAAGTGCATGGCGAAGCAACCCGAACAGCGCTGGCAGACTGCGCGCGACTTGATGAGCGAGCTCCAGTGGATTGCTTCGAGCGGCGGAACGGCGCCGGCCGTCGTGACTGAACCCACGGCTCCGCGGCAGAAAAGCTGGATGCGTTGGGCGTCGTGGGCGGTGGCGGGAGCATCGCTGGCGGCTCTTGGCGGAGTCCTCCTCTTCAACGGCAGGGAAGCGAAACTCCTGGTGCCCGGACAGGTACGGCTCGAATTCCTTCCTCCCGCCAAGACGCAGCTTCTTCGGATCGACATCCCCACGCCATCGCCGGACGGCCGCCGCATCGTGTTCTCTGGCCACAGTCCAGGACGCAAACCTCAATTGTGGATTCGGAATTTGGACTCGGCCGAGGCCCGCCCCATCCCCGGAGCAGAGGGTGGCGTGCTGCCGTTCTGGGCTCCAGACAGCCGCAGGATTGGGTATCTCGGAGACGACCGCAAACTTTGGGCTGTCAACCTGGACGGCGGTTCACCAGCACCAGTTACCGACGTTGGCCTGAACTTCGGTGGCGGCACGTGGAACCAGGACGACGTGATCGTTTTCGGCAACTCCGGCAAGCTAATGCGCGTCGCCGCCAGTGGCGGTTCACCCGCGCCGATCCCGGTCACCGGATCGTGGTTCGCCTATTGGCCTGCGTTCCTTCCCGACGGCAGGCATCTGGTCTTCAACGCCAACTCGGGCGATCAGGCAAGCGCGGCAGTGTTCGTGCTTCCCTTGGCCGGCGTCGAACCGAAACGCCTTCTGCAGGGCGACTCCAAGATCGTGCCGGACCGGCCTGGCTGGCTGCTGTACAACCAGGGAGCCATCCTGTTCACCCGGCCGTTCAGCACCTCCAAGCTCGCTTGGGACGGCCAACCAACGCAGCTTGCCGGCGGTTTGTTCACCTTCGGCACTGACACGGCCGGAGCCAGCTTCTTCGGCTCGTGGAACGGAGTGATTGCCTATCGAACCGGAACAACGGCCCAAGAACGCCAGATGGTTTGGTTTGACCGGTCAGGACAACGCGTGGCCGTGACGGGCGAACTCGGCGGTTACTCCAATCCCGCGCTTTCCCCAGATGGGCGTTGGCTAGCTGTGTCCGTGGAGGATCCGCGGGTGGGCAAACGCGACATTTGGGTCTACGATCTCAAGCGAGGGACTTCGACGCGATTGACGTCGGATCCTGGGGACGAATTGAATCCCGCCTGGTCGCCGGATGGCAGGCGCATCGCATTTACCGCGTCCAGGAAACAGGGGCAGCGCGAGGTCTACATCCTCGACGCGATTGGCGCGGGTGAGCCGGAACAGATCAGCAGTGGCGATGGACTGAAAAATGTCGAGCAATGGACGCCGGACGGGAAGTACCTGCTGTTCAACGAAGATACGCAGCAGAATGTCGATCTTAAGTTGCTTGCCCTCTCGGCCGGCCGTGGTGTGACGCCGCTGTTTCCTTCCCGGTTTCGCGAGGACATGGCGCGGGTTTCGCCTAATGGCCGGTGGATCGCGTATTGCTCGAATGAGTCGGGCAGGAGCGAGATCTATGTGAGGGGGTTCGACCCGGCCGGCGCCGGCGGCGGCCGCAAGTGGCTCGTTTCGACGGACGGCGGCACCGAACCCGAGTGGCGCCGTGACGGCAAGGAGTTGTTCTACATCCGCGGAGATAGGCTCACGTCCGTCGATGTTTCCACCGCGGGGCCGGAGTTCGACGCGGGTACACCCAAGCCGCTGTTTGAGAAAATCCTGGGCGAGCAGCGGCGGAACCGGTTTCTGGCTTCGCCGGACGGGCAACAGTTCCTCATGGTGCTGCCGCCGGAGGACCAGTCGAGGTCGGCCATCCAAGTGATTCTCGATACGCCCCGCTGACGCCAGACCGGAGGCATACGCCCGCAGGCAGAGGCCAGTCCTTTGAGCAGAAGGCAACGAAAGCCTCCCTGGCTTAGTCTTGGTGGAAGCCGATCAGTTTGGTACCTCCGTTAGGACAGAGTAACGATAGTCGCCAGGGGGCGAGCGATCCTGGTTGGACGTCTGAGAGGGGCGTCGGTCCACCCTACGCCGTTTTGTGAGAGCTTCAATTCCTCACGGTCTCGGAAAGCCAGGGAAACAACAGCCCTTAGGAACCTACTTCGAGCCCAAGAGCGCAATCAGGCCGCCAGCTAAAGTACCTCGCCAACTCAAGCCATCATGGCCACCAGCGAACTGCCGGTAGGGCAAGAATATACTTGACTGTACGCACGGTGGTGTGGCAGGAGTCGGCGGGTGACCGCCGCCCCTGTGCCGATCTAGCCGCCAAGGGGCGAGCGATCCTGGGTTGGACGTGTGCGAGGGGCGTCGGTCCACCCTACGCCGTTCGGGAGAAAACGGTTTCCGCATGGTGCCGCGGTCCGCTTGGTAGGCCCAAAAGGAAATTTCCCAGAACGGGACTTCCCGCCCGCATCGCCCAAATCCGAGCTTTGTACGAGTAGCGCGTAATCCGGCCACAATGGCGGGCGAGGCCACATCTTCCGAGTGGCCGAGTTCGCGCCCATCTGATGTGGGATAGACTTGATCATGAAGCCAGCGAGGGATGCTACATGGCGAAGTATCGGCACGCGTTGCCTCAGATGCGAGGCGATTTCTTTTTAACAGATGGAGGAATTGAGACCACCCTAATCTTCCTTGAAGGCCTAGACATGCCTCATTTCGCGGCCTTCCACTTGTTCAATACGCCACAGGGCGAAGGGGCACTGAGAAAGTACTTTCGCACCTATGCGGAATTGGCCCAAAAGCATCTCACTGGTCTCGTGCTCGAAACGCCCACATGGAGAGCCAGCTCAGATTGGGGCGACAAGCTCGGATATTCTAGAGAGGCACTCGCAGAGGTAAACAGGAAGAGCGTTCGGCTACTTGAGGAGATCCGAGACGAGTTCGAAACCTCTCACACACCAATCGTCATTAGCGGCTGCGTCGGACCTCGTGGGGATGGGTATGTGCCCGGCAACGTGATGTCTGACATGCAAGCGGAGAACTACCATGCCTTACAGGTCGAGACATTCGCAGGCACCGCCGTCGATCTGGTAACGGCCATCACCATGAGCTACACGGAAGAAGCCATAGGTCTTACCGGTGCGGCCCGGAGCGCGGCCTTGCCTGTGGTCATTTCCTTTACGGTCGAGACTGACGGAAAGCTCCCGACGGGCCAATCCCTTGGCGACGCAGTTAGTCAAGTTGACGATGCGACCTCCGGCTACCCGTCCTATTTCATGATCAACTGTGCCCATCCCTCCCACTTCAGCGGCGTCGTCGGAGGAAACGAACCGTGGATAGAGCGCATCCGCGGGCTTCGTGCCAACGCGTCCAGCATGAGCCATGCAGAGTTAAACGAATCACCGGAACTGGATGCCGGCAACCCGGAGGAGCTTGGTCGAGACTATGCCGCATTGAAAGGACACCGCTTGAAGTACCTCAATGTCTTCGGCGGGTGTTGTGGCACCTGAGCTATGCGCTGTAGGAGGCGTCTCGGCAAAGTGAATTGAGAGCCAACCATTTGGGGACCCCGTTATCATGGGGTGAAACTGAAACTTTGCGGAGTCGCGAGCTTCGCAAGCCAACCGCATGGAGGCCACCCAA